>CAZHEZ010000021.1:0-59095 GCA_964531315.1 uncultured Candidatus Obscuribacterales bacterium | reverse complement strand
GCTTCGACGAATTCGGAGGCGACTATTTTGATGACTTGCTTGGCGAGAAACCAAAATTAGACGGACAGCCGCTGGATATCATCAAATTGATGGATGACACAGTCAGAAGTCACCATGATGAACGTCTGGCTGGTATCACATCCGGTGTAGGATACCCGGGCATGTCAGCGACTGCGGTTCTCACTGACAGGCTTGGACTGCCTGGTCCCAAGCCCGCGCCAATTTTACTGTGCGAACACAAATATTACAGTCGCGTAGAGCAAAGCAGGCTTGTTCCTTCCGCCACCGCCAAGTTTCATTTGATTGATCCTGAAGACTTGCGCACAGTAGAAAATATTTCGATGTTTCCCGGTTTTTTAAAACCAGTGAAGTCCTGCATGTCGAAAAACGCATTCCAGATAGAGAATCGCGCCGAGCTTAGAAAGCGCGCGCAAGGTGCCCTCTTGCCAGAATTCTTCATTTTGCCTTTCAACGATCTGGTGCGCAATTACACTGATTGGCCGCTGAATGCAAATTATTTGTTGTATGAAGAATTGCTGGAAGGCAATCAAGTGTCCATGGAAGGTTTTGTCTTTCAAGGACAGGTTACGGTCATGGGCATCATCGACGCGATTATGTTTCCCGGCACATTCTCATTCAAACGTTTTCAATATCCGTCCAAGTTGCCCGCCCACGTCTTGCGCCGAATGGAGCAAATGGCTTCGGATTTCCTCAAAGGCATCGGCTATGACAATGCCATGTTCAATATCGAGATGATTTATAGTCCTGAGAAGAATAGCGTCCACATCATCGAGATCAACCCCAAGATCGCATCGCAGTTCCCGGATCTATTCGAAAAGGTGGACGGCAGCAATTCCTATGAAGTGATGATGCGCATTGCGCTGGGAATGCCGCCCGGTTTCGTGCGCCGGCAAGGCCGGTATAAAATTGCCGCCAGTTGTGTTCTCAGAACCTTCGACGACAAGCTGGTCAGAAAAATTCCGGACCCAGTAAACATCAAAGCAGTCGAGCATAAATTTCCGGGAGCGCTGGTTCAGGTAATCGCCACACCAGGTAAAAAATTGTCCGATCAATTGCAAGATTCTCACAGCTTCCGCTACGGTTTGATCAATATGGGAGCCAATTCCGAGCTTGAGCTGGAGCGTGATTTCGACACCGCGTCAAGCATGCTCAATTACCAACTAGAGCCAGTTCCCACCTCGAAAACATGAGAACAAGAAAAAGAGTCCTGCTCACTGTCAATCCCGGGTTGGTTGAGGGAAAACGCTTCCAGACAGTGCGTTCTATCGTGACTGGACTGCATGCAGTCTGCGATCTCTTCGTCGTTCCGATTTCAGGATATGATTTTAAACGCAAACGTCTCAACGCCTACAAACGAGCTGCGCAAGGCAAATTCGAACATCACGGTTGGATAAAACCGGAGGCCGATGTCTGGATTGTCTATACCGATGGTTATTGGATCGAATGCCGGGAAATGGGATTCAAGAGAAGACGAGATTTCCTGGAAGCGCAATTGCAATTTCATGAAGGGCAAGTCGAGAGCGGGCAAGTCAAACAGCTGATCAATAGCGCGCAAGCGGAAAGACACACCCTGAAATCATGGTTTTCAGAACTTGATGCCGGCAAGTGGGGAGTTGTTCCCACTTATCGTTTCGTTAAATGGGCTGATGTCCATGATTTTGTCAAACGAGAAAAAAAGATTGTGGCCAAACCGAACTGGGGCGGCGGCGGTGGCGGCATTCACAAAATTGAAGGTGACAGCCAGCTCAAGAGCTTTCGCGAGTTTATGATCAAAGGCGATCATTCACTTAAAGAAGACTATTGTTTTCAACCGCTGGTGGCGGGACCGGAAAAACGATTGTGGTATGTAAATGGTACCTGCGTCGGCGGCCGCAAAGTCTTTGGCAGGAATACACCCTGGTCTGATCATACAGACGAATTTCGCATCATTGAGTACGGCGATAAGCCATCGAAAGAATTCAAGGAAGACCTTGCAAAAGCTGACAAGTTGTGCCTTAAATCCGGACTGACAATAGGCTCAATAGATTTCATCGGCTCGCAAATCAACGAAATCAATGGTGCGGGAACAACCTTCACTCAGTACGATGTGATGACAAAGATTGTCGATGCGAGAAAACCACTGGTCGATTATCTGGCGTCCACAGTGCTCGAATAAAAGCTTTCAGTCGCCTGCTCGCCCTGGATAAGACCATGAAAATAAGCAGCAATCGCCTTGCCGAACTGTGGACCTTTCTTAGAATAGTTGGCATAAATTGAAGGATTGAGCAGCTCAGCTTCAATCAACTTTGGTCCGTCGCAGGTGGTGGCAAAATCTATTCTGCTGAAATGAATCGGACAACCAAACGTTTGGTAAACCTTGAGAAGATCGACAGAATATTTGATCTCTTCTTTTGTAGGCTCGTAAGGATCGACCGTGCCGCCCAGAGACATGTTGCAGCGAAACTCGTCGACATTGAATTTGTTGGGTCGCTTAATGACGGCGTGCTGAAAATCAAATCCCAAAAACGCCAGACTCTTTTCCCCTTCTCTAATTTCCGCAATGAATTCCTGGGCTATGAATTGATGCTCTCTTCCTTCAATCTCTATTAAATCGGCAACGGATTTTGCCAGCAAGACACCCTCTCCTCTTTCGCCAAACAGCGGTTTGATTACGCATGGCAGATTGTCCTGGAGCCTCTCTTCGATCGCATCTGCAATGGTGTATGGAAGTCCGACGTTAACACCATGCTCCTTTAGATGAAAGAGATAACTCTTGTCGATGTTGTGCCGGATGGTGGAGGGATGATTAACAACAAGGGGAATCTCTCTTTCAAAAATTGCCACCATCTCGAAAAAACGCGGCATATCAAAATAGAAACCTTCCATTTTGTACACAAACACCAGCTCAAAATCTGAAAGAGCCAGGGGCTGTACAAATCGCGACGACTGGAAATGGAACATCCGATTGAACCGGTCACCCTCCAGATCTTTCCAATTCACAAAGTACACCTGGTGCCCAATTGCATTCAATCCGGCCGCAAATTCAAAACAATCGTTTTCGTCGACCGGAAAACGCACCGCAAAATAACTTTCAGTGGTGGCACCAACTTCTTCTGCAAGAGTCAGCAAAACATTAGCCAATTTGAAACTCCTACACTCCAGCTGCAGTCGATCGTCTCAGCGAATGCACAAAACGTCCCGACTGCGAGTGACTCAAACCATGACGAGCACAATTGATTGCCGACCGAGCGATAACGCGCATCGGATCAACAACAGGTATATTCAGGCAGTGCGAATCTAACACCAGAGAGATTTCCGTGCAGGCCGCCACAATCACATCGGCACCTCTTTGCGCCAGCGAATTTCCAACCGCGATTAAGGTCTCTTTCGGCCTTTCTTTTTTGCCGGCCTTAATGCCTTCTGGACCATAGATTGCCGACATTACCAGCTCTTGCTCAATGGCTGTGGGCGTGAGACCTTCTATGCCCCATTCCGAAAGAGGGCGCCCATAAAGACCGGCATCCAGAGTCGGCGACGAGGCCAGCAATCCGACCGCCCGCGCCCCCGAGTAATCCTCGACCAGGTAATCGACCGTCTCGTGAATCATATCGAGCACCGGCACCGATACTTCATCTCTCAAATCCCGCAAATAATAGTGTGCGCAATTGCAAGGCATAATCAAGAAATTCGCACCGGCCCGCACCAGACTTCTGGCTGTCTCAACCAGGGCAGGCAGGCAACTTTCTCCCTTGCCGCTAATTGAATCGACGCGGCTGGGGATATTTGGATTGTTGAAGCAAATGACCGGAATATGCTCTCTGTCGGATTGCCCATCGGCCAATTCGACGATCAGCTGCGCCAGCCGGTTGGCAGCTTCCGGTCCAATTCCGCCGATTATTCCAACTGTCAGTGGTTTAGACAACATGATTTCGACTCATCGCAGCCGGCGCCTTCATAGCGCCTGTAAAACACGATACACAGAGGAAAAAAATGGCAAAGAAAGCCGCACAAGTGCGACCCGGTCTCAATTAAGTATATGAATTCCGCTTCAGTCCACAAGTAAGCAAGAATAACTTGTTACAAAGCCCCCGGAAAGTCCCACCCATACCCATTTCACATTGTAGATTCCTCACGCGTGATTATCTACGAAAGCTGATAGAATATGGGGGCTTCGAAAAGCAACCGGGCACGGTCTATGACTGAGAAAAAAGGGCATCCCGAAAAAAGAGCCAGCGCCAACCCATCACCTCTATTAGCTGATGGGGCAGTTCCTCAGATTCGAGAATCTGAGACTATTGATACCAATCCCAATCAGGACGAAACCCAGGTGGCCAGTGGACAATCACCGGTGATTGTTCAACAGCGGGCGGCCGTACCCCTGGTGCCAAAATCGCCGACCGACCTCAGGGGATCGGTAATCGCGGGCAAATACGCCATTGAAGAAAAGCTTGGCGAAGGCGGAATGGGCTCCGTCTATCAGGCCTATGACGCGATGATGAAACGCGTCGTGGCCATCAAGTTGCTCAATCAAGACCGAGAAATTTCCGACGAGAGCTGGAAGCGGTTTCAACAAGAAGCACATGCTACAAGCCAGTTGGACCACCCCAATATAGTGCGCATCCACGACTTCCATGTTTGCGACACCCATGGTCCTTATCTGGTCATGGACATGATCAACGGCGAGCCGCTCAATTCGCTGATTGCCCGCAAAGGCCCGCTTGATCCGCAATTTGTCGCCGATATCATGATCCAGGTTGCCGATGCTCTTCAGCATGCTCACGAAAAGGGCATCGTGCACAGAGATCTAAAACCCAGCAACATTCTTGTTTCCTCAGAGGTGGGAAAAGCGCCGTCTGCCAGCGTCGTAGATTTTGGCATCGCCAAACTTCAAGGTGAAAACCTAGACGATCTCAAATTGACGAAAACAGGCGAAGTATTTGGCAGCCCGCTCTACATGAGCCCCGAACAATGCCTGGCCTCCGGGCTCGACAAACGTTCGGATATCTATTCACTTGGATGCGTCATGTATGAGGCACTGTGCGGCGAGCCTCCTTTTAAAGGCAAGAATTTCGGCGAAACCGTAATCAAACATACCAAGGAAGCACCCAAGCCGTTTGCTGCCGCATTGAATATTCCAAGCGCCATCAAGCGCATTGTCTTTTGCGCCCTGGAAAAGTCACCGGCCGATCGCTATCAATCAATGGCCGCGTTGAAAAAAGAATTGTTGAACTTCAAAAGAGGTCAGTTTGTCCGCGTCAAACAAAAGAGACGCTTCTGGAAAATTGCCATCGTCACCTGCCTGGCGACAATCCCTATCTCGGCCTTCTTTTGTCTGAGAGACGCGGTCAAGGATCAACCGGAATTCATATCAACTGTATTCATGCAATATCACGTTCCGGAAATTGTTGAGTGGTTCATCCTGCCCGATGACGAAACCCGTGAGGCACTGCATGCGGTGAAGATTGCCATGCGTGACTATAAGCAGGGTCATTATCAACAAGCCGAAAATGTCCTCAAGGGCATAATCGAAGCCAATCCTGATTCGAATCGATTCCGCAGACTGACCGCCTGGCCGTTAGCTCGGGCGCTGGCCAGGCAGGGCAAGTACCAAGAAGCCGAGTCCTATTTGAGAAAAACATACACATCCAGCGATTGGCAAGTTGGTCACAATCTTCAATTTGTAGGAACAACACTCAAACTGCACGACGGTTGTTCGGTCAGCTCCCGTTATTTTTTCGAGCGATCGAGAGACTTTTTCATTAAAGCAAAAGACTTAAATGATGCCGCCAGAAGCACTTATTTCCTGGCTACCTGCCAGCTCGACGCCGAAGAGTATGCAGAGGCAAAGAAGAACTTTCAGTCTGCCTTATCTGTTTTGGAAAAATCACCAGCAGAAAACTCTGTCTGGATCAAGAACTGTCAGGACGGCTTGAAGAGAATATCCCTTGACGAACCCAAATAGTCCTGAAGAAATCGGATCATAACTGCGCGTCAAAACGTTCTTTTCTCATTGAGATCGGTGCTAAGTTCGGACGCAAAGTTGCCACCGTCGCCAGCGCCCGACTGAGAAAGCGATAGGTCGTTAAAGACGAGCAGTTGCCGATCAGACTGGCCACGGGGCTTTCGTCATTACCTATGATAATCAGAGTAGGAAAGGCAAAAACCCGGTAGCGCTTTTGCAAATCAGCCACCAGGCGAGCGTTGACGCCAAATTGTTTTTGCGTGTCATTGACTCTTACTGGCATAAAATGTTCACTGACAAGTCCAGCTACTTGTGTATTGCTCAGGGAAGTTGATTCCATTTTCTTGCACGGATCAGACCAGTCGGCATAGAATTCCAAAAGCAAGAGCTTGCCTTCGGCTTTAGAGTAAGCAAGCAATTCTTGCAACTGCGCCTGGCTTTGCGGGCTCAGTTCCTGAACCGGCTTCTGGGGAGTGGAAGCGACGCGTTTTGCCTCCGCCACCAGTTGATCTCTTGTGGGAATCTGTGCCCAGGAAATTCCATTGTCTCGCCTAAATATCTGATTGTGACTGAGCACCTTTGTCAAAACCACATCTGACACCCTCAGAACGACAAGCAGTGCAGCTGCAAGCACCAGCCATTTGGGCATGTAAGAAACCGATCTTTCTGCCTTGGAATCCATCGAGCTTTACTCAATTAGTTAGTACCGTAAAAGAACTCTCTTTTGTTGGTTACTTCGATAGCAAAGACCAGATAAACAGCCAGTGCAGCCAAATAGGCAATCAAGGCTCCGGCAGCGGAGGCCGGATTGCTTACCAGGTCATACACATTGACGGTCGGCAAAATGAAGTCGGCAATATACTGAGACATGCCGAGCATGAATTTGGTCGTCTCAATCGAGAGATCTTCAAGCGCTTTGCCGCCTGTGGACACGCTTACAGGCGGTATAGTCTGCCCTGCCAGCCAGATGTAGAACGACAACACGGCAAAGATCTGGAAGGCCGGATTGCGATTCAACATCGTCAAGATCATGGCTGCCGAAATCAAGGCAGCGTCCATAAATCGTTCAATCAACATGCTAAACAGAGCCTGAGCCGTAATCGACTCGCCAAAATGCAGTCCAATTGCGGCAATGATCAGGTTTTGCAGGGCGGCAAATCCTCCACCTATTAGTGTAATTGTCATCCATTTGCTGAGCACGTATTCACACCGGGTCAACGGGCGAGTGAAAATGAGCGGAAGATATTCGCCGCCGCGGCCCGATTGAGTGGCCGTGTTTCCGGCCAATCCAAGACACAAGACCATGAGCACAAAGGCCACGCCGACCTTGCCTGTGAGCATTTCGAATGTTTGCGAATCGGAGGCGCCATGAAGCATGGAGGCTACCTTCATACCGATTGGCATGACAAATCCCAGAAGAATGACATAGAGCAGTTTCATCGGATCGAGGCAAGCCGACATGGCAGTAAAGCGTATTATTGTGCTGTTCATTGTCGGCCTCCTGCTTTGCTTTCACTCGCGAAAAGTTCTTCCAGCTTGGCGCGCTCCGGCACTGCCTCTTCCACGGGCAGCCCATGCTCAACCAGGCGGCGAATCAACTGCACGGCCATCTGATTGCTTTGCACAGAAAAACGTCCCCACTGGTGGTGGCATTCATCAACAGAGGCTTTGGCTTCACCAGCCGCCTGGGCGACAACCGAATTGAGGCTGCCATTCAATTGGCACTCAGGCCAGCGCACCAGCAAGAAATAGTCGCTGACTGCTCCGGAATGCAGGTTTTCCACCGAAGCTATCCTTCCTTGTTTGATAAAGGCGACCCGATCGCAAACGCGCTCGACTTCATCAAGTTGATGCGAGTTGACGATTGCCGTCATGCCATCCTCCTGCATTTTTTTGACAAGATTGCGCACCAGGGTGACACCAATCGGATCCAAACCAAGAGTAGGTTCGTCCAGAAGGGCCAGGCGCGGTTTTCCAATCAGCATCTGAGCGATATTCAAGCGCTGCAGCATACCGCGTGAATAGGTCTTCAGCCGCCGATTCCAAACCGACTTGGAAAGCTCTACGGCATCGAGCGCTTCTGTTATTTCTCTTTCTCTGTCTTTTGGCTCGCGCCTGGCCAAGCCGTGATGATATTGCAAAAATTGCCGGGCAGTCATCCAGTATTCAAAGTCGGAACGCTCCGGCACATAGCCCGTAATCTGGCGCACAGAAAGACTGTCTGCCGGCTTGCCGAAGATTTTTATAGAACCGGAATCCGGACGCAAAAGACCAAGCAGGCAACCAATCAATGTCGTCTTTCCCGCTCCATTGGGCCCAATCAATCCAAAAATCTCGCCTTTTTCAACCGACAACGAGATGCCCGACAGGGCGCAGACGTCGCTGCCGGGATACGTTTTCACAAGATCTGTTACGGCAACTGCAAGCTGACGATCCTTAGCATCGACATCATCTTCAAACATGTGGCTTCCTTCTAAGGCGAGATAGTAAGCACGCGCAGACCCGGCTCAAGCGAGCGCTGAATCCACTCTTTGGGCTGGTGCCGACCGGCAAGTGAGGCGGCAAGCCCGATGCCAAGAGAATACTGCGGAACACTCCAGTCTGCACTGGGGTTCACCCTGAATGAGGTTCGGGGAGGACAGGGGAGAATATCAGGCTGGTTGGCTGCCTAATTGCCGCCCGGCGCCAGTTATCCCTCACAGGCACAATGGACACACGAACTGGGAAGATTAAATCATGGCTAGACAAATCCACAGAAAAGAAACCTTGCATTGGCTTGTCGGTGCCGCCATCTTTCTGGGCGCCCTCTTGAGCTTCATTTCTTTCGACGCAGCAGGGGCAGGAGCCGCCGACGAACAGTCGATCAAGATAGAGTTTTCGCATGGCTCCGGCGTCAATCCCAGACATTTTGAAAGATTTGATTGCCGCATCAATACCGGCACTATGAAGGCTGACGAAGCCGCCAATCTCACCAAACTGGTCAATTCAAGCAATATCCTCTCCAGCAAGGACAGCGAATATTCAATTACGGAAGGCGGTCCTTTCTACACTCTGGAGATTGAAAGGGCAGGCCAAAAGCGCAAGTTCAACTGGTCTTACGAGCACGCACCAGGGAGCATTCAACCTCTGGTCAGGTTTCTCATTGAGCATTCAGAAAAGAAAGTTTTCGAAATGGGAAAAGAGATCAAATAGCTGTTTTGAACAGCTTTATTCACGTGATGGGCGTGATCATGCCTTTTGCCTGATTCCGGAGCCGATCTCGCGAAGGCCCTTTAGGAATTAGCAAAACGCCACGGGCGCCTTGTTTTATCTCCAAAAGCAGCGGGTATTGAGTCTAAGTACCCTTATATATCTATGGCGTTGGTTTAATGAGTAAGATATTGGTGGTCGAGGATGATGAATTCCTTGCAGAAACCATTGCAGATTGTTTGATTTTTACCGGACACACAGCTGAAAGCATCGGCACGGGGACGGAAGCCTGTGCGATGATGCGGGCGAACAGCTATGACCTGATTTTGCTGGATTCAATGCTGCCGGACATGAATGGACTGGACATTTTGAAGGACTATCGAGAAGAGAAGGGAAGTGCCAAAATCCTCTTTCTGACCGGGGCAAAGAAAAACGAAGAGGCGGCAATGGAGTTGGGTGCTGACTTTTTCCTGTCCAAACCCTTTGAAATCGACCAGCTTCTGGCGGTAGTGGCCCGGCTCACTGGCGGCGCTACTGCAAAAGCTTCTTCCTAGCAGCTAGCCACTGTATCTACCAAAGAATGGCGCGAAGACCGGTGTGACCCTCGAGGAGTCAAGAATGCAGAGTTGGCAGCAAACGATGGTGGACGGTAAGAAGTCCAAATTCATCGAGCTTACTCAAGAACGCCTCAATGAAGCCACTCAGATAATTGAAACGCTCAATAACGCTACGCCCGCGATGGATCAGGTCAATAAACTGATCAAACATTTTCATCAAATGGCCGGTGCCGGCGGGCTTTTCCGTCTGAAAGATTTTTGCGAGCACGCTCTTCATGCTGAAGAAATTTCCATGGCGCTGGCCAAAAAGAAAACAACACCAGGATATGCAGAAGAAATCAACAAGCTGAAAATGCTCGTCCTCAAACTTTCGGCGACAATAGACAATGCAGCCATGCTCACTTCCATGGGCCCTGATGCGCCGACGGAGGAAGAAGAAGAACAGCGTACGCCGTCACCGCCTCTGCAAAGCCGTGTTCTGGTTGTCGGGTTGAGTCGCAAGGACACGCGAGCCTTTGCAAAACCGCTGTTTGAGGCCCTCGATAAGGCGGACTTTCTTGTCGATGAAATGGATGGGCGGGACGTAACGCCGCAAAACCTGCTCAAAATCAAGTACGACGCTTTTGTCATCGTTTGTCCGGACCCTCCTCAAGCCGCTTATGAATTGGCGAGAAACATTCGTTCGCAACGCTCCAGCATGGCCACTGTGCCGATTATTCTTATAAGTGCCGGCGGCACCTTCAAAGATAAGGTGCAAGCGATTCGAGGAGGCGGCGATGGCGTTTTCAATTCCAGTGAAGACGCTGCCTTAATTGTCAAACGATTGAAGCTGCTTCTGGAAAAAAGCAAACCGAAGAGCTACCGCGTGCTGATTGTCGAAGACGATCCTATACAGGCTTCCGGGCTGTATTCCTTTCTCCAGGCCGGCGGTTTTCTTCCTTACGCTATTACCGACGCCTCGCAATTCGAGGAAGCACTGCTTGAATCTCAGCCGGACATCTTGATCTTGGACGTCAATCTTGGGGACGTGACTGGTTTTGAACTGGCTAAGCTGGTGCGCCAGCAAGAAAAATACAATACCACGCCAATTATTTTTCTGACCACGGAAAACCAATTGCAGTTTCACGTCGAAGGCGCAAAACATGGCGACGACTATTTGATCAAACCAGCGCCCCCACAGCTTCTTGTTGCAACAATTGCCGGCCGGTTGGAACGCTATCAAACCCTTAAGGACATGATTGGTCGAGACGGATTGACGGGTGCTCTCACACATGCGGAATTCATGAACACTGCAAAACGTTTGACTGAAAATGAAAGGGCGGGCGTCTTGTACATGCTCATGCTGGATATCGACAACTTTGGTGCCATCAATGAAAATTATGGATATGGCATCGGCGAAAAGGTGGTCAGTGAGCTTTCCAACGTTATCAAGGAAACAATACGCAGCTATGGTGTGATAGGAAGAATCGGAGGAGATGAGTTTGCCGTGCTGGTCGACTCATTGACTGAATACGAATTGGTTCAAATCGCCAATTTGCTCAAAGAAGAATTCGAACGCCGCCAATTTTCCACTTCGCAAGGACCGATCAATGCCACCGTCAGTGGTGGCATCGCCGAATTCCAATCGGACATGAACCTTAATTCCTGGCTGGCCGCCACCCGTGAAGTTCTCACCAACGCGAAGAATAAGGGTAAAAGCATGATTCTAAAACGGGAGCGCTAGATTTTTAACTATGTCGTCAACGCGATCACAGGCAATTCAACAACATTGCGAAAAGGCTTTCAAAAGCAAAGCCACCAGGCTGACTTTTGATAAGGGGCCAGCCCATGATTTGCCTGAAGACTTCTGCGTTCTAGAAATTGCGCCAATTGAAAATCGGCCGGTATGGTTCTATGTATCCTGCGGAATGTCGTTTGCAGATGCCAATCCGATCGAGATTTACTTGATCTCTCCAAGACAGGCAGTCGAACATCTGGAGCTTTTCTACGCTATCGCTCATTATCATATGACTGGCGAGGCATTAGACACCGGGCACACTGTCAATTTCGGTCGTCCTTGGATGCCCCGATCGACATGCGAATATGGACTTCTGTCAGTTTTGAATGGAGAGATCGATTGGGCGGAAATAGAAGGAAAGAATGTCCATTTTCTCTGGCTGATTCCCATCACTTTGGAAGAGCGAGATTTTAAGATCGAATTCGGACTTGATGCGCTCGATGAGAGGTTCGCCGATGCAGATGTTGATTGTGCAAATCCTTCGCGCGAGAGTGCCGTCTGAAAAACTCCATTCTTGAGGGGGCTCTTTCTAGAACCTTAGAGAACCCGAGCGTGTTAGAGTTTCCAAAGACGTGTTTGGTCTCTTTATAGCCCTTGAAGTGTTTCGATCACCGTGTTTTCTAAAAACCGGACTGGCGCAAATGTAGCGAAAAGGCGATGCTTGCCTGGGCGTCCGCACAGATGTCATCTGGCGAGGTTGCTAAGGGCGGCCACTCTGGCTTTTGTTCTGCACATGTCACAGGCGCCACATGCGATAGCCCAGGGCTGAGCGGCCTCGAGAAGTTTAGTGCCCGGGATCGGCACTCATGGTGGTAAATATCAACTTTCGGTGGGCTGGCGTTATTTAAACGCAAACAGGTCCTATTTCGACTCACGCGTCAACAAGGACTTCACCCGCCTCTGGAAGCCTACTGAAAGGTTGAGCGTGATGGATGTCTCGGCTGGCTACTCAATCACCAAGCGCACGAGCATACAGGCGTCTTTGCCGATTGTTTTCAACGATTTCTCGATGCTCTATCCGCCCAAAGGTGCAGGACAGGGCGAAAGAAAGACTCAGCCCGTGCGCGGGGTTGGCGACCTGAGCATCTTTTCGCAGACTTGGCTCTTGGACGGCAAGAAGCATCCTTTCGAAAACGTCGCCATTGGCGCCGGCCTCAAGTTTCCTACCGGCAACTTCAAATATCAGGGTTTGCTGCCTGACGAAACCGGTCAAAATTTCCATAACCGCCCCGTTTACCCGCCTGCCGTAATGCCTGGCGACGGAGGGCTGGGAGTGTTGGTCGGCTACCAGGCTTACAAATCATTTTTGCAGCCACGATTCCTGACCAATTTTTCCGTATTTACTTCAGGCAATTACTTAATCAATCCGAGAAATCAAAACGGCACACCATCTATAGTGTCAAGCCTGGGAGTGCCTCTCACTCCTAATTTCGCAAACGTTCTCACCAACTCTGTAGCCGACACTTACGCCCTGCAGTGGGGTGTCAACTGGCGACCACCGGGAGTTTGGGACAAGCCCAGATTGAAGGGATTCAGACTTCGCTGTGTGGGTAATCTGGAAGGGCTGGCGGCCCGAGATTTGATCGGCGGGAATTCCGGCTTCCGGCAGTCCGGTTATGTATTGACCGTCGGACCCGGCTTGGTGTGGGCAAAAGGAAAAGACATACTGCTCATCGATGTGCCGATTGTTTTCAATCAGCACATCAATCCCAGCCAGTCATTATTGCCTGGTCTTCCCGGTCCGCCTATAAACGGTATTCCAACGCCAGGCAAGATCAATTTCCGCAGGCAATTAGGAATGGTCGCTCCGGTATCACTCTCGATGCGCTACATACGCACATTTTAAAAAATAGAAAGATTTTCTACACGGCTTTCACGTTCAAATCTTCCAAAATTGAGGTCAATTCGAAGACAATTTCTTCCATGGATGGCGGTCGATCGCAGGGTTCCTTTTCAAGCATTCGATAGACCAGGTCTGACACTTCCAGCGGTATATCAAGTCCTTTTACAAATGGTTTGACTTCAGAATTTATGTGCTTGCTGAAAGTTTCCATGATCGAATTTCCGCGAAAAGGCACATTACCGGAGAGACACTCATACATTACGCAACCCATTCCATAGATATCCGTTCGCCCGTCGATTTCATGCCCGAGACATTGCTCAGGGCTCATATAGAGCGGACTTCCGAAGGCTTCTCCGGTTTGAGACAGTTTCTGATCTCCATCACCATCCAGAATTCTTGCCAAACCAAAGTCAACGACCTTGGCCACGTCTTCCCCTGACTCGCGGGGGATCATCATAATGTTGCTCGGCTTGATGTCCCGATGGACGATATTTTCTTTATGCGCATGAGCCAGTCCGTTTGCCACTTGCAGCATTATGGCAACGGTTCTGTGCACGGACAATCGCTTTTCCTCTTGAAGAATATGGTCCAGAGAATTTCCTTGCAAAAACTCCAAGACCAGATAAGGAACGCCTTCGATCAAACTGCACTCGTGGACGGTGCACAGATTGGGATGTTGCAGCCTGGCCATGGCCTTGCCTTCACGTTGAAAACGCAAGACGCTCTGGGTATTTGTCGCCAACTGCAGCTGCAAGAATTTAATGGCCAGAGCCTTGCTTAAAATAAGGTGCTCAATTTTGTAGACAGTGCTCATACCGCCCCGGCCCAGGTAATCGACTACCTTGTACTTCTCTTCCAGAATCATTCCTATTAATGCATCGACGACTTGCAGTGGAATCTCACAGGCAGGGCAAATAGGAGTATTTGTTTCAAACTCCTCATTACACTTCGAGCATTTCGCTCTGCGCCAGGCTTTGCCTCCTGAAAGTCCCAGCGAATCTCTTTGAGCCTGACTTTGTGAAAATTGCATTGAAAGATCTTGCAGGCGTTGTTCTGTTGTCTGGCGAACTTTTTGCTCGCTCTTGTAAGCAAACACAAACTGCGACATCACTGTCCCCAGAAAAACAAACATGAAAGCAATTCCCAAGCCGGACTTGGCCAGCCCCTCATCAAATACTCCAAATTGCACGAAGACAGCCTTTGCTTCTGCAAACAAAGGCAAAAGGATCATTGCGGCAACCAGACATCGGCGCAATGCAGTGCCGAGAAGATCGGGTTCTATCAAGGCGGCGGCATAACCGCGATCGGGTCTCTCGGCAAGAATGGCGAAGGCAAGACCGATGGAAGCAATTGCGAAGGCGACAGGCATTCGTACGCAACCCCAGAGCGAACACAAATTTGTGTCACCCAGGATAAAACCAAATACCGGAATCAGACAAAGAACAATGACAATCACGCTCATCCACTGCCAGATCTGAACTTTGGCATCTTTCCAAACATCAATCATCAAGTAGGAAAAGCCGAGAACAGCTTGAACCACAGAAGTGTCAGGCGTCATTACTCCGGGATAGAGAAGAGGAACCATGCGCTCTGAATTAAAGGAGAAATTGATATTGAGTACGTCCCAATCAGCGCCAATCACACCTTCAATACACTTGGCGGCTGCCATAAGGGAGAGCAGTGAAACCACAGTCAGCTTGCCGATGCGCAAAGGTTTGGACTCAGGCACGAAGGCATCCAAGCCAATTATGATGCCTAAGATCAAGTAAGCAAAGGCGACTCCGAAGGCAACACTGGTGCCAAACGGATGCTTGAGCAACTCGATGTCCAGATACCAGCCAACCACAACAGCAAAAGAAAGCAAAGCACAGATACCTCCGGCAAAACCGGAAATACGCTTGAAAGATGCAGCTAGTTTCTGACGCTCCGAATCTACTTGCATTGAAGTGCCTTTTGAAGGGCAGCCATGTAGACGTCTTTTGCTTTAGGACCTTGAATCACCTTGATGCATTTTTTCTTGGCTGTGAAAACGCCGACAATCGGCACGAACTGTGCGTAGTCCGCTAGAAATCCGTGAATACCAAGCTCTTTTGCCGTCTTTTGGGAATCGGCCAGAGTCTCGCTGGAACTGTTCAGCTCAACATAGGAAAAGCAGTCTTTCATCTCGTCCTTTATCTCTTTCATAATCGGCCGAACCAGCTCACAGGCGGTTTTGCAGTGAGTATCGAAGATTAAAACGATCATTGCTGCCTGGGCCGGCGTCGCATCCTCTGCGGAGGCTGCCGTGCCCCACAGCCCGGAAAAGACTATGAAAGAAGAGATTAAAACACCCAGGAATCGCTCCAGTTTCACTGACCGTCTCCCTGCAAAGGCAAAGGGGGCTGGGCATTGGATTCTAAAAGCCCTTTAGCCCCCTACATTTTACCCGGGTGGCAAGGATTCATTTTAGGCAATCGATTTAAGCGACTAAGGCATTTACGGACTTGGTAACTTTTGAATGGGAAAATCCCCATTGAGCACACAAGACATTACAGCTATCTTGGTCGGGACCCCATGCACACGAATAATAACCTTGGCTGAATTAACCAGTTCGGACATAGCGTCCGCACCTGCTACTTCCATGCAAGCCCAAGACGCCGCTCTTTCGAGCGAAGTCTGGCACTGCGCCCGTGATTTTGCCCAATCGGCAGTCTATACGGGCATAGGCGAGCCATTACTTGGGCTGTCGCAAATTGTCGACAAATCCGCCGGTACAAAGCTGATGGATTCCGTGAAAGCCGGTCTGGCAGATTGCGGCATTACCGCGCCGGAAAAGGCCCACGGTTCAATCGGGCAACACGCCCAAATGCTCGGCAGTGCAGTAGGAATGATGGTTCCTTACTTTCTGCTTCATAAATGCGCACGCGGCGGCGCCACCAAACTATTTGGCGAAGAAGCCATGTCAGTGCGCGCCAATCCAGCCCTGATGGATGGAAAAGCCTTTGGTCTGGCGACGGCAAAAGAAGCCGGACTGGCTTTTACGACTGGATTTGCCATGGACTCGGCGTTTAGGCCCAGCAACAACAAACTAAATGGAATGAGCTTCGTACAGGATCGTTTCCTCAATGGTCTGACCGGCGGCGCTACCATGGCCACTCTTTCCGCTTCCAGCTTCGGTCTTTCTCGCCTCGGTGCTTCAGAGGCGATCAAATCAAGATTTGCCAGGGCAATTTTCAGCGACCCGATTTCCACAAGTGTTCTTTCAGCAGTGCCGGCCGGGCTGGTATCAGCCGAAGGCAATGCTTTGAGAAGTGGAAAGCTTTTGCCGACTGCCACAGAAGCCGGACAGAACATTTATCAGATGGGCTTTGTAGGCCTGGCCTTCGGCGGTGCTCACAAAATAGGATTGCTCAGTCGTCCGACGAGCAAAGCTATACAGGAAGGAGACCTTAACGAAACCTCCAAAGATACGGAAGTTTCAAAAGCAAAAGCAGAGCAAAAGCAGTCCGAGGCAACTCCTGACGCTAGAGCCTCATTTATGACCGGAGATATAGAAGGCATCGAAACTCCCATGCAGCGGATACGACGCCTTAACCCAGTGAAGGAAGGCGAGGAGAAACCGGCCGGCAACTTCGAGCAGGGCAAGGAATTGTATTTCGCGAAGATCAAAAACAGCGACGGCACAAGTGCCGACGTCGTCATCAGACCGTTTGCCGAAGACATCAATTCGCTTATGCGCGTGCGCAGAGCGGAAGTTTCGCACAACGTCAATCAAACGATCAAGACTCTCACCGGAGTCGACTCTCCTTCGCTTCCTCTCGTACTGCGGGATCAAGTCACTTTGCCGAAGATGGGCAAGGGTTATGAAACTGAAGGAACAACCACCGGTCCTGTCATGATTCAAGAAAATGGCGGCAAGCAATTAGGCGGTCAGTTGCGCGAGTGGGCAAACCAGGCGCAAGGATTGGATAAATCAGCCGAACCGGTAACCGGCAGCTTGACCAAACTGATCAACGACAACCCGCAAGTGCGCGAGCTCATCGCCAGAGCAGCATTCGACAATATGATGAAAGGAAATGTGGACCTGGTCGAATTTTCCCAACAAACTATTCGCGAAGGTGCAAATGGACAGGAGCTTGCACCATCCAGCGATCTTCACCTTACTGCTATAGACAACAAGAATGATTTCACGTTGCTGGAAAAACCGAGTTGGGGATTTGGATCGCAATTCGGACTCAGCCTCGAAGTGGCCAAAGCATTGGAAGGCAAACGACTGAGCGAATTGTCCCCGCAACTGGAAACCGATGCGCAGGCAATTTTGAAAGTATTTTCGTCAGAGGATGGAAGACAAAGCCTGCTCAAAGATGGTCTGACATTGCCGGAGATCGAGGCAGCACAATCAAGACTGACAAGCCTTTTGCAAGAAGGATTTCCCAAGCATCTTGGTGAAATGAATTTCTACGCCGATGAAGCTCAACAGCAGATTACCGCATCACTGAATTCTGACTATGACACGGAAGCCGAAACGATTCGAGCATATCTCAAGTCCAGAGATGAAAATCTCACAGTTGTTAGAGAAGATGGCAGGCTGAGGATCAAGCAAAAGCCTCCAGCTCCAGTTCAGCCGGCTCAATAAGACACTGAAAACCAACACCATCGCCGATTGCACTCGTGATTCCCGCATGGCGATGAAATATCGTTGAAACATCTGGGCTCTAAGTTCAACTCAGGCGTCTTCTGGGCGGGAGTTGAGCATGTCGAAGTACAACACTAAGGAAGCAGAACCACTGGTTTCCGGCTCTCTAATTGCCGCCGAGTTGCTTATGGATGAAGCGCGCGACAAAGCTTTCGGTCCCCCCTCTATCACAGTTACCGATTGCAAATTCTTCAGCGGCAAACCGCAGGCCGTCGACATCGATAGAGATCATGACGGCAAGCCGGATGCTACAGGCAAAATTACTTATTCATTTTTCGGCAATATCGACAAAATAGATGTGACCGGAAAAGACGGCAGCAAAGAATATTCGATACAGTTCAATCGATTCTTAGGCGTCGTCAATTCGGCAAGCCTCGATCTAAAGGGCGACGGAACAACAGATTCGACGCTCTATCCCAAGTATGGATGGTTTTCATCAAAGGTAAACGGCATTGCCATCGATCGCAATAACGATCGCTCTACTGATGCAGCCATTACCTTCAACCGAGGCTGGTTCACCGGCGATATCTACCGGGCAACCTTTGACAGGAACAACGACGGCAAACCGGAAAATTATTACGATCTAAAACGTCACTGGTTTTCGGGAAATTTAGAGCACCTGGAACCGAAGAAAGAATAATAAACTCAGATTACTTCTTCTTGTCTTGATTCAATGCTTTCTGGCTCGGCACATATCCAAGTTCGCCGGCTCGTTTTCTGTCAGCTTCCGCTTGCGTCTTGCTTCCCAGTTTTTCATACATCAATGAGCGTGCAAAATAGCTTGTTCCAGCGCTTTCTCTATCGTTCTCGATCGCTTTGGTATAGTCATTTATTGCTTTTTTATGCTGACCAATCTGTGCATAGCAATCGCCCCTCATTTTGAATGCTTCCTCAGAAGTGGGATCCATATGCAAGAGCACGTCATAGTCAGCAATTGCTTTGCGATATTCTCCACCTTTGAAATAACACGACGACCTTTGGAAATATAGAGCTTCGGTAGTAGTACACATGCCGTCCTTGGTCCGATAGATGCCGTTTTTACTGGCTTGCGGCTTGTCGATCATTATTGTCAAATCCTTGGCCGCGTCGGCATACATCTTCAAAGCGATCTCTATATTCGCTCTGCGAAGATATCTCGTCATCGGAATATCCTTGCGCAGGTGCATGGCTTCGTTGATGTCGATGTAAGCATGTCGCTCATCGCCAATATTCAGAAAACTTTCCGACCGCAATTCCAGCGCGTTTATCTTGTCCTTCAAAGGCATCGGTTTGCTTAGCGCAACCGTTGCCGCTTCGATTGCTTGTTTCCACATCGAGCGATGGTAACAGACAATGGCGATTGCCAGCGGGTCTTTCGCTTTCAATTTTGCCTGCATTTCGCCTTTACTTACTTCTTGTGAGAGGGCCGGATTGCAAAAGGCAAGGCAAATGCTGGAAATAATTACAGAGGGAAGTTTCAGCATTGTTTCGGCTCAATTCTTCCCATCGGGCGATGTGTCTTGCGTATCGTAAGGCGAGGAGACCCTGTAATAAGCACCTTGGATAGGCTCATATTTGTCCAATAACCTATTGATGTAACCTGTCTGAATCAGTTCCGCCAGCGCCGTATTGAGCATCGATTTGAAAGAGGGCTCACCGATCTTGAACATCATGGTATTGCCGACAACACCAATCGGTTTGCGTCCAGTGATGCTCTTCAATGTGCCGGGATTATTCTTGAGGAACAGCCCGACAAGGCCCGGCTCGATAAAGGTTACATCAGCCTTTTTGTGAACTACATCCAGAAGAATCTGCGATGCCTCGCTAGAGTCCGGATGAGAAAGTATGCGAGCATGTGGAAAATTCTTCTTCGCCATCAAATCCTGAACCGTTCCGTCAATTGTTGAAATCGTTATTTGATCGCTGTCAATCGCCCTGATGTTTTTGCTTGAAAAACGGTTGTCGCTTGAACGCGCGTACACTCCCACTCCGCTATAAAACAAAGGAATCGAGAAATCGGCATAACGAGCGCGATTTGCGTTGGGCCAGACACCGGTGGGCACAATGTCATATCTATTATTCTTCAATCCCTCGATCATTGTGCCGTATCCAACTTCCTCAGTCCATTCAAGGGAAAGATTCAGATTTTTCGCCGCTTCCGTCAATGCTTCTACAAAAATGCCGGACATTTTTCCAGTATTGGGATCTTTCATGCAATAAGGCGGAAAAATGAAGTACCCGCAGCGAATCTTGCCAGATTGCATGACGCGGTCGTGCAATGCATCTTTAGTCGATGTTGTCGCCACAGGGGTTGTCGAGCACGCGGAGAGCATTGCTGGGAGAAGCAACATCAGCATCCAACTGCAAAAATGGCACAATTTCAATTGAAATTTCCTCTTTGCCAATTGTATCTGAATGATGGCTGGCTTGATCCTTTAGGAAACACTTCCTTGTCCGGCCGCTTTAATCGTCCAATGCAGAGCAAGCGCGGGTACTAGAATTACAAATACAAAAAAGAACTTGATTGCAGCAAAAAAGTTCAAAATTACCGGGCCTAAAGCATCCGGCGAAACGTGATACCACTGGCAGGTCCAGGCGGACCAAGTATCCCAAAACGCCATGGTTGAGACGCCCATAAGAATGCTGAAGATTCCGCTTATAATCGCGGTTCTAAAAAGCAAATCGCGAGCGATTCGCAGGTTTTCCATTTTCATCACTTGATTCCTCCATTGGAAATCATAGTGATATTGACAGTTTTTCGTCAGCGTTGTTCCGGCTCCGCCATCACAGGCAATATCTACGAAACGGAGTATACGACACAAGATCTGTACAACAAGAAGTGATGGCAGTTATGCTTCGCTTGAATTTGAAGCAGTGAAGCTCAATTTCTCAGCACCAAGAACAATCACCAGAAAGATAGTGACTAGCACTGCCGGCAAGATGTAGGGGGCTGTATAGTGCGAGAGCGGAACTGTGTAAGAAATCCAGTCCTGCACATCGGGTCCCATCTTCCTGCCAATTGGCGTGCACAAAAGAACGAAAGTCACGGCAAGGCTCATGTAAAAGCAATTTGAGATCGTTTCTTTGAGCCAGAAATTTCTCACTTCGTGATCTTGGTTACATGCATAGAGATTTTGAAACGTCCAAACGGCCCAGACAACACCTGCAGCCAATATAACTTCGCTTATGCCTTTCATAGGGGGACAAAAACAGAGACCAGATGCCGCGAGCATCGCGAACAATACGCCTGTAGCTACTTTGTCTTTTTGAATGGCTTCTCTAATGTTCATGTTAAATACCCTCAGCACCTGAGGACATCTACCGGACGCCTTTAGCAATTAGGGGGTGGGCAAAGATTAAATCGAGCCTTAATCAAAAAGGCGCCGGTTGCCCGGCGCCTTTCATTTACCTTGTTCGTTTTGGCTTGCTTAACCGAACTAGTCGGCCAGGTTTACCCAAACACTCTTGATGTTGCTGTAGAGCTCGATCGAGTGCTTGCCGAGTTCGCGACCATAGCCGCTCATCTTGTAGCCGCCAAACGGAACGGCCGGATCGAATGCGTTGTAGCAGTTGACCCAGATGGTGCCGGCTTTGATTTGGCTGGCCAATCTGTGGGCTTTCTTAACGTCTTTGGTCCAGACAGCGCCTGACAGGCCGAAGGTGGTCTTGTTGGCTTGTTCTGCGACTTCTTCAACTGTCTTGAAAGGAATTACTGCCAAGACTGGTCCGAAGACTTCTTCTTGAGCAATACGCATGTCGTTGGTGCAGTTGGTGAAGATGGTCGGCTCGACGAAGTAGCCCTTTTGTTGGTCTTTGGGAGTGCTGCCGCCACATGCGAGCTTGGCGCCTTCTTTCTTGGCGATGTCGATGTAGTTGAGGATGCGCTCTTGTTGTTCTTTGGAGACTTGAGGACCGATGTGGGTCTTCTCGTCCATACCATGTCCTTGCTTCATCTTCGCAACGCGCTCTGTAAGCTTGGTCATGAATTGATCATGAATGGAGCTTTCCAGGAAGAGTCTGGAGCCTGCGCAGCAGACTTGACCCTGGTTGAAGAAGATACCGGTGATGGCGCCCTTAACGGCTGCATCGATGTCGGCATCAGCAAAGACGATGTTAGGAGCCTTGCCGCCCAATTCGAGTGAAACTCTCTTGAGGTTGCCGGCCGAAGCTTTGACGATGTGACGTCCGGTGTTTTCTTCGCCTGTGAAAGCGACTTTGTCGATGCCCATGTGCTCGGAGATTGCCGAACCTGCGGAATCTGGACCAAAGCCGGTGATGATGTTGATGACGCCGGCCGGGAAACCAACTTCCATCGCCAATTCGCCGATGCGAAGAGCGGTGAGAGGGGTTTGCTCAGCTGGCTTCAAGATAACGGTGTTGCCGCAAGCGAGTGCGGGACCCAGCTTCCAGGCTGCCATCAGCATCGGGAAGTTCCAGGGAATGATTTGTCCAACTACGCCGATTGGCTCGCGCAGGGTGTAGGTGAAGAAGTTAGAGTTGGCGTTGATGGTTTCGCCTTCCAACTTGGTTGCCCAACCAGCGTAATAGCGGAAGGTTTCAACAGTTTGGACAACATCGACATAACGCGATTCTTTGATCGGTTTGCCGTTGTCGAGGGTTTCGAGCTGAGCCAGTTCATCGGCATGAGCTTCGATTGCATCAGCCAGCTTCAACAGCAAGTGTTGACGTTGAGCGGTGCTCATTGTGTGCCAGGGACCTGTTTCGAAAGCTTTTCTTGCTGCAATGACGGCTTTGTCTACATCAGCCTTGCCGCCTTCAGGAACTTTGGCGATGACTTCTTCGGTTGCCGGGTTATAAACTTCGAAAGTCTTGCCGGACTCGGCATCTACCCACTTACCATCGATAAGCAGCTTCTTCGGTCTGGCGAGGAAGTCTTTGCAAAGTAGTTCTTTTTCCATAGCTACGGCCACGTTTAGACCCTCCGGAGAGTATGAGAGATTGGTCCTATGCTTATCTGCCAGGGACCGTTATATAGGTAGCTTGCCAAGCCGAAAACCGACCCGCAGCGCCATCTCGTTATCATCCGCCATTTATTGAATATAAAGGAAACTCTTAAGCATCCTCTAATACCCTTGAAGACCCGGCACTGGCAGCCTCTGGCAGGGCTGCCAATACTTTGCCAAAAGCCGACGCTAAATTGGCAGCATGGACAGGCAACGCAATCCAGCGGCGCATCCCTAAAGTCCCCCCTTCGAAGTCTATTACCAAAGCGAACTGGCTGCCGCCAGTCGCTTGTCTTGCTCGCTCTTAATGGAGATTTCAAAATGCCCCCCGAACATACCTTCAAAGCAACTGTAGAAGAAGAAGCCAGGTCGACCGTCGATAAGTTCCGCAGTGCGGTCGATAATGATGGATCCCTATCTCAAGCATTCAAGGAAATCGACAAAGACAGACAATCCTTCGGCATCGGTTCGGAAAAGGAAAAGGCCTATACAGAGAACGTTCACTGGAAGCTTATAAAAGAACATTTGCTTCCGGAAGTCAGCCTGAAATATGCCAGCGAGCATTTCGACCAGCTGGCCACCGACGAAAGAATTACGAATCAGTCGTTTAAGGACTACCGTGTTGCCGGCTATGACGATATGACTTCGATTGAAAAATCGATGAACCACTATCTCATGGATCATTATGACGAAATAAAAGAAGAAACTACGCCGGGCTGGGGAACATGCGTAAGCATGGACGACATCAATATGGCGTTGAAACAGGCAAAAGACGCTCGCACCGGCACTCGAGGCGAAGACCCTCAACCGACTCCACAGGATCAACCACAACAAACAGTCGATCCCATGGCCCACGAGACTATCGCCTGCCTCACCGCCCATGGTGGCGCACTCGAACAAAAGCTTTTCGATCGCACAGTGGGCGGCATCACCAAAGACTCGCTCAGGCATGCCCTGGAATACGACGATCAAAACTGGAGTTTTCTCAATGGCAGAGAACGGCAGACTACATTCCGTATGCTGCAAAACTTCGATGACATCTCCAGAGGTCGCGAAGTGATCAGACCCGTGGATTTAAAATATTACGCTCGCAAAAACCATGAAAATACCTCCGGTCTCTCTCTCGACACCCCGATGAAAATCGAGGGAGAGCCGATTAAACCGTTCAACTACAAAGACGGTGACAACTATTGAGGACTGGCAGTGTGGGTGGATGAAGCTCATTCTTGTCCACCCCACACCGACTCCGCTTCTAATACCATTCGTATTTGGCGTTCTTGCATCGCCACTGGAGGTTTATCATGGCCGTTCTCAAAAGTGAAGAAAGATCAGAGCGATGCCCAAGCGGCGAACCAAGCTTGTCCGAACAGTCTTCCGCCAAACTCTATGAAGACTCGTATGATGACTACAGACATGGCTGCGGAAGACCGAGACATTCAGTGCACAGACAACCAGACGAGGACGAAAGCGAGAACGACCTTGACCTCTCAGACGAGCAGAATCAAAAGGTTCAAAAGAGGCTCGAGGAAAACTGCGAGGAGGCTTTCAAATTTGCGGTAAATCCACTGGGAGAGACTATCTCGAGAGAGTGGCGCGGATTTACCAACACTCCAGGCAATTACCTGATGTCGGAGGCCACCTTCGGTTTGTCCCAGCTTTTATTTCCTGTCGACTATAAATAAGATTTCCAGTGGTAAAAATGACTGCGCCAGAGGAGGGCTGATCGGGGGCGATCAGCTCTTTTCGCTACTTAGTAGCTCCATTAGTGTTGCAGCAAAACCTTGTAATTGGGGGACTCTTCGCCTGAGGCCTCGCGATAGCGCTTCGCCTCTTCGGTTTGTCCGGACCTTTCATAACACTCAGCTATGTAGACGACGACCTTTCTGGCTTTGCCATCGTAACCGGCATCAGCGGGATCTTGTACTTTCACATAACGTTCGAACATGGCGATGGCCGGGCGGTATTCGCCCAGAAACATCAAAACGTCTCCGGCGCTCTCCAGTACATCGCTCATTGAAGACAACTCCAGATCGCTTTTCTTGTCCAGAAAGTCTTTCAGTTTTTTCGCTCGCAAAACGGCGCGCTCTTTATTGTTGTCATAGTAGTAAGACCAGCTCAACCAGGCGAGATCACGAAGATAGTCCTTACCCGGAGTGCCATGCAATCTATCTGATCTGGTGAGCACACTCTCGAATTGGCGAGCCGCCTGCGCATAAGAACTCGATTCGTAATAAGCCTTGGCGAGGCTCTCTTCGACCCAGAAAAAACTGGGATGATATTCACCGCGAGCCTGCTTGTAAATGACCAGACTGTCGGACAGATACTTAATCGCTTTGTCGTAGTCTTTCTGCAGATATGCCATTTCTCCTACACAGCTCATATCGTATGCCACATCGAAATGAGCTGTCCCCAATCCCTTTGTGTCCAGAGCAAGGGCTCTTTCATAAAGAGATTCGGCGGCCGCATAATTCTTCTGCCTGGTAGCGCCGAAAGCCAGTTCGCGAAGGTTGCCGGCCACGACTTCATGATCTTTGCCGTAGAGCGACTCTGCAACTTGCAACGACCGATTCAAAATGTCTTTCGCTTTCTCATCTTTCTTCTGTTCGCTCAAAGCCTTTGCCAAACCGACAAGACAGGAATGACCGCAGAAAGTTTGCTCGGCATTGATGACCTGGTAAGCGACAAGGGCTCGAGAAAAATATTTCTCTGCTTCTGCATAGTCGGACTTATTCATTTCGACCTCACCGAGCATGGTGTCGGTTGCAGCGCGCAAAGCTACGCTGAAGTCGCGCGAGAACACCTTGGGCAGAAGACCGCCACCAGTTACGATTGTCGTTAGCCAATGCCGAGTCGTGTAGGGTGTTTCACCAAAACCAAATGATGCAAATCCAAAAACGGACAGAAGCAAAATTATGATTAAAACCTTCACCGCAGTAAATGGAGCCCGCGGATGCGACAAACCGGCTTGCCCGATTGTTTTCAGGTCATCGCCGGTTTGTGAATCGGTCTGATTTTCAGTCTCATTTTGCGGCAGCGCGTCGCTCATGGACGAGCCCTCTGAAGTCTAAGCAAACTTAGGTTTGAATTCCGGTTTGACTTCAGGGTCTTGCGGCGCAATGTCGATCTCGCCCGGAGGCGGCACTTTCAAAATATCGTCGCTTTTTCCTGATACCAGTGGTGGAGTTTCGGGCGGATCATCTACGGGTGGCAATCCCATCGAAACACGCCTGTCGACTTCAGCCATGATGGCATCGACTTCCTTCTTATCGAGAGTTTCTTTGTCCAACAACACCTTTACGATGGCGTCCATATGCGGGCGATGCTGCACAAGAAGATCTTTGACTTTTTGATGTTGCTCGGTAACCAGTTTGGATACTTCTTCATCAATGATTGCCTGGATGTTTTCACCATAGTCGCGTTCGTGTCCGAAATCACGACCGAGGAAAACTTGTTCGTGACGCTTACCAAAGGTCATTGGTCCGAGCCTGTCGCTCATGCCAAATTCAGTCACCATGCGGCGCGCCAGCTTGGTGCATTTCTCCAGGTCGTCTTGTGCGCCGGTTGTGATTTCACCGTATACGGTTTCTTCTGCAACTCGACCACCAAGACTGACTCCTATCTGATCTATGAGCTGCGAGCGAGTCTGAGTGAGGATATCTTCTTCTGGGAAGAACATCGTCAAGCCAAGCGCGAAGCCCCGCGGAATGATCGTCACTTTGTGGAGCGGATGGGCGTTCTTAAGAAGAATGCACATCAATGCGTGCCCGACCTCGTGATAGGCGGTCATCGTCTTTTCTCTGGCCGAAATCAGACGAGTCTTTTTCTCAGGGCCGGCGATAACCTTGTCAATTGCCAGTTCCAGATCGTTCATCTCGATCTCGCGCTTATCGGCACGAGCTGCAATCAATGCCGCTTCATTGATCAAGTTGGACAAATCCGCGCCTGTAAAACCAGGTGTGCGTCGAGCAAGAACCTTAAGCTCTACGTCTTTGGCGAGCGGCTTGCCGCGACCGTGGACATTGAGAATTTGCTCGCGGCCCAGTACATCCGGACGATCGATGACGACCTGACGGTCGAAACGACCTGGTCTCAAAAGCGCCGAGTCCAAGATGTCCGGGCGATTGGTGGCAGCGATGACAATGATGCCGGTCGTGCCTTCAAAACCGTCCATTTCAACCAGCAATTGGTTGAGGGTCTGTTCGCGCTCGTCGTGACCGCCGCCAAGACCGGCGCCACGCTGGCGACCGACAGCGTCTATTTCATCGACGAAGACAATACAAGGTGCATGCTTCTTCGCTTGATCGAAGAGGTCGCGCACACGAGAGGCGCCGACGCCGACGAACATTTCAACGAAGTCCGAACCGGAGATACTAAAGAAGGGAACGCCTGCTTCACCGGCTACCGCTTTGGCAAGTAAAGTCTTCCCCGTGCCGGGGGCACCGACAAGCAAAACGCCGCGTGGAATCCGGGCACCAAGTGCCTGGAATTTTTCCGGGCTCTTCAAGAAATCAACAATTTCCTGCAATTCTTGCTTGGCTTCATCGATGCCTGCAACATCATTGAATGAAACTTTGACCTTATTGTCGACCATCAGTTTGGCGCGGCTGCGTCCGAAACTCATAGCCTGGTTGCCGCCCGATTGGGCGCTGCGGAACATAAACAAGAATCCGACCAGCAATAAAATCGGCAGGAAGAAAGAACTTATAAGTTGGAACCAGAAGCTGGATTTATCCGGCTCTTTTACTTCGACGGTGACGCCGGCAGCATTTAGCTGTTTGATCAAATCTTCTTTGGCTTCTGCCGGCAGAATTACCGATCGCTCGCGATCGTTGCCTGCCACCTTGAAAAAGCCCACATTTTCGCCGTTGGTCAAAGTCGCTTTCTGAATCTGGTCGGACTTGCCTTCCTTCAACAGATTTTGCAATTGCGAGTAAGTCAACGGCTCTTCACGACGGCTTATGCTCGTCAATGAGAACACGAAGATAACCAGCACCACCAACAAAAAGAAAACGGCCCAAGTTGTTCCGTACTTCCTCATTCCTGCCACTCCAGATACCTAATCCTCAGATTATAACATGCTAAGTGTAACACCCTAAGCCTGAACCTGCCTGCCTTTCCGGTCTTTCTTAAGAGTTCGAAACCATAGACCGCCCAGCTATCTGCGGGCGCCCCAGCCGAAAGCGCTGAGAGTCTATCCAGTTCTACTAAATCGAGTGTTTCCAACAATTGCATAGTAACGTCTTTGAGTTTAGTTAGACGAGCAGCATTTCCATTTGTGCCTTAAAGGACACGCGTACTTTGCAGAAAAACGCTGAAAAGTGCCAGAAATGAGGAGAACAACAATTCAACCCAAGATTAACTTCGCTTAACCGGAGATCAACATAAGGCGCTGTCTCCGATTCCAATGTCGAGCAATTTGATCGTATGGGTCGGCCGCCCCGTGACACGCAGCTTTTCACTGATTCCCACACCAGGCACCCAGAGCACTTCCTCCCCGCAAGCCAGGACAAAAAGCTTGCCCGCACTGCCAATAGCCGCATCTTCATCCGGCTTATGCGTATGCAAGTACTTTTTCAGTTTTACTGTTTCCTGCATTCCAAAAGGCTGAATACAATCACCGGGCTGCCTATGCCTGATTACAAGCGGGCTCTTGACTTTCTCGAGCGACACGATCACTTCAAACGACTCTTCACCAGGGAATTTCTTTGGTCTGCCTTCTGAGGGCTCTAAAGCCTCAACAAACATCACCTTATTGAGCGCCGGTACAATCGTCATACCGGGAACCCGCACCGCAATTGGATCGGCAGTCATGCCGTCGGCAGCGTCCAATTCGTCCTTTTCGACAAACATCAAATGTTCCTTGCCTCTGGCCACGTCCCAGCGCTCATTTAAACTGAATCCCTTTACTGGTTCGACTCCTGAAATCTCATTATTACCGACGCTTACTGCCACCAGTTTGTCGACGCGCTCGAAGCTCACCTCAATCCCTCTCACCCTCAAGGCATGAGCAAACATTCTTCTCTTCATGGCGATGGGAAGCAGGCTCAATTTCGCCAGCTCCCACCGGTTGGCGTTCTTGCTTTCCACCTTTGCGATCTCGCTCAGGCACAAAGTTTTAAGCATCTCTTCATCATCGGCAATCAACTGCCTCATCCTTTCAACTCGCGTGCTGAAGTCTGGAAATTCGCTTTCTATGCGGGGCAGGACCTCCGACCGAATAAAGTTGCGGCTGTAATGAAGCTGGGCATTGCTCGAGTCTTCGCGCCAGGAAAAGCCAAGCTGCCTCAAAAATCCGACTATTTGATCGCGAGAAACATCAATGAGCGGACGCGAGATGAAAATGCCGTCGTGATTGCGAACACAAGGAATACCGCGCAATCCGGAAGAGGAAGTGCCGCGAAAAGATCGAAAGAGCACCGTCTCAACCTGGTCATTGAGCGTGTGGGCCAGGGCAATGGTGCGAGCGCCCAGCTTGAGAGCTTGTGCCTGAAACGCTTCATATCTGAAGTCTCTAAGCTTTTCTTCGCTGCCTTGCCTTTGAAACGTTTCTGCTTGCCCTTGATTGGCTGCCGCCACAACAAAATCGATTCCAAGCGACTTGGCGATAGCGGCGCAAAATTGCGCATCACAATCGGATTCCTCTCCTCGCAAGCGATGATTTACGTGACAGCAGACAATCTCGGAGCAACTGCCACGCGAGGCAGCCAGACAACTTAAAAGGAGCAGTGCCACAGAATCGGCACCACCGGAAACGCCAATCAGCAAACGCTCAGTACGTTTGCGTCTGGTGAAATCGAGACGATCGGCTGCATTATCGGCAGCGCTCAGGGCGCCACCACCTAAGATACCGCCGCAGCTGGTCTGCAAATACTGGCGCACCGCTTCCCAAGTAAAAAACCCTTCAGCAGGAATGGCGCCCAACTGCCTTTCCAGCAGCGTCGACATCTCCAGACGCCGGCAGACCATATCGGCCAGGTCTGCAAATTGGCTATCCAATTGTTCTGGCAATTGCGGAAACTGAGAAAATTGAGGATTGAATTCGCTCATTGAGTGCTTGCCATTACCTGCAAGAAGTAGCCAAAGCCGGGAATATTGGGTGAAACAAAGAGATGAAATAGATCGTCTGCAATTTTCAGCAGGTTTTTCACGAACCTATATCAGGTCAGTGTTTACACGAAAGACTCGAAGCTGTCTTTGAGTTATTCTAGACAGTAATATGTCCAATCATCTGAAATCGGCTAAAGTCAAATAGGCGCCCGTTTACGGAGCTAGTTTAAATGAAATTTCCAAGCGCTGCCACATTATTCGCTACTGCGCTGTTGCTCACAAGTGTTGCCGCTCCCTACGCTCATGCATCCGACTGGCAAGAAGACGGAGGCAAGCAGCCGGCTGCCGCACCACCTGCCGAAAACCCGACAGATTCAGGAGATCAGCCGCGCAAGAAGAAAAGAATGAAGATGCAAACCGGGCGCATCGAGGCTAATGACGCTGACCTCAATGCCCAGAAAGGCAAGATGGGAGCCGACGAAGATCCTCTCAAAGGCAAAGCAGATAGTGATGGAAACGGACTCCAGGGCGGCGCCCAGGATGATGGCGGAGGGCTGACGCCCATGCGTCCGCAGGGAGGAAAGCCTCTCTTGCAAGGCTCTGCCATGCAGTCCGACACTGGACCTGCAGCCGACCCGGATATGGACGACCAGGAATTGCAGGTCGAATGGGACAAGTGGCGAAATAAATTTCTCTGGGCCGTGCAGTCGGGCGTTCAAGAGGCTCTCAACAACCCGGACGACGTCGACCTGCGCTTTGATCCCGCCCGTGGAATGGTGGTTGTGCGTTTCCCGCTCGGCACTGTGGCCTGGTTTCATTGCAAGATTTCCGCCGACCGGCACATTTTGAGTGCGAAAATCAAGCAGTCGTCTGGGTTTCCGAACTTCGACAAAGCAGTCTTGAATTCTATTATGGCGCTGGAAGGCTCTACCTACCTACGTTTTCCCAAACGCTCTCAGCGGCAATTTGTCACCCAAACGGCTGGAATTAAGACATCAGAGAGCCAGGAAAGGCAGTACTTCAAATTCGGCGACGTCGAGCACTATCGCGTCCCCGGTCAGTAAGAAAGTGGCAAACGCCCACAGGTCTGACCAGACCCGGCAAACATTACAGAAATTGGAAAATTTGGCACAGGAGGGAATCGAACCCTCGACCTGGCGGTTATGAGTCGCCCGCTCTAGCCGACTGAGCTACCGTGCCACGTATTGCTCTGAACTCTGATTATGCAAAGAATGTCCGCTGAGTGTCAAGGCTGGTCGTTTCCTGTGGTGGGAATAATTGGGATAGAAAAGAGTAATAAGGGAGAGTCCAAGGCATGTTATTCGTGTTCGAGATAATGTTCCTGGTCGTAATGGGGTTGATCGCAATCGTTACGATCGTTACCGTCGGACGTCCTCTTGCCATTGCTTACGCTGACAAAGTCAAATCGAAACATGCGGAAATCGATCCGCAAAAAATGGAATTGCGAATCAGCGCGCTGGAAGAAGAGACGCGCGACCTGAGAAGACAGGTGTTGCTTATAGAAGAAGCGAATAAATTTCAAGACCGCCTGAGTGAAGGCGGCAAAGGCTAGGCTAGATAACCTTACACAAGATTTTTTGCCAGGCAAGGAACTCCTTGGCTCGGGCTGCGTCCCACTGCTACAAGCAAATACGAGCAATATGCTAGGAGGCAAAAAATGGCAGAGTGTATTACAGATAAAGATTCATCTTACTGCTACATGACAGAAGAAGAGCTAAAAGAAGCTAAAATGAATCGCGTGGCCAGATTGACTGTAGTTGCAGCCTGCGCCGCATTGCTCTTTTCATTTGTGGCAATCTCTAACTTGAACTTTGATATCAACAAAACATTGAATAACAAAGTTGCTTATGTCGAACACAAAGTCAGCGACGTAACGCCCGAGTTCAAAGAAAAAGTAAAATCTGAGAAAACCTATTAAATCGTAACCGGGGCGTTGAACGCCCCGGTTTTTTTTGGGCGCGCAATTCGGAGCCATTCGTAGCTGGGGCGTTGCACGCCCCTTTTTGAAGGCGCGTGCAACGCGCCGGCTCTTACGGGCTTGAAGACGAGCCAACAAGCGGATTTTCAAGGACTGGTGGTTTTTCCCTGGTGGCGGTGTCTTTGTTTACTTCCATCGACTTGACGATGAAAGAGGGGCAGATCAAATGCGTGTAATTTTCTGCACCTCGTCCCATTAGAGTGGCCTGTTCTTCGCCGCCAATCATGTCTATGTCTTTCAATATGCGCGCTGTGACAGGTTCGAAGCGAGCACCGCGCACGATTTCTTCTTTGTCCGTGTCCACCCAATGTTTCACTAAAATTATTGGGCGGGGCAAAACAACAGTGGACTCAGATGAACCCAATAGAGTGCCTGCAGCAGAATCCGGCATTTGCAACATGGGCGCGGCGCTGGGATCGAGCAATCTTCGCGCAATCAAAAAATACGGCAGTTCGGCATCCCTCGCCAACTCCTTGCCGCGCGCGATCAGATCGGCTGGGGTGTTGGTGCTGTCGGAAGTGACAAAGACCAGGCTCGTGGACCCTCCATAGCCATTGGAGTGTCCGTTTGAGTGTTGGCTGAATTTTGTCGGTGAGCGATCGGTGCACAATGATTTCAAAACGCCTTTAGCGATCAAAATCACGCGTCTTGCTTTTACGCCTTGAACGTCAAAATTGTAGCCTCCGAATAAAGGCTCGCCTTTGAATTGGCGGGCAAACGGATCATCGATGACGGTCAGATGCCTGGGAAGAATCTTCTTGCCGATTTTTTCTGCAAAGGGGCTGGAATGCTGCGATACGGTATCGGCCGAAAGTGAATCAGGCTGGGAAGCCAGATTGTCACAGACCATCTGCTCCATGAATTCGGCCGCCGCCTGGTTTTCAAAAAGCACAGGTCCATCATAGTCTTCGATTACGGACGCGTCTTGGAGCATGATCAATCGCTCTGCCAATGATCTGGCTTTTTTCTCCATTTCTTCAAATGGCGGCAACTCACCTTCTTTGTGACCGCCCAGCACTTCCATGTCTTTTATGCGTTCGCCGTCTTTGGCTTGGGTACTGGCCGCCAATATCACCAGCCAATCCTCGGTGTCATCCAAGATGCGACCGCCCTCACTGCTGACAAAACTGCGATTGCTGACGCTCGCTTTGAGATTCACCAACGACAATTGAATAGCTGGATACTGCCTGAATATCGCCGAAAGTTTCTTGGCGCGATCGATCCATACTGCTTCGTCCACTATCAGTGGGCGAGCTTTGCTGATGCTAACCTCGGGATCTTCCTTTGAGAAGTCATCCATTTTGTTGTCGATGTTGCTGCGTTTGAAGTGTGCTTTCTTCTCTTCCAGCAGTTCGACCGCACTCTTGTAATCGGTGTCGGTAGCCAGCCAAATTTTTCTTCTGATCGCATCGTAGTTATTGTCTATAGTCAATCCTGAACTGCCGGTGCTGGCAGGCGAATCGCCGTAGAACTTGGAATTGTCGAAAACATAGTCGCCGACTTTAACAGTCGGCTCAAACGATCGCCAGCGAGTATGACTGCGACCGGTTAGAAAGCCGAGCGACGCAGTTACCTCGAATCTGTCGGTTTCGGTTGAGTCATAACTTATGTAATAGGGCGGCGCATGCCCATCAAGGCGCAACCGTTTCAACGAACGATCCATCTCATCAGTCATCGCTTTCATTACAGTCTCTTCAACACTGACAGCGAAGCAAGGTTGTGCCAGCACCAGAAGTGGTGCTATGGCAATGAGGATCAGATTCCTTTTTGAAGCCATTGCTTTGATCATCGTTTTACTCCGCGCTGACGCGATTCTTGCAGCGGATCAGGAAGCAGCGGTGGTTTGTTGTGCGACTTGGCCTGCCTGGCTACTTCGATCGTTTTTACAAGCAAGCTGGGCGATGACGCCGAGACAGGAATCCAGCCCGACTCCGCACCGCAAACCCCATCAAATGTTTGCATATCCGTGCCGGCCTTTAAAATCAGCTCCAGGGATGCCAGAGGAGTACCGACAATGTCTACCCCACGCAAGAGCTGATCGGGTCTTCCATCAGCAAAAACTTTGGTCACCTTGAGCGGATATAAATTATAGATCTGGGGGTCGGATGAACGCGTCAGTGTAGAACCGCCCTCAATATCATCAAATATCAGTCCATACGGTTTCTTTTGCCGTTTGATTTCCTGGATCAGATGAGCGCGCAGCTCTTGCGGACCCACCTGATACTTCGCGTCAGCAAGGACCATGAGATTCGACTGACGCGCCACAGGTGCATGTCCTTCGCGGCAACGACCGTGACCGTTCGAATTTTTAAATCCACTGATCGGCGAACAACTCATCAAGAATTTCTTGAGCACGCCTTTGTCGACCAGGACGACCTTCTGAGACGGCACCCCTTCATCATCGAATTGATAATATCCGTTGAGAGTATTTTTACCGAGCTTTGCGGCGCTGGCATCATCGATAACGGAAATGAATTTGGGCATAACCGACATGCCGACTTTGTCTGTAAATGTTCGTCCTTCGCTCTCGTCTTTCTGCCTGTGCCCTTCGATTCGATGACCGAATATCTCGTGAAAAAAGACAGCGGCTGCCTTTCCTTGAAGAATGGCCGGTCCGGCATACGGTTGAGCAACCGGGGACTTCCTCAAACGATCGAGCGATTCTCCGAGCTTTTTAGCCATTGCTTTCAAAGCCACCGCGTCAGGCAATTTCTTCACATCATCAACCTCGGCCCGGTCGATGAGCCAGAGGACCATACCGTCGTCGGCCACTGTGTCGGCGTAGAGTATGGCATCATAGCTGACTCTCTCGTCTTCGATTGCGGTACCGGCACTGGTGACCAGATAACGTCTCAATCTTTGCGCAGTCAGGTCGACATCGCCTGTGCGAATGAAGGGAAAGTCCCGGTAAACGGCTGAAGCTTCCCGGACTTGAGACTGCCACAATTGACTGTCCACATTCATGGGCTTTTTGGGATGATAACTGCTCTGCGGTTTTTCAACCACATAATCATCTGAGCGATCCTCTTCAGCAACGAGCACATCTTTGTTCGCTTTCACCTGGGCGTATTTCTTTTGCGCCAGGCGAAAAGCAGCATCGGTCTTCAACCAGATGATATTGCGCAGTGCCATCTTGTCGTCTTCATAAGGAATCTGCGCTTCATAGCCGAAGGTTTGTTCGCGCGAGCCAAAAGAATCGTTGGCTGGAATTCTGTGGCTATTGTCCAGTTTGGGGCTGCCAACTCGCAATTCGACATCCAGAGTGCGGCTGCGGGAGACATCGAATTTTTCCTTGATGCTGCCGTACTCGCCGGAGACATTGCCAATTTCGCGCTCAAAGACTCGATAGGCAATGAAATAGACAGGCGCATCGCCAGCCGTCTTTAAGTGAGCAATTGAACGAGCCATCTCTTCCTTGAGAGCTTGCATAACAATGCTGTCGCTCTCAGCAGCAGACACATCATGGTCTGCGCAAAAGACTACCGGCACAAGTGCAATCACAAGTGCGGCGGAAATTGCGCGCCTGAGCCGTTTCAACATTGCCAGTAAGTCTGCTTGAGGCACTTTATGCTCTGAGCTCAACCGCCTGTGCCGCCGGCGTCAGGGATTTGTGCCAGTCGACAAACCGTTTTATACCTTCTTCAAAGGTCACTTTCGGCTCATAATTGAGCACCTTTCGAGCCTTCTCGATGCTCGCATAAGTGAATGGCACGTCGCCTGTCTGCATGGGCAAATGCTCTATTTGCGCCGATTTCCCAATCTGCTTTTCCAAACAACGAATCATATCCATAAGTACGACAGGCTCGGAACGGCCGAGATTAATGATGTCATATCCGGGCAGGTCGTACGACAAGGCGCTGGTGATACCGTCGACGATATCACCGACAAATGTGTAATCGCGTTTGGTGGAACCGTCACCATAGACTTCGATCGGCTGCCCGCTCGAGATCAGTTTGCAAAACTTGTGAATGGCCAGGTCCGGACGCTGCCGAGGACCGAATACGGTGAAAAAGCGAAGACAGACGACTTGCAGATTATTGGTGTGATGGGCCGAATAGCAAATCAATTCGCCGGCTGCTTTGGAGGCAGCATAAGGTGAAAACGGTTGATCGATTCGATCGGTTTCTTTGAAGCTTTCTCCCGATCGCCCGCCGTATACGGAGGAAGAAGAGCCGAACGCCAATCTTGCTTTAGGGCAATGTTCGGCAATGCGATCGAGCAGCTTTTGAGTGCCGTTCAAATTCACATCCATGTAGTATGCAGCTTGCGAAAGTGAAGGTCTGACACCGGCCATGGCCGCCAAATGCACGACGCAGTCAAAGGGACCATATTGAAAAACCTGATCGAGAGCAGCATCAGCGCGCAGATCGCCTTCAACAATTTTGTATTGCGGGTGCAGCAAGTGCTCTTGAATGTTGAGACGCTTTCTTTCCGGATTGTAATAGTCGTTGAAATTATCTAGCACGCAGACGCTGTCGCCCATCGACAGCAGCTTGTCGATCAGGTGGCTGCCTATGAAGCCGGCTCCGCCTGTGACCAGAATGCGTCGTGCCATTTAATTCACCTCAAGCAACTTTGAAAGAATCAGCATTCAACTCGATAAATCTCAGCCAACCGGCGTCAACGCCCATGCGCAACCAGCACCGAGCACTGCCTAATAAAAGCCTCGAACAAGGAACGATTGCCCTCGAAATCGCGCTCTGGATGCCATTGAACACCAATGACGAATGGGCGCTCTGCCAACTCTACGGCTTCCACTACACCATCGTCAGCGCGCGCCGCAATAGTTAATCCGCGTCCCGGCTTATCAACAGCCTGATGGTGTGAGGTAGGCACATCGATGCGCGTATTTTTGTAAATACTAGCGATTGCACTTTTCGCTTCCAGCACTACTTCATGACGCTTAAACCCATCTTGCCAGCCGTTCTTGCTGGCGTGCAAAACCTCGGAATCGGGCAGTTCGTGCACTATATCCGTGATCAAAGTTCCACCCAACTCAATATTGAGCAGTTGAGCGCCAGCGCAAATTCCCAAAATGGGCATTGCTTGTTTTTCCAGGGCAAAGCGAATCATTTTAAAATCGAAGGCGATGCGCCTTTCATGCGCCAGTTCTACATTAAGCTTGGCTTTGGTCTCATCATCAAGCGCTTCGCCATAGGTACTCGGACAATAATCATAGCCACCGATAAACATCAGCCCATCAAGGCGATCCAGAGCTATCTTAAGGTCCTCATCCGGCATCGGCGGAATCAGCAAAGGAACCCCGCCCGCCTTCTGCACGGCATCAAAGTAGAGCGCCTGTACGCGCGCCTCTTCAGGGGGGCCTGCCGTTACGTCAACATTGATTCCAATTACCGGTTTCATGATTGTAAGGATACAACATCAGCCCCGGCAAAGCTTTGCGGCCTTTAATGTAGGGTCGATGCCATGGTCTCCCGTCCGTTAACGCCGGCCTTGCATCAAGGACTGAAGCGCCAGTTCGGCTTCGTAATCTTTTGAGGTTTGTGTAACGGTCAACAGCTCGGCAATCGCTCCATCCACATCCCCTGCATCCTTCAGCGCCATGCCAAGGGCTTTGTGGCGGTCGGCATTCTTGGGGTCTATTTTCAGAGCCAGGCGATATTCGACGGCAGCGGACAGGTAATCGCCCTTTTTGGCGTAAACCCAGGCCAGGTTTGAGTGGGTATCAGGGTCATTGGGCGCCAGAGAAACAGCGATGCGGGCTTCAGCCAGCGCCTCTTTCAGACGCTTGAGATTGGCAAGCGCATAGGCAAGCCCGGCGTGCCCCTCGGAATAACGCGGATCGAGGTCGGTAGCCCGGATAAACTGATTGACAGCCTGATCCCATTTGCCCAGGTTGCCGAGCGCCAGCCCACAACGGGCGTGCACAACAGGATCCTTCTCGTTCATAGCCAGGGCAGTCTTGTACTCAGCCAGCGAATCTTCCATCTGGCGCGACGATGCATAGCATTGAGCCATAATCAAATGTGGAATCACCGACTTGGGATCCAGCACAATAGCCCGTCGGCATTCATCGATCGCCGACCTGTACATTTGCTTCATGCGGTAGCATTCGGCCAGATAGGCGCGTGCCAGGGCGTTTTCAGGGTTTGCTTTGAGAGTGCGGCGGTATTCAACTGAAGCAGCCTCGTGGCGCCCCAGCATCCTCAAGGTTTCACCCTTGATGAAATGGACGTCGCCGCTGTTAGGACGCAAGATTTCAGCCTTATTGAATTCCTTGAGCGCTTCTTCGAAATCAGACATCGCCATCAGCACTTTGCCGGCCATAAAGTGCGCTTTGTAATTGTCCGGGTCAGTCTTTATGACCGTTTCGTACTCAAGAAGAGCATTTGTATAATCCCTTCGGGCGAAAAACGCGTCGGCATACTTCATATGCTTGTCGACCTTGCGAGCCTTATTGATAGGCAGAGCTGCATCTTCCGCCTTGATTTCGCCGCTGTCTTGAGTGAGGTCATTGAGCACCTCATTCAAAGGATTCGCAACCATATCCTTTTCTTTGCCGCTCCGATTGGGCTTACCGTCAGCACTTTTGGCGGCTTCACCCTTGCCGTTTTCTCCTTTTGCAGAGGTGTGAGCACCACCGCTTTTACCGGCGCCATCTTTGCCTGCGCCTGGCGCTTCGGTGTCTTCAGGGTCGGCAGGTTCCGCCGAAAAAATCTCCGTCTCTTCCTTCTTCTGCTTCGGACCGCCGTTCAAATATTCTCCCAGTTTGAGAAAACGAAAGGCCTGAGCGGGCTCAGGCGATTGAATCAAGGCGAGCGCCAATATGACCGGCGCCGAAAGCGCCAGCGCACCAGCTTTAAGCTTGTATTGAATTTCGGACCGCTGCTTACGCAAATGCATCAGGAATAGACTTGAAGGCTCTTAATCCTGTCTATTCTAAACGTTCTTTCCGCATCTACCTGATGACAGAACGCCGTTAGGTAATGATTGCCACGGTTTTCAAGCACTGCAATCGGCGTAATTAGCCGCCCTGAACGGGGCGGTGGACCATTGCCTAAATAAACCATTTTAAGCTGCTTCTTGCCGTCAATCGCCGCTCTGATGACACTGACGTGCAACGCCACTTCGCCGGTCGGCTCGACTGCGCTTTCTTGCTCGTTCAATGTAATCAAGCAATTGAGGTCTTGAAGGGCTTCCAGCGTGTCGAATTCTGGGTTGGCAGCCATAATCTTGCCGAAGATGTGGCGAACGTGGTGGCTGTCCGCCAGGGCTCTGTGATAGTCGCCGTCAACGATCTCGAAGTGTTGCGCCAGTGTCTTCAGCTTGTAATCGACAACGCCATCAACAAGCGCGCGCGACAAATTGAGCGTATCGAGCACGGTCAATGCTGGGACTTCGATGCCCAGACGCGCTACTGCAACCTTGAGAAAGCCGACATCGAATGGCGCATTGTGAGCCACCAATACGCAGGGCTTGCTGCCGATGAAATTGAGAAAAAGCGGAATTACTTCCTTGTTGGTCAAAGCATTTTTGACCATGGCGTCCGTAATGCCGTGAATACGAGTGACTTCGGGTGGAATTTCGCATTCCGGATTGATCAGCTCAGAAAAGATTTCCATCTGGCCGCCGGCCAGCCGGAAGCGTACGGCAGAAAGTTCTACCAACTTGCAGGCAATTGCCGAAAGCCCAGTGGTCTCGACGTCGAAGGCGATGAAATCCAGCTCGCTAAGCCTGGTGCCCGTGCGCTCCGCCGGAGGATTTTGCACATCAATCTTAAGAAGCGAGTCTACCACTTAGGATTACCCCCAGTCACGAACGTCATATGAAGATTCGATTGTCGCACTACTAAGCTCCGGTGCCGCTTAAAACTCTGCCATCAGGCGATTAATTCCTGCAAAAAAACTGTCCGCACCTCCAACAGTGAGCCAAGGAGATATGCGCCATATACAATGGGTTTTAACCGGTGTAAGGCATATCCGAATTTTTCTAACACCGGGCATTCGCGCCATTGCCTCAAAGTAGATAAGATGGGATCGAATGAGGTCAGGAAGGAAACCCAATTGGCATGAGACCCGCGCGCAAAATCTTGGCACTATGGACGGCGCTTTTAGGCACGATACAGCTTTGCACGGGCGCAGCCTACAGCTTCGGCAGTGATGAAACCGGCAACATTCACGAGTCGATCACACAGGAAGCTCTGAACGGCACCATATGCGATGCCAATCTGAAGCTGGTATTGAAAGGTTCAAGCGCGGCTGATATAGCCGGCGCCGAAGGGGCGAAAGATCCAAGGCGCCATTTCAAGACCGGAGAATTGACCAAGTGCCTGGCCCTGGTCGATCGTGAAAAACGAAAGATTCTCAATTACGCGCAAAACGCCGACACCGACGAAAAGTCACGCGCCCGCGTCCTTTTCCTGCTTGGCGAGGTATTGCACACATTGCAGGACTTCTACAGCCGCTCCAATTACATTGAGCTGAAGGAAGACCAGTGCAAAAACGATCTCTTTTCAATGGATCTGGCTGATTGGACTGCTCTCCAAGAGACCGAATCGAAAATTGGCACCTTGCTTAAGTTTGAAGGCTTCGACAAGAGCACAGCCGTGCAAGATGAAGGAAAAAAGTCTGTCGGCTCAACCACCTATTTCAAGGTGGCCAGAGAACTGGCGATAAGAGAAACGCAGAGACAATGGAATTTGATCGAGACTCTCATCCGCAACAAAGCCGATAAGCGAGGAAGCGAGATCATCACAGCTATCACGCAGGCACCCTGCTCGGTCAAAGTGGCAAACGAAATTTTGAATGACGAGAAGCCGGACCTGGTTCCGGATCTTTAACGCCTGCGCTTCCCGCAATCCGGACAATCTGCAACACCATCCAGCCCGGTGATCATTTCCATCTCGCCGCTCAGGAAATCAAATTTGAACAACTCATTTCCCTGGCTTGCACCAAAGTTGGCCGCCAGTTTTGCCGCCTCGATTGCCTGCAGGGCGCCGAGCACTCCCTGGACGGGCGAGAAAAGCGCATTTTCGTCCTGTGCTTTTGGAAAATCATCGATGCCTATGCGAGGAAATACACAGCGAAGGCAAGCGGAGCGGCCCGGACGCATCGTATAAAGCTGATAGCGAAAACCTTCGCCACCCACATGCACCAGTGGTTTCGACAAATGCATGCAAGCGTCGCTGGCCACCAATTTCAATTGCCAGTCGTTTAGTCCATCCACAACCACATCGAATGACGCGATCAATTCTTCCGAATCATGCGCATCGAATGTTCGATCCGCAACCGAGACATGCGTGTCGGTCGGCTGCGGATGAAGCACGTCCAGCCGCTCCGCCAGCAAATGCATATCGTAATGGCTGGCACCGGCAAGTTCCAAATGACCGGTTCCCAGTCTCATCAAATGATCGGCGCAAACAAAAGCTGTTTCGGTCGCACCCAAAATGAGAATGCGCGCCTTCATCAAGCGCGCCTGGCAGTCCTCAGTTAATCCGGGCATGGCCAACTGTTTTTGATACTTTTTCTTCTGGTCGTCAGTCAGCGAGATGGTAAGTGTCCCCGATTTGAACTTGGATGCCGATGGACAAATCATCGCATATCCCAACAAGACCAAAAACCCCCCTTACGGGAGGTCTCTGGCTGGCGTTGGCGGGGGAAAACTTTCTAGCTGAACAAGTTGGCGTCGCGAGCGGATGCAACGAGCCAGTTGATGCAACCGGGTGTTGCCAATCCGCCTGTCACACCAGCTGCTCCGAAGAGTACTTTCTTCATTGCATCTTGTGTGCCGGCTGCCATGTGCATGAAGCCCATGATCATGGTAGGTCCGCCCCAGGCAATACCGAGGATTTCCATACCGTTTGCGATGATGTTGAGCAATGCTTCTAAGTTAGCCAAGTTGTTAACACGTACAGTACCTGCAGTGTTGACGCCGGTGATGTAGGTAGCATCGGAGCCTTGTGGTCCTATGGTACCGTTGGTGGCGCCTTGCAATGTCGGTGCATTGCTTTCTTGGGTTTGCAAAGATTGTGTGCCGGTGTTGCCTTGGGCTTGGGACGAGTATTGTCCTTCCGTACCGGACGAAGCGAATTGATCACCTTGAGCTTGCGCGAATGCTGGAATGTTGAGAGAAAGGCCGAGAACTACAGCGGCGGCGACTCCCAATGCTTGTGCTTTACGCATATAAAATCCTCCAACGAAGGCAGGTGAGTGAAAAAAATAGTAAGTTCGGTCAAAAACGGCTCTAAAGCGTGCCGGACTACAGATTAAGTGCAACTCACCTCGAAGTCAAGAGCCAAATTGTTGTCCAGAATACATTTTCGGAAATCCCTGTCAGGACAGGGCATTTAGCGGGTTCGGGAAATAGTCCCAACCTTATTTATGGGACACACCCTCGTGGTGCTTCAACTTGTACTCCACAATAGTCTCGTGCGGATTGTCGGTAGTGAACGGGCACGACATCTTCTGCATTTGTTCAAACTGATGCTGCCGGCAGAATATGCTCAGCTTGATACGCAGCCTATCGCACTTCTCGTTCTTGCAAAGGTCGGGACCGGTCTCCTCGCCAAGTGAGTTCCAATATTCCTCGTACTGTTTGCGCAACAGCTGATTATTCAAATGAACCTTGGCCGTTCCATATTGTTCGTTGTGGTCCGTCCAATACACTGATGTTCCGTCGCGCGTCAGGATCCTGTCTATAAACTCAGTGAAACTGAGAGCGATTACCACATAGTCAAAATCTTGATTGTCGAGATCGATAATCGGATAGACATCATTCGGATTGCTCAAATCAATGGCGATCAAATTACCGGTCGGCAACTCACAGAAAGGCATCCAGCTCTTGGGTAGCTTCGATCTATCCGTATCGAGCGCCTTTTGAAACGACAAAATTGAATAACGATTGAATACCTTAACGTCATGACACCGCTCGTAGAAGATTCTCATATCGTCGGGCAAGCTGTATTCAAACTTTGATCTAATCAGCGCCACTCCCTGAGAGAGCAGAGAGCCAGGCGCTTTGAAGGCGCGCTGTTCGTTGAACACCTGCGGAATAAGTTCTCGAATATTGTTCACTGGTGCCCTCAAAATTGCAGACGGTTTGGCGGATAGGTCTTGAAGCAGTTGCATTGCCTGCTCTGCCCGATCCGACGGAACAAACAAATGATCGTGATGGAATGCGGAGACAACATTCACTGGTATTGCCAGCTCTGCCAAAAGCTTCGACATCGCAGCTAGAAATCCAACTGCCGTTAGATCCGAGTTTATCTCGCAAGTGATTAGCGACCAGGTGCCATCATACTGAAGTGAAGCCGCATCAGCAACCGATTTTTCAACAGTAATAGAAACACCTTCACTTTCGCGAAAGACACAAATCGGGTCGGTCTTAAGCGCTTTATACTCACGCTCACTCACGGTGCAGAACACAAACGTATCGTCATGCAACCGCGGCTTTATTGAGGAAAGCAGTACTTGTAGATTCTTCTCCGGCATATAAATTCAGTTCAAACTTACTATTAGCCATCGTTCTTATTCCCCGATCAAGGTGGGAATCCTACTGATTTACACACCCTGCCTGCTTATGAGACACTCGCAGTGGAGGATTGTGCTTATGCATGGACGCAAGCGATATTGGACTGAAGCCTTTGTCGCCACCATCTTAATATCGACGATTTTCGGATTCGTTGCGGGAAGCAAGTTTGAAGTAGGCCCAAATCTAGACCACGCTACGTCGACGCGTAAGGCATTTTCAGGGTGCTCATGCTTCTGTGTCGAGAATACCGCCACTCTTTCAAGCAATCCTTTAATTCAGCCAAATGCGCTTCTAATAAATTCCTGTAGTGGAGTGCCGGTTTCTCTAAACAAGGTTCGCAAACTATTATGTGAGCATGGAGCAGTAGGACGTGGGGTAGTGGCAGTGCACAGAACCACATCTTGCACGCTTGATGCAACACCATACGCCATCATGCTTCCATTTATTTTTGTGGGGCTATTAGTCACTCTCAGATGGTACTTTCTCAAAATAGGTGACCTGCTTGGTTGGAGAAAGAAATAGCGAACAATCAAAACCTTGCGTTTTCTGCGGAACGGGCGAACAAGATCTCATTTGCCAGAAACACCTTTTGATTTTCAAGAAACGTTTTGACAACGAATCTGATCGCAGCAAGGTACTGAGCCAGCAATGTTGGTTTTGCTCTCCGCTACTGCCTGTGCCCGGAAGTTCGCCATTCCTAGTCATTCGAAAGAAAGCAAGCAAGACATCGATTTGTAGAACATGTGTTGAGAAACAGCTCGCTATTGCACAAAGCCCGACTGGCGCAAAAATTTTTCCATTCCCAGGCCCCAAACTAGACGCCCAAACTTAGAGCAGCCCCCGCATTTTGCACGAATTTCATTCGACTTTGCACTTCTCTTTACAAGCCCAAAACATTGCGGTGTTAAGTTAGGAACATATCGGCACGCAAGGCGAAGTCTAAAGTTCGCCGGTCGCAGCTTGCTTTACTGTCGCTCTGGAACTTGCTTAAGAAGCGGTTCTTGAGCAAGGGATTTGTGTGGGACAAATGCCAAAAAATAGATTCAATCCGAGCACACTGGTCATCCATTATTGCTTCGCAATGGTTCTTGCAGGCTGCATTGGTGTTTCTCTAAACAAACAGATATTCGATCAGGACAACACCTCCAGTCCGCCCATTGAACTCACAGCTGAGACAACGACGACATCATCTGAGCTTGCGCTTCCGCCCGATGGGGTGCCGGCGCGCGCGCCAGACCGGAAGATAGAGACAAGCGAAGATTATCAATATTGGAGTTGTTGCCCCAATCACGAGGGCGTCAAGGCAAACATCAAGTCTTGCCGAAACTTGATAGCTGCAACTACAAAGATTGCTGCAACCATGCATAATGGCGCCCTTGGCAAAAGCGAGAAAGGAAATGAGGTTGCCTTAAACAAATGGCGAGCGCAGGCGCGCGATTGGAAGACCAAAAATGACACCATCTTGCAAAACTGCGGTTGTCTTCTCGGCGCAACCGGTGTTCAGGTATTTCCTGAAATTCCGCTGGCGCTGCAAAACCTTAAACATGCCGGAACCTGGTTGGATTGGTCGATTGCCGCAGAACAGTTTGGAGAACACAAAGAGGCAGCTGAATACATTGCAGCAGCTAATCGAGCGGCAAACCAAGCAAGCAAATTGATAAATCACAAGATCAGACCAAGAACGCGCACCGCTCTGGTAAAACTGCCAAAGAATCTCGAGAGATTCAGCCTTAGTGCCCTCTAGGGCACACTGAATTGCGAAGATCTTTCATTTGTTCATGCCGCGATAACCGCTTCCATATTTAGGTCTCTGTCGAAGACGCAATCTCGGCTGTTTCACGCTCACAACCCGCAAGGAGTTTCCAGCGAGACAGGTTGTAATTCAGCAACGCGTGGACTAAAAATGCCGTGCCGAAGAGCTCGATCATTTCTTCCGTAAATTCGATCGGATTCCACTTCCGAATAAACCCGATTTCCTCGAGTGCCGCGTGCAAGGATGGTATCTGTGCATAGAACTCGAGAACCAGAGACAGCAAATAGCAACAAGCCCCCGCAATTAGAAAAATGCGAACCCGGGGAATTTCGCGCAATCGCTTCCAGAGGAAAGGTCCTCCGAGAGCAAAAACAATCGATATGGGCACGATGTAGTAGCACTGCCAGCTGGGAATTCGCTCGTGTATTCGGCAAACTTCGTCCATCGAAGCATAGAGAAAAGCAAACGAGATTAGAAGCCATATCCTGCTTGGTCTGTTCTGCATGCGATCAGTGATATTGGCAATGTATGACGAAATCCCCACAAAGAGCCACAATATGGATGCAAGCCAGGTTGGGAAATTTGCTTCCTCTGTCAGGCTGAACTGATCACGCAGGAAAGTTGAAGTCGATAGATGCGTTAGCAGAGCAAGGATACCTGCCAAAACTATGACAGCATAAATGGACATGCAAAACCGAAAGACTAGCCGACGGAAGTCGAAGGCGTCAGCGACACGCTTTTTTGTATCGGCGGCTGCAAGTGACAAATTCAGTGACCATTTACACTGAACAATTTTGGCGGATCTGCCTGAAAAATACTGGCAATGAGCAATATTTCACTTTTTCGAGTGTTCACTTTGCGAAAACGCCCAGCAGGACCTTCATAGCGGGTCGTCAAGCGATTGTCATGCCGATTCGGTAGGATGCTCAGGCTGGCAGGAATATCCAGCAAACCCATCCCCGTTCTTAGCCTCACCACACCTTTTGAAGGTGGGTTCTCGGCTGCTCAAGGAGCAAAACATGGCTTACCAACAAGTCGGCACCGTGCAAAAACCATACGCTCAGTCTGACGTTAGCGACCAGACAGACAACTCCACCAGCGACCCAACCAGCAAGTTTCACCAGGACGTCCAGGATACACTGAGCCAAACAGGTCAGTATCCTCAAAATGATTCCACAGCGCCCGGACTGCCGACGGTCGTGTTTTCCAACAGTGAAGACTTCAATCCCGTCCCTTCGCCATTCAATCAGAGCAATCTTCCTGATGCTGTTTTCATACAACATGATCCAGCCTCAACCGATGCTGCAAACCTGCCGAATAATGGCGCCTCGCCGGATGCAGTGGTCACACAAGACACACCACCGGCTGGTTCCGACTCGACTGTGGTACAGCCTGGGCAAGCGCAGTCGCATGAAAGCGGAGGAGCAATTCCAATCGTCGGTGACATCATTGGCGGTGCAATAGGACACGTTTTCACGCATCCCATGGATGTGATTCAATCCATTGGCACCGGCATTGTTCTGAGCGTCGCAGCCGGGGCAGTTGTCGCAGCGGCAGCACCTATAATTGCAACTGCACCAGCTTGGGTGCCGATTGCTGCCGGAATTACTCTTGTGGCTGTGGGCTTGGGCGTGACCAGCTGGGCAGCCATGCAGCATGGTCCAAAGTGGCTGTCGGATATAGGAACCGTATGGGATCCGTCAAAACACACAGCAGACGAAGTTGCAAAAGCACATGAAGGATTGAAGGACATCGGCGGTGGTCTCGTCGACTTCGCGGCAGGTTGTGTCGGCGGCGGCTGGTTCTTCAAGCAGTCGGCAAAGGCGACTACCGAGCTTGTCGCAAAAACCTTTGCGGGGGACGCGACTGCAACAGCTGCGGCAGCCGCAAAAACTGCCACCACTGCCTCCACAGCCGAAGCCACCGTCACAACAAAGGCGGCAGCTGCCCAAAACGCAGAAGATCAGCTTCCGGATATTATGAAATCCATTAGCGCACAGACAATGGCTGGAGAGCGCTTTTCCAGCGTTGCATTTCAGCAATTGAAAGATCCAAAAGACATCGCTGAATTTGGAGATTATTGGTTCCATAAAGACGATACCCTGCTCTCATTCCCAGCCACAATCCGAGAGGCTGCTACAGAAGGAGGCATTAACAGCGCAACCAAGCAAACATGGTTGGATTTAGCGAAATCATACGAGCAACAAGCCGTCCCAATCCTTAGTGAAAAACTAGCCAAAGCGGAAACTGCCGGCGCAGAAGTTGACGCTCCCAAAATTGCGTATTACTTGGATGGATTGAAAGCAGGCAAAACAGCAGATGTTATCGAAGATGAGTGGAATGCAATTGATGCGGCGACAAACCAACCTTCGCGGGCAGCACACGCATTGAAAACGGAAAAGGAAATTAGCCTTTTCGGCGATACATATAGTCGCGTCAATCCAAATGCTCGCAATGATATTGCCGCAGCCTTAGTATTCGGCAGAATCAGAAATGATGAAGCACAGATGTTCCAAAAGCTAATGGAGTCCATGCCAAAGTCAGAGGCACCACCTGTAGTATTTCCGCCTGAAATTCAAAATACGAAAAATGACTACGAATATCTCAGCTCATTGGCAGCGAAGAATAGTATATCGGGCCCTGAGATTTATGCATTGACCAGCCTGAAAAACGAGAGTGATATTGCCCAATTCGCCAATAACTACTATTCATTCGGACGTGTGAATCACAGCTATCCTTCGACGATCCAGAAGGCATTGGACAACAATCTTGTTCAGCCCGGCACGGAAGAATACTGGCGTAAAGTGATGAACGAACTGAATCTCAAGAATTCAGCCGAAGCCGTCGATGCGACGGCGATTTCGACGGCGAAGTTGACGACCGACGCAACCGCTACTGCTACAGCCACTTCAACGGATACTGGAACCGGAACGGCGACGGCAGCATCGGCAGAAAAATCCACAATTGATGCCGCAAATACCTCGTCAGATGAAGTTGTAACCTGGACAGAAAAGGTTGCATCCACGACAGATGAAGTCGCATCTGCAGCAACTGAATCAAACCCGATTCCAGTCGTCATGAAGAGAATTCAGGAAAATATGATGGCGGGACAGAGCATTACCGAAAAAGCCTTTAAGACCCTGAAAGATCCTAAGGAAATAGCTGAGTTTGGAAACTATTGGTTCAATGACAGCGCCAGTCGCCTGGCATTCCCAGCTGAGATCCGGTTGGCTGCTGCGGCAGGAAAGATCGACGAAGCAACAAAACCGATCTGGATGGATTTAGCAAAATCATACGAACAAAAAGCCATCCCAATTCTTACTGAAAAACTGGCCGATCCTGCCGCTGCAGGTCCAGGATTTAACGCTGAGAAATTTGCCTATTACTTGGATGGACTGAAAGCTGGAAAAACAGCAGATGTAATCACGGGCGAATGGGCAGGGATTAGTGCAGCTACCAACTATCCAAGAGTGGCACTTTCTTTCACCACGGATCGTGAATTTGCTTCTTTCGGACAAACATATGCCCGCGTCAATCAAAATGCTCAAAGTGATATTCAAGCCGCACTCGTATTTGATTCATTTATCGGCGCTAAGAGGCCGATGTTCGAAAAGCTGTTAGAGACTATGCCTAAGTCAGAGAGAACACCCATTGAATTTCCACAGGCAATTCAGAATACAAAAAATGACTACAGATACATGAGCGAATTGGCAGCCAAGGATAGTCTGTTGACTCCGGAAATTTATGCTTTGACTCGCTTAAATAAAGAGAGTGATATCGCTCAGTTTGCCAACAACTACTATTCATACGGACCAGTCAATCACAGTTATGCCACAACCATCCAAAAGGCATTGGACAATGGTCTCGTTCAACCTGGCACTGAGAAATATTGGCAAGAAGCAATAAACAATCTGAATCTCAGAAAATCAGCTGAAGCAACTCTGGCATTCAAGCAAGGTTTTAGTCGAGCCAAAGACTACGCTTCCATGGAGTATTTCTTGAGATATTATTCTGAAAAAACCAGGGACGTTGAACTGGCATTAGCCATGGGTAAAGTTGACAAAAACTTAGCACCTATTTGGAAAGAAGCGCTCGACGAGCTCAAACCGTCCCCTTCTGAGGCAATTTGGAACAAATCTGTAGCTAAATTGAAGGATAGCGTTTCTCAACTAACGGACAGATTGCATCAAGTACCGCCGCGAAGGGGTGCCGCCTTGATTTCTGCTCTAGATAAGGAGTCCATGGGCTCTCTATTCAACCGGAATGAGTATGCCATCACTCATTTAAGAAATGAGGCAGAGATTACAGAATTCGCCAAACGTTATATGGCCGATAGATCACTCAAGACAGGGGAAGCAATGCAAAACATGGAAGCTGCCGTGCGAAACGGTTGGGTGGTACCAGGGACAGAAAGTGAATGGAACCGAATCATCCGCATCTTCAATTCGATGCTATAAGCGCAAACCAAAACTCCTGTAAACACGAACCGCTAGCCCGGTGTTGTAACCTGATCATTAATTAGTAAACCAAATGGTTGACTATTGATTTCAGCCTTGCAACAATAAACCACATGGTTAACAATCGCGAAGCCGAGCTGGATTTAATTTTCCATGCGCTGGCGGACAAAACCAGACGCGACATCTTAAAACGCCTTGCCAAAGGCGTTTTAACTATTAGCGGTTTGGCAGAGATGTACGATATGAGCCTCGTCGCCGTTTCCAAGCACGTAAAAGTACTGGAGAAGGCCGGGTTGTTGGCAATCAGCAAAGAAGGGCGGGTCTACCGTTGCGCCATGCGTTTTGAACCATTGGCAGAAGCTTCGGACCAAATATCCTTCTATATGCAATTTTGGAGCCAGCAAATGGAAGGTCTCGATCTGTACGTCCAGGGCATCACTCAAAAGAAAAAACAATCAAAGCGGAGTGCAAAGAAATGACGGAGAAAAAAACGATCGAACTGAAAAGGACATACGATGCGCCTGTATCGGTAATGTTTGACGCAATCAAAGACGGACAACTATTTAGATCGACAGGCGTCAAATTCAATTCGTTCAAACATGATTTTCGTGTGGGCGGAGAGTATTCGCTGGAGTGGACCTCTAAAACTGAAGGCGCCTGCACTGGTCGCTATCTGGAGATCGAGCCCAACAAGCAGGTGAAGTTCACCTGGAATAGCCGGGGCTGCGAAAGTTCTCCCACCAGCGAAACCATTGTCACCGTCACGTTTAAAGAACGCGGGCAAAAGTGCGAGATGGTCCTCACTCACGAAGGTCTCGATGCAGGCTTCTGCTATGACGACCATCTGAAAGGATGGACATTCACATACGACGATCTCGAAAAGGAAATTGCTCGACTGACGAGCGTTTCCTAAACAGAGTCAAACTAAAAGGAAGGAGCCTCCCGGCTCCTTCCAACTGATTCCTGATTGCGTGGCGTTAATTCTTTGTCTTAGCTGAGTCTTAGCTAAATAGGTTGGCATCGCGAGCAGATGCAACCAGCCAGTTGATGCAACCGGGTGTTGCCAATCCGCCTGTCACACCAGCTGCTCCGAAGAGTACTTTCTTCATTGCTTCTTGTGTGCCGGCTGCCATGTGCATGAAGCCCATGATCATGGTCGGTCCGCCCCAGGCAATACCCAGGATCTCCATACCGTTGGCGATGATGTTGAGCAAAGCTTCCAAGTTGGCCAAGTTGTTTACGCGCACAGTACCTGCGGTATTGACTCCTGTGATGTAGGTAGCATCAGAGCCTTGTGGTCCTATGGTACCGTTGGTGGCGCCTTGCAATGTCGGAGCATTGCTTTCCTGGGTTTGCATGGTCTGTGTGCCGGTGTTGCCTTGGGCTTGCGATGAGAATTGTCCTTCAGTACCAGACGAAGCAAACTGATCGCCTTGAGCTTGTGCGAATGCAGGAGCATTGATCGCGAGGGCAGCAACGACGGAAAGGCCGAGAGCAGACATAGTAAGTTTGCGGATCATGAGTGAATCTCCTGCCGAAAGTGTTTCATATATAGTAAAAGGGCGCTAAAAACGCTCGAAAAGTGAGCGCTCAGGAAGCGTATGCTTCAGAGCAAGCAAAGTCAAGGGGCTGAAACGCCTACCTGGATTCTTGATAAATGAAGGACTGAGAGGCTGGCGTTTTTTGAACATTAGACACCTTTCTTGACATCTTCTTGATAAGTTTCGGACATCTCTTGATGGATCCCTTTTTGGGTGGATTTTCAGATACTGTATTGGACTCGAAAAGGGAGTTCACCTGAATGCAAGACGCGGAATGGAAGGCGATTCACGATAATCTTTGGCAGAATGGGGCGTTGACGGAAGCAATGTCTCTCATACTGCGTGCCTGCGTGCGCGGCAAGCTTAATATTCTTGTCTCTGCCAACGCTGGCGCAGGCAAAGCTGAATTGGTTGAGGTTCTGTGCGCAGGCATTGAGTCTGATGCAAGCAAGTTCAATCGCATCGTCAGCGACTGCGCCGATCTCGATCATGCAACGCTACTGCAGGTGATGAACAAGTGCTGTCCGGGAAGCATACTTACCGTTTGTGCGGAGTCGCCAGCCAAAGGATTGCTGCAGCTCGAGTCCATGGTTCGTGAGGCCGATTCGAGTTTGTCTCGTCGTGCGGCGAAGGAACTTACCAGCAGTGCAATTGACATGGTCATCCAGACCACGCGCATGACAGAGGGTACGTGGTTCGCTATCACTGAGCCCACTTGGCGAATTACGGAAATGTCAGAGCTTATCCAGGTGACCGATAAAGAGGAGTACTTCAGCGAAGAGTACCAGAGGGGCGAAGGGTACTACGCCTTATCCAGGGTATTTGTCTTCGACCTCGCAACCTCTACCCATATCGGCTCAGGCTTGCCCCCGCTGTTTCTCGATCAACTAGATCAGGCTGGCGTACCATTTCACTTGTGGTGGCTTGCAGGGTTGGTAGGACCCAACTCGCTCGAGGATAGACCCATATTGTCGCAAGAGCAATGGCGCTATTTTGACAATCCGCCTCTAGAACCTCAAGTGTCTGTTGCTTTTGCAAAACGAGCAATTAAGGCTGGAGAGATAATTAGCTCAGCAGCTTTTGAAATACGAAGTGTTGCTGCTTCAGTTGCTCCACCCGGCCGGGAGTTGTATCTTGCAGTCGAAGGTGCAAGAACGAAAGTAGACCTTCATGCTGGAATGCCGATTAAGCGCAGTGATATTGACACATCTTGCTCTTCTGAAAACCAATAAAGGGTGTCATCGGGCACCCTTTAAGTCCTCTTGTTGGGTAGTGTCTTCGGATCGAGGAATCCAGCCGAGCAGGCACTGGTGTTTGCCAGCCTCTGTGGGCAGCAGGATATAGTCAGACTACTTCTTGATCAAGGTTCGTGAAGCAGCAATGTTATTATCCAACCATGATTGACTATGCCGCAACGCAACGCGACTCGGAATATTAAAAATCCTGTGAAACTGACACTACTGCATAAAGGGCTGCTTTTGGTCAGCATTCCTTTGTGCTTTGAAATAGGTGTGTTTTCCTACCTTATATCAGCACAAGATCATTTGGAATTCGAAGCGCAGCGGATAAATCGCAATAAGAAAATAAACGACCAAGTCAATCTGATTTTGCAGAACACAATATTGATCATCGAATCCGTGCGGGCAAAGGGAAACCGCTCGGCAGGTGCCTTTCTGCCAAAGCAGGTTTTCGGTTATATCACCGACGCAAAGAAGAGATTTGCAGAGTTGGAACAACTTGCTCAAGATGCTCCAGATATGCTCGTTCGCATCAAGCAAGGTGAAACAGAAATGCATCACACTATTACTGAGATGTTTTCGCTAAAATCAAAGCTTCTTGCCGCCAATGCAGACGAATTTCCCAAAATCATTCACGGGGCCAGAACAAGCGTAGAGCACCACATCCAAGCCCTGACGCAATGCGGTCTCTTCGAATGGGCAAGCCAGAATTCAGTAAACAGTCAGCTACTCAGCAAGCAGATCTCAGAACAAATCAGACTCGTTTTGAAGTGTGCGCTTGTGTTGAGTGTCTTGATCGGAGTAGTCAGTTCATACATATTAAGCAAGCGCCTTGTCGGCCGGCTGGCTCGTCTAAGTGAAAACGCTCGCAGGTTGGGACAAGACAAACCTTTGCTACCTGTGCAGGGTGGTGGAGATGAGATCGCCGAATTGGATCGAAACTTCCATCAGGCTGCCGATCTTCTGACTTCAGCAAAACGGACCAGGCAAGAAGTAACGGCGATGATCACGCACGATCTGAGAACGCCGCTGCAAACTGTTCTCAGCTATTTAGAAATGCTTGAGCAAGGTGTTTTCGGACAATTGAACGAGTCAGGCAATCGACTTCTTTCAATCGTGCAGAAAGCCTCAAACCATATGACTGGCCTTATTGAAAACGTTCTTCAGCTGGAAAAACTTCGCTCTGGTGCGGTTCGTCTGGAAACATCACGAACGGAGCTGGCACCATTTTTGAGCAAATGTGCGGAATCAGTCAAGCTGCTAGCGGACGAAAAAAATCAAAAGATAAAACTAAACTGTGAAGATGCCTCAGCTGAATATGTAGACGCAGATCCATTCTGGCTAGAGCAAGTGATTGTCAACTTACTATCAAATGGAATCAAGTTCTCCCCTGCAGACTCAACTGTGTCCATCACCGCCTCAAAGTCGGATTATGGAGTCACCATTCGCATTTCAGATCAAGGTCCCGGTATTCCCGATGAAGAGCAAAAGCTCATTTTCGACCGCTTTCACCGCATGCAGTCCACTGCGTCCGTAGCTGGAACAGGTTTGGGCTTACCAATTGCCAAAGAATTGATCGAATTGCATGGCGGAACAATCTCCGTCCAAAGCGTTCATGGAAATGAAATGGCAACATATTCCACCTTCACCTTGCAGTTGCCGGCTTCTAAAAGAGAATCGCCGATGATTCCTTCCAAGCAACTCTTGAAACTGGAACGCGCTGTTGATCAGCCCCCCATCAAAACACGTGGCAACTTCACTCTGCTGCACAAAGGACTTTTTCTAATCTGCGTTCCGCTTTTTTTTGAAATTACTTTGTTCGGATCACTCATGATTTTGCAGGATCAAGTCGAACAGGAAGCGCGCCGAATTGACCACAATCGCATGGTAAATGATGCAGCAAATGCGATTCTGCGCGACCTGGTGAAGCTTGGATTTGCAATGGAGCACAGAAAGGAGTCTCCAGCTCTTGCAGGTCGCATTAGCGAATTGCTTTTAGCTATCAAACAAAACTTCCATACAATGGAGAAGCTCGTCGCTGATGAGCCGAACATCACGCAGAGAGTAAGAAATGGCGAACGTGCAGTCGATTTCATGGCTGAAAACAGTATTTACAATGCAAGAAAGCGCCCCCCAGGAGAGAACGAGCGGATAAGAGAGGAAATGAATGCTGGGCTCTTTGAAGGGATGAGGCATCTGGAGAACAGAAGTAGAAGCGCTGACTACGATCTTCGCAGCAACGAGCTGAGAGTACGCACTCGCCAACTCCTAAAGGTCGCGGTCTGTTTGAGTGTCTTGTTCGCCTGGATAGGCGCAATGTTGTATAGCAGGCACATAGTAGTACGCCTTTCTCGACTGGGCGAGAATGCCAGAAGATTGGCGTCAGGAGAGCCACTTCTGGCGCCTGTGCAGGGTACCGATGAAGTAGCCTCTCTTGACGCCACCTTCCACAGCGCCGCAGCTCAAATAGAAGCGGCAAAAAGAATGAGGCAAGAAGCCACAGCGATGATCACACACGATTTGAAAACTCCATTGCAGTCAGTGCGCAGCTTTTTGGAGATGCTGGCAAACGGCAAATTCGGCGAAGTGAACGAACGCGGAATTAAGCTGCTTTCAGCCAGCCAAAGATCTTCTCAGCACATGGTAGACCTCATAAACAGCGTTCTTCAGCTGGAAAAATTGCGTACCGGGCATCTCCAACTGCAAACGGCACCGCTGGAACTTTCGCCATTGCTGGACAAGTGCCTGGACTCTATAAAGCTCTTGGCTGATGCCAAACAAATTTCGCTGACTCGTGACTATGGGGAGCTCAAATCCGTTTTAGTTGATGGTGAAGCTTTTTGGTTGGAGCAGGTTTTTGTCAATGTGCTATCGAATGCCATCAAGTTTTCGCCTGAGAAATCCACAGTTTCATTGAAATTGCAGAAAAGCGGTGAAAGCCTGGAAGTCCTAATTGCCGACCAGGGAGTCGGGATTGCGCCCGAGGATCTGAAACTCATTTTTGAGCGATTCCACCGCGTTCAATCAACAGCTCTTACACCCGGCAGCGGACTCGGCTTGCCGATTGCCAAAGAGCTTATCGAATTGCATCACGGCTCGCTAAAAGCTGACAGCGTGGTCGGCGAGGGCAGCACGTTTTCTATCCGGCTGCCGCTTGCAGACAGTGGAGCCGGTTCTGTAGCAAGCGGCTCCTAATACTTTGTGTGCCCATCTCTTATCTCAAAATTCGAAAGGAGCCTTTCGGCTCCTTTCTTCGGACGACTTACTACTTCGAACTGGAGGAAATTCTGTTTAGCTGAACAAGTTGGCGTCGCGAGCAGATGCAACCAGCCAGTTGATGCAACCGGGTGTTGCCAATCCGCCTGTTACACCAGCGGCGCCGAAAAGCACGCTTTTCATGGCGTCTTGTGTTCCTGCGGCCATCTTCATGAAGCCCATGATCATGGTCGGTCCACCCCAGGCAATGCCGAGGATTTCCATACCGTTGGCGATGATGTTGAGCAAAGCTTCCAAATTGGCCAGGTTGTTTACGCGCACAGTACCCGCAGTGTTGACGCCGGTAATGTAGGTGGCATCAGTGCCTTGCGGTGCAATAGTACCATTGGTGGCGCCTTGCAATGTCGGAGCTTTGCTATCTTGGGTTTGCAGAGATTGTGTGCCGGTGTTGCCTTGAACTGAAGAAGAAAATTGTCCATCGGTACCGGACGAAGCAAATTGATCTCCTTGTGCTTGAGCGAATGCTGGTGCGCTTACAGCGAGGGCTGCAACGACGGAGATACCGAGAGCTGACATAGTAAGTTTACGGATCATGAGTGAACCTCCTGCCGGACCTGGAAAAAATTTGGTAAGTGAAAGGACTGCTAGACACGCTTTAAGAGCGGTCCCTGACAAGGTAACTTTTCGCGGAACCTAGTTCTATGGGATTTATACGTATATGCAAGTTCTTGATATTTAGACAGCACCAAAAGGCACACCCTGTCTTGAACTATCGAAAATCTTGATATTCAGTTGATAAGCATCGATCGTCGTCTGATTGTTAGCCCCTTTCGGAAGATGGCTCTCTGTGCGCGTCTTGGAAGATTCGACGAAAAAGCTAGAAGGAGCCTTTCGGCCCCTTCCATTGTAGTTTAGCGTTTCACTTGAAATTCGTTTCAGCTGAACAAGTTAGCGTCGCGAGCGGAGGCAACGAGCCAGTTGATACAACCGGGTGTCGCTAATCCACCAGTTACGCCCGCGCATCCGAAGAGAACTTTCTTCATGGCGTCTTGCGATCCGGCAGCCATGTGCATGAAGCCCATGATCATGGTTGGTCCGCCCCAGGCAATGCCGAGGATTTCCATACCGTTGGCGATGATGTTGAGCAAAGCTTCCAAGTTAGCCAGGTTGTTCACGCGCACCGAACCTGCGGTATTAACGCCGGTTATGAATGTAGCATCAGAGCCTTGTGGTCCGATTGTTCCGTTGGTGGCACCTTGCAAAGTCGGGGAGTTGCTTTCCTGAGTTTGCATGGTTTGCGTGCCGGTGTTGCCTTGAGTTTGCGAAGAGTATTGTCCTTCACTTCCAGACGATGCCATTTGATCGCCTTGGGCTTGGGCAAAAACGGGAGCGCTAGTAAGTGTAAACAAAACTGCCGATGTCGCTGCTACGGAAAAAGCGCGTTGCAAAAGAATGCGAGTCATATTTCTACCTCACTGGAGATTTGTGTAGAACTTAGTAAGAGGGATTAACAGCCGCTCGAAGTGAGCAATTTCAGAATATGGGCCAACTGTGACATGAGCGGGGCAGTTCGAAAGGTTTCTTTCGAGAAAAGAGTCCGGTTTAGTTAGGAGCCAAATATCCTTTCAGAGCCAGTTCCCGAATTTGAAGATCCCGATCAAAGGCAGTAAAGGTCTCGGGCACTCTGCAATAACTAGAGTCTGTGTGAGTAACAAGCAACGAATGATTGTCAATCCATTTTGCGTCAGCCCAGTCGCTTTTCCACTGAGAGAATATGTTCCCATCGCGTCCGCTCTCAAGTTCAGCACTAGAATTCAAAACTGAAATATTTACGGAACAGTTGATTGGGTCATACTTCTCCAAGTAAACCACCGCCTTGAGCTTTTGGTCGGGCGACATAGCTACCTTAATTGTCTCGATGTGCCTGAAACCAGGAAACAATCCAAGCGTAGAAAGAACGATAAGTAGCATGACCACAACAAACAGTGCACCAAAACAAAGCCTCAGATAGGACAGAATTGAAGGTGATTCGATTGATTCGAGTGGTTGCATTCTTCAATCATAAATCAGGCATGGGTCGCGCGAATTCAAAAACCGCACAAAAAAGGAAGGAGCCTTGCGGCTCCTTCCAACTGATTGCCTGATTGCGTGGCGTTTATTCTCTGTCTTAGCTGAACAAGTTGGCATCGCGAGCAGATGCAACGAGCCAGTTGATGCAACCGGGTGTTGCCAATCCGCCTGTCACACCTGCTGCTCCGAAGAGTACTTTCTTCATTGCGTCTTGTGTGCCGGCTGCCATGTGCATGAAGCCCATGATCATGGTCGGTCCGCCCCAAGCAATGCCGAGGATTTCCATACCGTTGGCGATGATGTTGAGCAAGGCTTCCAAGTTGGCCAAGTTGTTTACACGTACGGTACCTGCGGTGTTGACGCCGGTAATGTAGGTAGCATCAGAGCCTTGTGGTCCGATTGTTCCGTTGGTAGCGCCTTGCAATGTCGGAGCATTGCTTTCTTGGGTCTGCAAAGATTGAGTACCGGTATTGCCTTGGGCTTGGGACGAGTATTGTCCTTCAGTCCCGGACGAAGCGAATTGATCGCCCTGGGCTTGTGCGAATGCAGGAGCAGCAGCGAGTCCTACTACTACAGCAGCGGCCATTCCCATAGATGCGAATTTGGATGCAAATGAAGTACGCATGAGGAAACCCTCCAGTGAGTTTTTCAGTTGTTAGTAAGTTTGCGGGCAAAATAGCTCAAAAAGCGAGCCAAACACAGAGTAAGGCCGGAACGCACCTGAGTCAAGATCCAATTTGTACTCTGGACTACACTTTTAATCCAAAGTATAAAGATCAGCATGCAGCGCCGTCTTGCAGAGCTTCGAAATGGCAAATTCGCAGGCAAGGGAAGGCGACTTATATAAATGAAAGCAATTGGAGTGTCTCGTTTCTCTTTGCGAGATTTCTTCAGCCCCGATTGAAATTCGCTGCTGATGCAGTTTTTTCACAAACAAAATTGCACAGCCGGAAATGACACGTCTATATAGATAGAAATGGAATTAGATAAGTTGATCTAGATCGAGACCGCAATGATCTAAGTTGAGGACTGAACCTTCCCACCGAAAGCCGCATCAACACGAAGAAAAAGGGGAGCTTGCGCTCCCCTTTGAACTGTCTGAATTGGTGTAGACTCTTGTTCGATTTAGCTGAACAAGTTGGCATCGCGAGCAGATGCAACCAGCCAGTTGATGCAACCGGGTGTTGCCAATCCGCCTGTCACACCAGCTGCTCCGAAGAGTACTTTCTTCATTGCATCTTGTGTGCCGGCTGCCATGTGCATGAAGCCCATGATCATGGTAGGTCCGCCCCAGGCAATACCGAGGATTTCCATACCGTTTGCGATGATGTTGAGCAA
>CAZHEZ010000020.1:0-60389 GCA_964531315.1 uncultured Candidatus Obscuribacterales bacterium | reverse complement strand
CGCCTATGAGCATTCCAGTCAGTTCAAGAGTTTGTTCCGGAGTGGCAAAGGAAACCTTGCGGCCGTCCATAATCTGACGAACTTTCTTGTTTGCATCGAGCTTAGTGGTGGCCAGCACAATGCAGCAAGCAAATTGCACGGGATCCGATTTCGTCGCAACCACAATGGCATTGGCTGCATGCTCCAGCTCATACCCATAATGAGCGCAAAATATGGCCGTGTCCGCCAATTCAGGCTGGCACTGCAGGACTTTGTGCTCAATGCCGTACTTCTGCAGGCATTCAGCAACTGTCGGGTCTACTTCGGCGATTTGTTGTGTCATCGATAACATAATAGTCTCACCTTTTGCTGAAGCTCAAATAGTCAGGCAGTAAAATTTCGTATCGACAGAAACGATCGGAAACAATGGCGGCAATTCGGCAGTCATCACTTCCACAAATCCGTTCTTTTCGTAGAAGCGATGAGCGGCGTGCATTCTGGCTGTGGTGCCCAGATAGATTTGTTTCACACCTTTCGATTTGCACCACTCAATTGCTGTGTTCATGAGCAATTTTGAAACACCTTTTTCCTTGCCGCGGTGGCTCTTTGCCACGAACATCTTTTTCAGCGCCACCTGATGATTGGCAATATCGGCAACGCCGATTGTTCCAACCACTGCTTTCTCTATTGGGTCAAAGGCTACCCAGAAGTTTCCGTCACCGGTTTGAAATGTCCCGACGATGTCCATCAGGTCCGGCTGTTCTTCTCGTGTGATTTTTACGCCGAATTCAATCTGTTGAATTGGCAAGACGAGTTTTTCAACGGATTCTTGATACTCGGTGCGGAACGGTTTGATGACCACGGAACTGATTGTCAGCACGGTTTTGGCTCCTCTCAACGTTACCAACAATTGTCCCTCTTGTTATTAATGCCGTCCAATAGCTAAAATTGGTACAATTGATAGCAAAAAGGTATTGATTGTGGAAATTAGGCAGCTTCGATATTTTTTCCATATAGCCGAACTGGAGCATTTTGGGCAGGCTGCCGAACGATTGCACATCGCCCAGCCGGCTCTGACCCGCCAGATAAAGCAACTGGAGGAGGAAATCGGCGTCGAGCTGTTCGAAAGGTTGCCGCGCGGTGTGAGGTTGACATCTGCAGGTCGAGTTTTTTTCGCCCAAACCCGTGACCTTCTGGCTCAATGCGAGAGGATGGTCAAGCTGACCCAGCAGGTAAGCCGCGGGCAAGCCGGGCTGCTCCGAATTGGATTTGCCGACGGCGTCACCTTCAACAAAATGTTTTCCGAGATATTGAGAACATTTCGGCAGGATTATCCCAATGTCGTTCTCGATCTCGTTCCGGCCTCATCTATCGAGCAGGCAGAGTTGCTGACGCGCAACGAACTCGATCTCGGCTTTGTTTACTGGCTGCCGAAAGGGCAGACAATCCGGTCGCTGCAATTTGCCGAAGAGGAGTTGATGCTGGCGGTCTCCAAGTCTAGCCCGCTGGCCAAGCTAAAGACAATTGCCATCGAAGATTTGAATGACTACCCGATAGTCTGGTTTCCTCGTGCCAACAGTCCATCCTATTATGATCTGATTGTTTCTCGATTTGAGAGGTGCGGCTGCACGCTCAATGTCGTTCAAGAGGGCAACAACGAAAGCACCATGCTCAGCCTCGTATCAGCCGAAATTGGAGCGACCTTCATAACTGAATCGGCGAAACGCCGAAAACCGGATGACGTTGTTTTCATTCCGGTATCAGATCTAAATGCCACCCTCAGCATCAAAGCCATGTGGAATCCTGAAGATAAAAGCCCGGCGCTGGCTGAGTTTGTCTCTGCCGTCAAGAGAACCATATAAATGGTATCGATTTTCGGCAATTGGGGTTTTTCCCCGTGCCAACACAGGGGCGGCGTGATTCAATGAGGGCACTCAATTTGGCGGGTCAATCGACATGAATGTTCGACAATTGCTGTTTGCATGCACAGTGCTCGTCACAAGTGCCGCCGCCGGCGCCACTGCAAGTGGCATTTCCGTCACCAACCCCAAAGGTTCCGGCATTACCATTCACGGCAATATCATTCTCAAAGGTGGTTCTCTAGTGATCGACGGTTCATACCGAGATCGCAAAGAATGTATTCATAGTGAGCCCGGTACAAAATGGACATTTCGAGCCTATGAAGATCGAGCCATCCAGTATCCGGACTATTTTTCCACCGTGGCTAGCAGCCAGTCCAAGCGCTTCAACATTTCTGTTTCGGAAGGTGCCAACCCGCTTACGGAGAAGGTTGACCAGCAGCCGGATCTACATGCGTGGTACAAGTTTTTGACCGAAACAGTGATAGTTAAGTTCAAACCGCCGGTGCGGGGCGCCATCATGGCGGATGTCAAATTTGCACCGGGGGGCATTGAGTCGGTGGCATTCTCCAGATATTCATATGAGATTCCTTTCCGACGTTCTGCTGCCAAAGAGAATCCCCCCGCTCAAGAACCCGAATCCAATGAAGCTAAGTTGAGAGAAAGCATTCTTCAGGCGCTTATGGAAACGGCATCAGAATCTCAATTGGCTATTCCAGAAGGCGTAAACAGCGTCGAGGTAAAACTTGTCTTTGCCGGTGATCCTGATGGACAAAAAGGCAGTTGGACAAATACCCTGGTTGATCCAATGTGATTGGTCTAGAGGCATTCTGGTCTGAATTGCTTTTTCCTGCTTAGATGTTCTCCCGAAATCATGAACACGCCGTCACCCGTGTAATGCACAGTCTTTGGATACTTCGGCTCTGTTGCGACGTGGGCTTTGACGACTTCGAAAACGAATAGACTGTACGTCTTGATCAGTTTGGCATCATATAGCTTGCATTCAAAATTGGCATAGCACTCTTTAATCATTGGTGCCTTCACTTTCTTTGATGCGACCTTAGTTAGTTCAAACTGTTCGAACTTGTCGATTTCCGAACCGGTCGAATTGCCGATGCCGACAACAGTGTCGAGCAAATGCGATTCAGGAACGTTGATCACGCATTCCTTGCTCTTGCGTATCATCTCATAGCTGTAATTTTGGTCCCAGATAAAGCACGTAACAAGCGACGGCTCAAAGGAGATGACTGTCTGCCAACCGAGCGTCATGATATTGGTTTCGCTTTTATACTGTGAGCTGATCAGAACAATCGGCCCGGGCTCCAAAAATCGCCGCACTTTATCGACTGGAAAGTCTCTTTTCTTATAGTTTTTCATTTCTGCCTTAAGGCTTTATCGTACTGCCCAATAATTCAAGAAATTGGCGAATCCATTGCGGATGTCCCGGCCATGCAGCAGCCGTGACAAGATTTCCATCTGTGTGAGCATTGGAAAAGTCCTTGTTTTGTTCGATAAAAGTTCCACCACAGGCGGTGACTTCAGGACCGACGGCCGGATATGCCATGCTGGAGCGACCTTTTAAAACACCGGCGGCAGCTAAGACCTGAGCCGCATGACAGACGGCAGCCACAGGTCTTTTCTTGTCGAAAAAATGACGCACACATTCAAGAACCCTGGGATTTAGCCGCAAATATTCTGGAGCACGGCCGCCGGAAATTACTAAGGCATCATATGATGTGAAATCTATTTTGTCGAAATCAGCATTGATGGCAAAGAGGTGACCGGGCTTTTCCGTATAAGTTTGATCGCCTTCAAAATCATGAATCGCGGTTTTCACCTTGTCGCCCATTTTCTTGCCCGGGCAAACCGCATGAACATCGTGCCCGACCATAACCAGCATTTGGTAAGGCACCATTGCTTCATAGTCCTCTACGAAGTCACCTACCAATTGAAGAATTCTTGCCATCGCTTCTTTCCTATGGGTCTTGTCTATTTAAAACGGAACTATTGTACAATTTCTATCTTGATTTACGTTTTCTATGCGACATAATCTGACGTTTTTAAATTGCACTTGCTTCGCTGCGGCACTGATTTTATCCGTAATGTCGAATATCGCGTGCGTAGCTGAGGCTCCGATCAGTCAAGAGTTGAAAGGCATGTTGCGTGAGATCGACATGTTGAGCAACAATAACGATTGGGAGCGTGCCGCCCCTGTAGCTGACGCAGCGGTCAAGAAATATTCTGATTCCTACGAGGCTCATATTCGTAGGGGAATGGTCAACTTTCATTTGGAGGAGGAAGGCAAAGCTATCGCTGACTTTGAGTGGGCTCATAAGAAGCGCCCTGATGATTGGCAAAATACTGAATATCTATCGAGTGTTTATACTCAGCTGGGAAAGGATGATCTAGCCTTGAAGTACATCGACATGTCGCTGGCGCTGCGATCAAGCGAATTTCTTAAAGCGGATGGCTTGATGAAGAAGAAAGATGTATTGAAACACCTGAGGCGAGACCTGGAGGCTGAAGAGTGTGCAACGAAGGCATTGAAATTAGTGCAGCAACCACATTGGTATCGCGAGCGACTGAAGTTGAGAGTGCAAAATTCTCACTGGCAAGGAGCGCTTGAGGATGTGAATCGTATTCTTCCGATTATGCCGAAGTTTAAAGCAAGCAATTTGCAGATGCGAGCGAAAGCATACATCGGTTTGAAAAGATATGCGGATGCCGAGCGCGATTTAGACCTGCTGATCAAAACTGCGCCTTACTCGCGCGAGTATCACCAGGATCGACTGAAGTTGTACAAACTGGAAGGCAAGAAAGATATGGTCGCAAAAGAAGAGGCGGCAATTAAGGGACTGGGCGACGGAATTGATGTTGATCTGAAGTAACCAGCGTGCAAGGCGCCGCGACAATAAATGGCGCTGGTCATCAGTTTCGACCAGCGCCAATTCTTTTATATATCATTCTTTTTTAGGCGGTCTTTTCTTGTTCTTCGGATTCTATGAAATGCTGCAGACCATTTGGATTGATATCGGGTTCAATAAGCTGATAAACGCCGGACTGTGTAAAACCGCATTGAATAACGCTCGCTTTCGTTTGATTAAGGTGCTGCAAACTGGCGTATGTGCCGGACTCGGTGCCGGTATGGTTGTCGCCTGCTAATTCGCCCAGAAGCGGACGAACAACGAGGCTGCGACGTGCTGTCATAATTTGAGAATCGCTCAGTCCAGGACGTGCGAGCATTACTTGCGAATCAGTCAACCCCGGACGCACTTTCAAAATTTGTGAATCACTCAGTGACGGCGACGGGAGAAGAGCAACATTACCTGGCAGTTGCGCAGGTACTATTTCGTCGAGCAGTACAAGCTGTGGAACCGGTGGTTCTATTTCTGTCTCCATGCCCGGTATTTTGAAAGTACCGGATTGGCAAGCCTGGAGATTTTCATAGGTGCTGCGCGGATCGAATTTGCCATCTACAGGCTTGGTATACAATTTCTGCGTGCATACATCAATGTACGATTTTGTAATTGACTCCTTGCATTTTGCATGCAAGTCTTCCACAACTAATTCGTCGTGCCGTGCATTCGGGCGATAGAACATTCTTTGTGCTAATTCAACTGGAGCAACCACCATATTCCAAACACAGGCTGCTGCAGGTTGAGCGATGCGAGCTAATCGCTGTGTCCAGTTCTGCTCGTTATGCGCTTCTGGCGCCTTTTTGTCATTCCCAAGAGCGAACATTCCAGTATCCTCCACGGCCGACTACAATAGCGAGGACCCTCAGTCAGAGCCAAGGTTCCTGCTCTGTCACGCGGGAAAGATGGTTAAATCCGTAGCGCCGGGATGGGGCGCCTGTTCAAGATAGTTAATTGTGGCTGTTACTGCGGAACCCCGATCGTTCCTACCGAAATAGAGTTGCTGCCGCCATGTTTTGCCAGCCAGGATTCAATTGTGGCAAGCACATTTGGTTTGATATAAGACGTTCCGACGAGAATATGCCCGGAGCCCTCAATGGGAACGAATTGTTTGTCGTGGGACCTTACCGCTTCAAAGACGGGTTCAGCCGATTCTGGATTGACGATTTGATCGGCCGAGCCCTGCAAAATGAGGACGGGAAGCGACGCCGGCAATCTTGCCGCGCGCAGAGGCATGTCCCGGATGAAGGTCATGGTGCCGATCAGCTGCAGGGCCGATTGAGATTTTTTCGCGAGCGGATCGTCGATCATCTCTTGAGCAACGCGCGCATCGTCCGAGAGGTAATGCTGCAAATAGTTTTTGATTGGTACCTGGGTAACAAAAGTGGCCATACCTTTTATAAAGCTGGACCCCATAACGGCGGGATTGTGAAAAGCAGGCTGAGAACCTGTCGCACAAAGAATGACGCCGCGCACCCCCTCCGACTGTTTTGCGACAGCACTCATAACGACACCACTTCCAGTGCTTTCGCCCAGGCAATAGATGTTGGCCTTTTTGTATTGTTTGTGCAGAAGCGACAAAATTCGCGCCACATCAGTACAACTTGCCTGCAAATTCTCTTCCATCGTCGAGTCCGATTCCGGCCAGCGCCCGTGCCCCCGCAAATCCGGCGTCACAACCAAGTATCCTCGTGCGGCAAGCCGCTGAGCAATGGAGGAAAAGGCGGCCGCATCCTGTGCAAAGCCGTGGACGCCGACAACTATGTCTTTAGGTTCGGACAGCGATTCATCTTTCCACTCATAAAGCGGTACTCCCGTTGACTTAGAGAGCTTGGAATTGTCATTTTTCACCACCAGAGCAAAGGCAGGCGGCATGGCAAAAAATAGCGAACCAAGCACGACAAGAAGGCAGAAGTCCCGGAATTTGAAGTCAAATCTCAAAAGCATGGGTTTTCCTGGGTCATATTATTGAAGAGACGCAAAGGAATCATTTTTGAGCCGGGTTATGTATTTCCTTAGCTTTTAACTCCGCGCAGGCATCATTAAGATGTCACGATGGGATACTGGCTGCCGGAAATCAATATTTGCACTGAATTCGCACTGTGAGCGATTTAAATCGCAAAGGAAGCGACTAATGGCAGCAAACTATCCGCACTTTGTGCTGGTGAAAATCGACGAGTACATTGAACCAATCGACCGGGGCGACCGTTACGAGGACCCGCTCATTGAAGAACTCAGTAAGCGCGACCTCGGTGATGTAACCGGCGGCGGCAGCCAGCTTGATGGTGACAATCGCATTGAATACGTGTGTCTGGATGTTGAACTGGCGAATTTAGACGAAGCGCTTAGCTTGACGCGCGATATGTTGAACAAGCTCGGCGCACCGATTGGTTCTGAAATCAGTTATGAGAGAAATGGTGAAGATGTGGTCGAACCGCTGGGACTTTTGGAAGGATTGACCATTTATCTGGACGGCATCAATCTGCCGCCGGCCGTTTATGAAGACCTCGATTTTGCCGCCGAATACGAAAAAATCGACGCGGCTTTGAAAGCTGTCGGTGCGGGCGAACTGCGAGGAGTGCGCCAGGGCAATGAAGAGACCGGCATTTTTGCATATGGCGATAGTGCCGACAAGATGGCGGCCATTGTTGAGCCGCTGGTTCTGCAAATACCGGTTTTGCAAAACGCCCGACTGGCGTTTAAGCGCAGGGATTCATCTAAGGAGCCGAAGGAAACTCGCTTGCCAATTTTGAAGGCATAAATTAAAAACGGAGATATAGCAGTGAGAATATTCCTGGCGATTGGATTGCTGATTTTGTCGTGCACGCCTGCAATGGCACAGGAGTGGGCCAAGCAGAGGTTGGAAAAGTCACCTCGCCACAGCGAGTGGGTGACGATTAAGAACGGTGACCGGGCCGTCAAAGCCTTTATTGCTTATCCCGAAAAAAAGGAAAAAGCTACAGCTGTTCTTCTTATCCACGAGATTTTCGGATTGACCGACTGGGTCAGGTTGACAGCTGATCAGCTTGCTGCTCATGGTTTTATCGCCGTAGCTCCAGATCTTTTGTCAGGAATGGGACCAAACAAGGCTGGAACACTGGATTTTGGCGGTGATGATGGAGCTCGAAAGGCGGTATCCCAGTTGCCGCCGGATCAGGTTACTACTGACCTTGTCGCTGTTAAGAGGTATCTGTCTACTGTGCCTGCAGCTAATGGAAAAATTGCCGTCGCCGGCTTTTGTTGGGGCGGCTCCCAGACATTTCGCTTTGCCACCAACTGCGGTGACTTGAAAGAAGCGCATGTATTTTATGGGTCCGCTCCCACAAGCGAGGAGGAACTGGCAAAGATTTCAGCTCCGGTTTATGGCTATTATGCTGAAAATGATGCTCGCATAGGTGCCACGCTCGAGGGCACCGCCTCGATGATGAAGAAGCTCAATAAGATCTATGAACCGAAAACCTATTCGGGAGCAGGTCATGGTTTTATGCGCGCCGGTGAAGCGCCGGATGCAAATGACGCCAACAAAGCGGCTCGTGCGGCTGCCTGGGAAAGACTGACGAGGCACCTGCGGGCTTTATAGAACATGGTGCCAAAATTACCCGTATTCGGGAATTCTAAAAATGACAGCTTCGCCGTAGAATGAAATTGTGGCGGTAGGCAGTTTGGTCCAACGCCAGAAAATTGAGAGGTAATGAAGATGTCCAAGTATACCTGGCGCAGTGCCGGGTTGTCTGATCGCGGGCTTGTTCGCAAAGATAACCAGGACAGTTTTTATATGAGCAAGGATGGGCGAGTCTTTGTTGTTGCCGATGGTGTCGGCGGTTATTCAGGCGGCGCCATTGCCAGTCGCATTGCCGTCGAAACTGTCGACGAAATGTGGTGCCGGGCAGAAAACCTCAGCGATGAGGGAATTGAGCAGTGGATGCGCGACACGGCTAATGAAGCCAATCGACGCATTTCCTCTGAACAAGAAAAGGACCCAAGGATGCATTGCATGGGCACCACGATCCTCATTGCTGTGATTGGTCGAAACGGAATGTTGCACTTTGGACATGCCGGTGATTCACGCGCTGTCTTGGTAAGAGGCTCCGAGTTGGATTTGGTCACATTCGATCACTCAGTGGTAATGGAGATGCATTTGCATGGTCAGATCACTCGTGAGCAGTGTCGTACAAACATTTACCGGCACTTGATCACGCGCTGTCTCGGTCATGAAGAAAGTGTGGATCTCGACTATGTAGTGATTGAGCCTCAACCTGGGGATTGCTTTGTGCTGGCCTCCGACGGGCTGGCAGACGAAATGAAAGAGGAGGAGATTGGCGCCATTGTAAGCAAGTGCAAGGAGCCGCAAGCTGTTTGCGAAAAGCTTTTGGAAAATGTGTTGAAGTGCGGCGCTCGAGACAATACGACGATTGTCACTCTTGTGTTTGAAGGAAATTGTGCTCCGGCTCAAATGGTGGAAGCGGGCGATTAAAACCATCGCCCCTTCTATTTATGAATAGCTCGTTTTGCAGCCGTATGAATCGGAGTTTTCGATTTGAACCGATATGATATGGCAATCTTGATCTTCCCCTGAGCGCAATAGTATTGCTTCAGAGTTATGCATTCTTCAATTGAGAACTCATCATAAGCAAAAGGCAACCTGAGAATTGGTTTCTGGCTACCGGGCTTGTAATAAAGGAAGACTCTTTGGTCCTTGTCTCTGCCCATAATGTGCCGAAGGTGCACCACGCTACCCTCTAGTTTACGGTCGCGGGCGGCGACAACAACATATTCAAGGCCTTCGTGGTTGGAGAGCAAAACCGCCTCCTGCTCGGCTAATTTAGCCCTGGAGCGGGCGATGATCTGCTCAGCAGATAATCCTTCGCAATGTGCGGGCAGGCACGGCAAAAGTGCCAGGGCGCTGGCAAGTAGTATCGATTTCATTAGTAAGCTCGATAAAACACAACGACCCAGTATGCGAGTGGCCGGGCGAAATTGATACGGGGAAAATGCTAGATCTTTTGCCAGCCCTTATATCCAGATGTTCGCCCCAAAAAGCACCAGTTTGCCCCAAGGGCTCAGGTTTCCTCCCAAAAGGCACGGAGTTTGCTCGTGTTTGCCCCGAAAAGCCGGGCAAATTAACCCAACCAACCTGGCTTATGACCCAAAACGCCCATCCATTGCCCGGTTGCTGCTATTTTAATTTTTTCTGGCTGTTTCGGACACATTTTTCTTGCGCCGGCGTCGTTAGGGGCATGGGAGCAAGTAGCCCTCAAACCCTCAAGGAGCCCGTCATGAGAAAGCATATCGCAGTTGGACTTATCGCCGGTGTCGTGGCGCTTGCGAGCACTGTTTTCGTGCCATCTGAAGCTCAAGCCAGAGATAACAACAAGCAACAGCTGAATCAAATGGCAATGCAGATGTACATGCAAAACTTGGCTAATCAACAGAATCAGCAAGGTTATCAAAACCAGTTGGCGCAGCAGTTTTATCAAAATCAGAATCCATACAATAATGGATACAATCAGTATCTAAATACGAACAACCCATACTCGAACAGCCAGTTCATGGGTAATGGAGCAGGTGGTTGCGGTGGAATGAATGGCCATCATCATCACAGACATAATTGGCAGAATCAGAACGGAAATGGTCTTTTGAACAGTGCCAGAGGCTTGTTTAACGGCAACGGTATCAACGGTCTCGGCTATGGAAATAACGGCTATAACAACGGCAATTACAACAATGGCCGTGGCTTCAATAACGGGTACGGAGTCAATACCTCGACAGTCGGCAGATTGCTGGGCCGCGTATTCTAAAGCGCTCTAAGCGGATAGATTTGCAAATGCAGCACTGTAATGGTGCTGCATTTTTGCAAGCAGTGGCTATAGCGCTCGAACTTATCGGCAATCGTTTGCAGCCCTTTTTTCAAGGGCTTGAAAGTTCCACGGGCGCCTATGAATCGCAACATTATCAATTACAGTCTAGTGTTCCCTGCTCTGAAGGGCGAGGCTTGCCGCGCGATCTGGTCAGAATCAATATCTTTATCTGTAACCGTAATTGCTCCAGTTGGCGATAACTTTCTGTTGAAGGGCGTCCGGGAAGATATGCTTAAAGGAGCTTCGGCGCAGGTTTAGACCGGCCCTTCCTGCAAACAGGCAATTGTATGCCGTCTTGGTTGAGATGGGCGGGGAGATTTCGTCGCTGTGCAAACTTATTTCCAATGGATTGTGCTCCAGATGCTCAAAATGAATTTCTCCGATGCCGGGGTGGCAGCGTGTAGCCAGTGCCCAAGCGACCTCAGTCATATCTGATGGATCAACATCGTCGTGAACAACAATGACCTTCGGTATATTTTTGCCACCACGAGTTGCAAAAACAGCGTCACCAACCTTGCGCACAAACTCAGTCGAATCCGGATCACTTTCAGTGGGCTGTCGTTTGGAATCAACAGCAACAACCAGCCATTGAACGCAGCTCTCGAATGGAACAAAGCAGGTAGTGACAGGAAATGATTTTGCCTGTAATTCAGCAAATATACTGGCGGCTATTGCTGTTCCCCAGCATGTGTGGTTTTCCTCAGGCGGATAGCCGGCCACACAAACCGGGATAATTGCCTGGTTTCGGTATGTGATTCCTGTGACATTCATAAAGGGCTTTTGCTTAGAGGCATTCAGCGACAGAAAACCACAATACTCTCCCATCGGCCCTTCCGCCGAATAATCATCAGGACCTATATATCCTTCAATTACAATCTCGGAGGAAGCCGGTACATACAGATCGATTGTCTTGCACCGCACCATTTCCAAATTTTCGTCGAGAAAACCGCCTAGCACCTCTGCTTCAGAAACGTAGTCAGGTAGCGGCGTGCTCGCGATCATGAATAGGAGCGGATCGACTCCCTGAATGACGGCAACCGGCGTGGGCTTGTTCAACTTCTGCCACATCCCGTGGATAATGGCGGCGTGCTTGCTGCCGGAAAAGTTGACGTTAAGCTTGTCTTTGTCGTGATGGGACATGCAGCGATTGACCGACCAATTTGTCCATTTCTTGTCGGGGCTCTGCATCACAATCACAGTGAGAGTTCCGAAATAGCGCCCACCGTCTCCATCATGCAGGAGTGGGGATGGTAAAACGGACATATCGACATCCTTGCCCAGCAAGAGATGTTCTTGACAGGGCGCGTTTTCGAGGATGCGAATTGCGCGACGCTTGTCCGTTCTGGACCAGGTGGACATGTATTCTATAATTTCCGTCGCGCTCGACTCGGCTGGAAGACCGAGCGAAAGAGCAATCCTGGCAAAACGTCGGTTGGCCTGTCCACTTTCACCGACCGGTGCGCCGACCATGCGAAAACCGGAAGGGAAACCGACAATACTATTGAAGAATGGGGCAGGGGAGCGCAATTCATAGCTGCGCCTGGTGATAGCTCCTATCTCCAGGTTGAGGTCAACCGGAACATCGATATCCTGAAGCTCTCCGTGTGCTCGCAATTGGTCGATGTATTCACGGAAATTGGCTATTTTAGGCACTTTGAAATCCTGTATGGTTCCTAAAGAGCCATTAGTTTACCGAATACTGGCGCAAAGTACCTGGGGCTGTTATTTGATTGTGAGGCAGCCGCTATAGGATTGCCTCATTCCCCGTTTGAGGTTTGAGCATGAGTGCAGTCTTTGACGGTTTCAGCGCTTCTCAGGAAGTTAAGCATCAGGGTAAGGAACACGATGAGCAGGTCTCAACGCAACCGACGCTGTCTACGCAGGTATTCGAAGACGAGTTAAAGAATTTCGATGAGCGTCAGCGGCTGATTTCCTTCGACAAAAATCATGATGGACACATAAACTTCAGCGAAGTCTGGGAGTACACAAAAGACTATGAATTCAGGCACCTCCATGACAAAGATGGTTTGACCTTTGACTTCAAGCACATTTTTGATGCCAACGGCGATGGTGTTTTGCAGCCAAATGAGCTGAAGGCAGTTCAGGATCCGCTGATAAAAGATACACCCCTGGGGTGCATAGACTTCTCACAAGCGAAAAAAGACATTAATGGCAATATCTCACTCGATGAATTTTTGAAAGCCGCGGCATCGAAATCAAGCCAAAATCAATCTCTCCAGATTTCTTTGCTTTACGCTCAAGACCTTATGAGAATTTTCGACAAGAACAAAGATCGGTTATTGGACTATTCGGTGCCTCCACCACCTGCGCAGCCCGCTGGCTAAACGACTATCTGCAATCACTATGCGACTTGATCGGCAACGCCGAGCTGTTGTGCAATGTAAGATGTAGTGTTCGGGAAGTCTTTGGCGATCTCTTGCGGCAAACCGCTTTGATCTTGTCCTAATAGTCCGGCTGCGATTTCGGCATATACATCACCTTCGCCGAATCCGAACTGGTTGTTGGATGGTGAATCATTGAGAGTTGACGCATAGTCGTTAAAGTCTGATGGTAAGCCGTTCTGTAAATCTGTGTTCATGGCGCTTTGAAAACCGGCGGAATTTGTTATTCCATCACCGCTCGGACCGACGTCCAGTGCGTGACTGACTTCGTGTGCTAGAGCTTCTTGCTCCACGCCGCTTCCGTCGCCAATAGTAATTTGGTTATTGCCGGTGTCGTATAGTCCTGCCGCATCTCCCAACTGAGACTCCGGCACAATGTTGATTTGCGTACCCTGCTGAAGCAGTTTGTTCTGGATGTCTGTCGGCATGTTATTTAGTTCTTGAGTAAGCTGCTGCTTCAATTCGGGCGTTGCGTTTGGATCATTGGAAAAGTTGAGCAAGGAAGATACACCGGTCGCTTGTGAGCCACTTCCGGTGCCTGTATCGCCACCTCCACTGGCACCTCCTGCATCAGGGGCGCTGCTGCCTCCTGTGTCTGGAGTGCTGCTACTTCCTGTATCGGGCGGGCATTGGGAGCTACTGCCACTATCACTGCTTCCGCTGTCTGATCCTCCGCCCTGGCCAGAACTAGGATCACTACCTCCTCCTCCTTCCATTTGCTGCAGCGCTTGCATGAGATCCTGCATAAAGAATTGTAGGAATTTCGTCGGGTCCCCGCCCGATTGTTGAAGTGCTTGTTGTAAAGCCGACATTATGGCTTGCACCATTTGATCCATGGAAGGTTGCTGTCCATCCGAACCTGCTGACGGTGTGCTGTCTGAACCGGCTGGAGGTGTACTATCGGAGCCGGCGGGACTGGATTCAGGACTGGATGAAGAACCACTTTCAGGACTGGAAGAAGAACCGCTTTCAGGACTGGATGAAGAACCACTTTCAGGACTGGAAGAAGAACCGCTTTCAGGACTGGATGAAGAACTGCTTTCAGGACTGGATGAAGAACTGCTTTCAGGGCTGGATGAAGAACTGCTTTCAGGACTTGATGAAGAACTGCTTTCAGAGCTGGATGTAGAACTGCTTTCAGTGCTGGATGTAGATCCACTTTCCGGTGCGGATTGCGCCCCACTTTCCGGCGGGCATTGAGTTCCGCTGTCTGGCGGACATTGAGCTCCGTTGTCCGAACCAGGTTTGGAGCTGGAGTTCGAGCCGCTTTGGGCTATACCACCATCTCCCTTTTGGGGTTTGCCAATTTCACACGAAATCACTCCATTATCTCCCGATGTACCTGCCTTCGAGCTTAATGACGCATTGTCACTTCCAGCACCGGAAGGCGATTCACAGGACAATATGGAATTGGCGTTCGTCGGTCTCACTGACAGATCATGAAAGCCTCCACCGATCGGTGAGCAGTCAATGTATTGTCCGGGATCACTGGCTGATTTTGCCGCAGTCTGATCTAAACAGCGCGGATCCCATGCCTGGGCTGCAGCGTCTCGAATTGATTGGGGTGCACCTTGTCCTTGTGTGAAAAGGTCATTAATCTCTTCCAGTCTTTGCGACATAGTAAAACTCCTTGCGCAGGAATAAGGCCCAGAGCGACACGCAATCAAATTTGATTGGCGAGGCGGGCGAAAAGGTTCAGGTACATAGATGTAGCTTTTGCGTTGGTTGCGCTTCTATTGGGCGCTTCCAACGCGTCAGCTACCATTGCCTGTCTAGTAACTCACAGAACTCATTTATTGGTATTCGGGTAAGGGCGGAACGACGATATCTTGGACTAATACTAATGCGCCGATATGGCGAGTACGTGGCAAACTTGATCGGGTGGCCGGGGGGCCGGTTTAGAGCGTATTTTGGGTTGCGTGGCAAAGTTGTGACACGAGCATAACAGAATGATTTTTATAGAAAGAAGCTTATGCACTGAGCCCCTGCTGGGATGTATTCAAAGGAACGGTAAAGTGAAAAGTGCTTCCGCTGCCTAATTCGCTTTTGGCCCAGATTGTGCCGCCGTGCAGTTCTACAAAATCTTTGCAAATAGCCAGGCCCAGACCTGTCCCTTTCTCTGATTCAGTTTCACCTTCAACCTGCCTAAATCGATCAAATATGCTCTTTAACTGTTCTTTCGGTATTCCTATGCCTTGATCGGTGACTGTGATCTCAGCCAAATTTGCTTCACTGCTTTGTGCGTTTGTTGCCGCCAGCGAAATGGTGCTTCCCTTGGGTGCATATTTAAGCGAGTTGGAAAGCAAATTGAATATCACACGGCTGAGCAACTCGCGATCAGCTTTAACTGTCAGGTCACAGGGCGCGACTTCAAATTTGACGCCTTTTTCCGCCATCCAATCGGACATGGATAAACGCACATCCTCAAATACATCCGTTAATTTCAGCTCCGCTGTTTGAAGGGTAAGCATGCCGGCCTGAATTTTCTCACTATTGAGAAGATCACCGACCAAACCCATTGTTCGGTCACAGTTTCGTGTGGCCACTTTGACGAGTTTATCGGTTCTTTCATCCTTTTGGTCCGTTTTCTTCTTCCTATCTCTATCCAAGACTTCGAGGCAACCTTGAATGACTGTAAGCGGTGTGCGCAGATCGTGGGTGACCATATTGAACAAATCCTGTCGGGCTTGTTTGGCTCGATCCAGTTCTTCGGCCATGCCGTGAAATGTGCGATCGAGCTGGGCAATCTCATCCGCGCCTCCCAATGGATTGTGTAAGGCTTGATTGGCTGCCAATCTGCCGGCGTTTTCCGACATAATCCTTAGTCGTGACGTAATTGTTTTGACCAGATATCGTGCCGCAAAAATACAAAAAATTGCATTTAAAACAATCATGATCAACGTGTAATTCACAATTGCACGCCGAATGTCTGCCTGGCGCTGCGTGCTTCTGTTTGCGAAATCTTCTTCGCTTTTTGCAACGAGCAGAAGCTCTGAAGATATGAATTCCTCCTCAAAGTCTGCCAGTTTATCGGTTTTTCTGATGGCACTGATGACCTCTTCGGCATCTCCACGTTTTAGTGCCGCGGACATTTCCTCAAGCACTTGAATAGCACCGATCAAAGCACGTCTCGATCTGTACACCGCTTGATTGAGATCAGGGTGATTTTTGGTGAGACGATCCAATTCGGCATATTCATCTCGCATTCGCACCACAGCCGCGCGAAAGGGCTTCAGCAAATAGCCTTTGTAGCCGACCTGTTTCCATTGGCGTGAGCGGGTCGAATTGGTCAAGCTGACGATTTGAAGTATGTCGGTGTTTATCTTGTTGATCTGCTCGACAATATTGCGGGCTTCAACCGCATTACGCGCTGCCGCTTCAGCATCCAATTCCAGGTGCACCAGCAATGCACCAAAAACAAAAAGCACCACGATTGGAACACACACCAGTAATTGCACTTGTGCGCTGAGAGATAAACGCGATGTACCGGCTACATCTTTAAGGCGCATTTTACTTAGCTGAGTTTGGCTGGGCATTTGATTGTTTCATGGTTAGACCCTGGTATATTTTGTCATGAGGCCATACCGGAGAGTAAAGACAGTTTGCCCAAGATCCTCATCGTAGAAGATGATACCGACATGTGCTTCCTCATTGAGGAATGGCTTGTCAAAGAGAAATTCACTCTTGAAATCTGCCATGACGGCAATGAGGGTTATGAATACATGCGTCAGGGCTTATATGACGCGGTTATTTTGGACTGGAAACTGCCGGGAATGACTGGGCTGGATATATGCAAAAACTATCGAGCTGCCGGCGGAGAGGCACCGATTTTGATGTTGACCGGCAAAAATGAATTGACAGACAAAGAACAAGGACTGGATTCGGGCGCCGATGACTATTTGTGCAAGCCTTTCCACATGCGAGAACTGTCGGCACGACTAAGAGCATTACTCAGGCGCAGTCCATCACAAAGAAGCGGAAATCTGATTGTTGGCGATCTCGAGATGGATAGCGAGAAGCATGCGCTTTATCAAAATGGTCACGAGGTCTATTTAAATCGCAGGGAATACGACTTGCTTGAATTCTTGATGAGAAATGCCGGCAAGATTTTTACATCTGAAGCTCTCTTGCAGAGGGTCTGGACACTTGAGACCGATGTGTCAACAAATGCGGTCAGAACTACTGTGCTTAGATTGCGGCACAAGCTTGATGGTGGCGCGGACGAGAAGGATTCTATTATTGAAAATGTTCCGAAGCTCGGCTATCGCTTGCGCGAAAGAAAGAGTGTTGAAAATTGATATTTGTCGTGCGCGTTGATCATTGATTGGCTGCCACTTCAAAAGAAAGTGGTGTCTGGGCTGAACACAATTCATCTCTTTGCAGCTGCTCAAGTTCTCACAAACGAGGCGTTGTCTGATATCGTACCGAACAACGTTCCAGGAGAACTTGACAGCCGTGCCTCAGGGGCGGCGCCCTCTGCCATCGAGGAGATGAATATGAGCCAGACGCTGACGCAGTCAAAGCAAAGTGCATTGACGCAAGAACAAGCATACGAGATTGCCAAGGAAGCATATGCATACTTCTATCCAATGCTGACTATGGAAGTGACGCGTCTGCAATGCACAAACTTAAAGCCCGGTGAGAAGCCCGGCTTTGCACCGGCCAATCAGTTCTCTCACATTCGCGCCTATCCCGATGCCGATTTCAAAACGGTTGTTCGCCCGAATTTCGACACGCTTTATTCGGTTGCCTGGCTAGATGTAATCGCAGAGCCGATGATTGTTTCCATACCTGATTCCGGAAATCGTTATTACCTGATGCCGATGTTGGACATGTGGTCTGACGTCTTCGCCTCGCCGGGTTGGAGAACATCCGGTACGCAAGAGCAGCATTATGCAATTGTTTCCAAATCATGGAGCGGAAAACTTCCTGAAGGTGTTGAAAAAATCGAAGCTCCAACTCCGTACGTTTGGGTAATCGGTCGCACCAAAACTGAAGGTCCAGACGATTATGCCGCAGTGCACAAATTTCAAGACGGCATGAAAATCACGCCCTTATCTCAGTGGGGAAAGACTGTTTCATTGCCGGATTTCAAAGCCAGCGCCAGCGTCGATATGAAGACACCGCCACTGGAACAGGTAAACGCACTTTCGGCCGACAAATATTTCACTCTGGCGGCAGAGTTAATCGAGCGCTATACACCGCATTTGACTGACTGGTCGATGATGGCCAGATTGAAGCAACTCGGCATCGAAGCTGGCAAGAAATTTGATCTGTCGAATTTCGATAAAGAAATTCAGCAATCCATTACAAAAGGCACAGCTGATGCATTGAAGCAAATGCTTGAGAAATTAAAATTCATGGGACGTCCTGTAAACGGCTGGAACATGAATACAGATACCATGGGCGTATATGGCAACTACTATTTGAAACGTGCCATTGTGGCGATGGTCGGATTGGGCGCGAACCAGCCGGAAGATGCTGTATATCCTTTGAATTTTGCGGACGCCAATGGAGAACCGCTAAACGGAGCGAACAATTACATCCTTCACTTCGATAAGGAGCAGATACCGCCAGTGGATGCTTTCTGGTCGCTGACCATGTATGACCAGCAGGGCTTTCAAGCCGCCAACAGCATCAACAGATTTGCAGTAAGTTCATGGATGCCTCTCAAGAAAAATGCAGACGGCTCACTGGACATTTACATACAAAATGCCAATCCCGGAGCCGACAAAGAAGCTAATTGGCTGCCGGCACCAAAGGTACAACTGGGATTAACGCTGAGACTTTATGCACCCCGGCAGGCAGCGCTCAATGGCGACTGGAATCCGCCGGCGATAAAAAAGGTGTAACTGTCTGCTTTCACTTGAAAGGCACAAAATCTTCATCGAGAGAATCGATGCGCTTTTGAAGTGATTCGGCGTTTTTCTTGTCGCCAATGGAAACAAAGTATTTTTTCATTGCGGTAATCAAAACACGATCATCGGGGCAATCCCTGAGCGCGTTTTTATAGGTCTCCGTCGCTTTGGTGAAATTCTTCAATTCTGCATAAGCATGTGCAAGCATTATGTAGCACTCTCTTTTTCGAAGAACTGGTGCATCATTGCGGCATTCTGTGATGGAAAATGCTATATCTGGAATGACTTGAGACCAATTCTTGAGTACGGCGTTGTTCTCGGCTCGATAAAAACGAAAATCAATCTGTTGAGGGTGAAGCTTGATAGCAATATTAAGATCGTTCACTGCGTCTTGAGCATGGCCCATCTTTCTTTCTATGCCGGCACGCCGTGAATAGACTGAAGCAATTGCCATCTTGAAGATCTCAGGGCACTGACTCGTAATCCTATATTCTTTTGAAGCAATCACTTTGTTGACAGAAGCAAGGGCTTCGGGAAAACGGCGAAGCCGTTCAAGTATTGATGCTTTGTTGGCAAAATAACTGATTGGTGGTGGGTTTGTGCACGAAATTGCGCGCTCGATCTCTTTGAGCGCTTCATTATCGTCGTCTTGCAGTATGAAGATAAAATCGCTTTTGCGACAATGAAAAGTCGGGTTCTGCGGATCAAGAGCAATCGCCTTCCCAATTGACACTACAGCCTCGTCATACAAGCGTTGCCTTGCAAAGCGTTCTGCCTCTAAATAGTAGCTATGAGCCTTTTGCTTGTTGTTGATCGGCGCATTAGCACTTGCTTGCCGGAGCCCAAAAGAGCGCATGAATAAAAGCGCGCTAAAAAGAATCAGCAGAGCAATACGGCCTGATTTTCCAGGAGCACTCATTTAAGTTGGACTTGCGTACTGGGATAACTAGAAACTTAGCAGAGCGAAGCCAGATTGTCATTTTTCTCAGGATCTTGAAGAAAGTGCTTCGACAGCAGGGGTTTTGAGATTGTTCGAAACATGTTTCTTCTGGAGCCTTACCTTCCAGTCATCTACGTAGGTAAATACTACCGGCACGACAATTAGAGTTAAAAACGTTGAAGTAATCAACCCCCCGACCACTGCAATTGCCATCGGTGCGCGCACTTCTGATCCGGCGCCCCAGCCTAGGGCAATTGGCACCATGCCGGCAATCATTGCCACTGTAGTCATAAGAATCGGGCGCATCCGTGCTTCTGCCGCTCCCAGGATTGCTTCATGCCGAGCAATGCCTCGATGCATCGCCATCAGACAGTATTCCACAAGCAAAATGGCATTTTTTGTAACCAATCCCATCAGCATTACAATGCCAATCAGTGAATACAAACCTACGGATTGATGTGTGACGATCAACCCCAGTGCCGCACCACCAACTGCCATCGGCAAAGACATCATGATAGTGAGAGGGTGCAAGAAATCATTGAAGAGCAGGACGAGAACAGCATAAATTAGAAGCACCGCTGCGGCAATCGCCATTCCGAAGCCAGAAAATACGTCACGCTGAATCTCAACGTCGCCGCTTACTGATTCGTGAATTGACGCAGGCAGGTTTTTGAACGTGGGCAAATTATGAATTGCTTTCAATGCTTGACCAAGCGTGTTGCCACTGTTTAACGTGGCACTGATTGTCACTTGCCTGTCTCTATCATAACGATCAATTTGGGCTGGACCGCTGCCGAATTTAACCTCGGCAACGTCTTTGAGCGGGATCATCTGTCCTTGAAAACTTGAAACTTTCAAGTTGCCGATGTTGTCGATGTTATCTCTCAATTTCGGATCAATTTGTACGCGAATATTGATTTGTCTGTCTGCCAGGTCAAACTTGGCCAGATTGAAGTCGACATCGCCGACTGTCGCCATGGTCGCGGTTCTGGCAATCTGTTGCACCGAAACACCATGATCTGAAGCCTTTGCAAAGTCTGGAATCACTTGAATCTCGGGTCGCTTCAGCGCCGAGCTGGAGCTGACATCGGAAATTCCGTCTACTGCACGCATCTCGTTTGCCAGTTGTTCGGAGGTGACTCTTAGCTGTTCTGCGTCGCGACCGATGAGCAGAATCTGCACTTTGCCGCCCAATCCCATGGTGGCGGAGATGCTGGCGCGAATGCCGGGAATGGAGGTAATTTCCGGTCGCACCATGTCTTCGAATTGTTGTTGTGAGATTTTGCGATGCGAGCGGTCTTTCAAAATTATGTACAGACTCGACTTGTTGACGGTCCCGGCGCTGCCTGATGAGCGCGTGCCGGTGGTAGCCGGAGTTCCTACTGAAGCAAACACATGTGCGACTTCATTGTGGGCAAGCAATAGATTTGTTATGCGTAATGAGGCATCACTGGTCGATTGCAGTGTGGCACCAGGCGGCAATTCTACAGAGACTAAGCTCTCCCCGCGGTCCGCTGAATTGACCAGTGACGTGGGTAGCGATGCCAGCATGCCCAAACTGACAATGAAGATGCTGGCGGCAATCGTCAGCGTCTTTCCTCTGTTTGCAAGCGCCCAGAGAAGAAGTTTTTCAAAAAACTTATGAATCGCACCTTTAGGCGGCTCGACTGTTGCTCCCTTAAGCCAGAAAGCCGACATCATCGGGGTTAGAAGCCGTGCCACCAGAAGCGAGAAGAATACTGCTACCGCGACCGTGATACCAAATTGTTTGAAAAATTGACCGGGGATGCCGCCCATGAAAGCAACCGGCAGGAAGACAACGATTATTGTCATGGTTGTGGCGACAACCGCCAGACCGATTTCATCTGCTGCTTCCAATGCCGCTTCAAGCGGCTTCTTACCCATCTGGATGTGGCGTACGATATTCTCGATTTCCACGATGGCGTCGTCTACAAGAATGCCTATTACCAGAGCCAGCCCGAGCAAAGACATATTATTGAGTGTGAAACCGAGCATTTTCATCACTGCAAATGTCGGCACCATTGACAGCGGCATTGCCAGGGCTGAAATCGCGGATGCGCGCCAATCGCGTAAAAACAACCAGATCACTGCGATAGCGAGTGCGGCGCCTAATAGCAATGAGTCGATGGTGGCATGATACGAATCCATCACATAATTGAGATTCGTCCTCACCCGAACGATCTCGACATCGGCAGGCAGCGTCTTTTTCAGTTGTGTCAGCGCCTTGTCGACGTTCGCTCCCACCTCTGCCATGTTGGTGCCAACCGAGCGAATGATATTAAAGGCTACTGCCGGTTTTCCATCGAGCATCGCCAATTGGCGAGGTTCTGCTACGCCGTCCGATACATGTCCTAAAGAATCGAGAGAAGACCAGGTGCCGTTTTGAAGTGCGATTCTCGTATTTCTCAAATCGTCAACTGAAGCGGCGCTGCCGAGCGTGCGAATCGACTGCTCTTGCGTGCCGATAGAACCGCGCCCGCCCGGCATATTGGCGTTCATTATTCTTACTTCTGTATTGACGATGTCGGCCGATACACCAAGTGCTTCCAGCTTGGCCGGATCAAGATCGACATTAATCTCTCTGTCTACTCCGCCGGTGCGTTGTACTTGTCCGACGCCATTGACTGCCAGAAGTGAGCGCGAAATGTCATTGTCTATCAACCAGCTCAGATCTTTGACTGAGAGAGTTTTGGACGAAACAGTGTAGGTGGCGAAGGGTCCACCGACAAAATCAAGCCTTTGAATTGTCGGTTCTTCAATGGCAAGCGGTAGTTGTGATCTTATTCTGGTGACTGCATCGCGAACATCATTGACGGCGCGATCGGTATTGGTGCCCAACTCAAATTCGATTTTCGTTTGAGAAATACCTTCATTCAATGTACTGGTGATGTGCTTGATATTGCCGATGCCGGATACTGAATCTTCAATGCGGCGGGCCACCTGCGTCTCGAGTTCTGAAGGCGCAGCGCCATTTTCATTGACCGTGACCATGACTGTCGGCAGATCAATGTTTGGGTTTTCATCGATTCCCAAATTGAAATAACAAACCATGCCGGAAAGCGACAGGATCAAAAAGAGCAATATAGATGGTATCGGTTGTCGGATTGACCAGGCAGAAATATTCCAATTCATTTTGTGTTACCTTCATGTCCTTTCAGGACGATTCTATTTGCCGACAGCGACCGGATCTCGATCGTTCAAAAATCCTGCTCCAGCGACGATTATCTGGTCACCGGGTTTCAATCCGGAGTCTATTTCTGCGATTTCATTTACTCTTGCTCCCACTGATACTTGCCGTTTTCTTGCCAGTCCGTTTTCATAAACGAAAACGTAATACTGATCGTTGTCTGTCAGGACCGCGCTATTGGGTACTACTAGAGCAGATCTTCGTCCTCGTTGAATTATTCCTTTGACGAACATGCCAGGTTTGAACTCGGAACCTTTTGGTATAGCGATGCGGACGACGCCAAGTCTGGTAGTAGTGTCAACCGTTGGTGAAACTTGGTATACAGTGCCGGAAGCTTTTCTTACTCCGTCGGAAATCTGTGCCGGCTGTCCGTTTACCAGTCGTGAAATGTCATCTTGAGAAACTTGGGCACGCAATTCAATATCACCGCGCCGAATCATTTCAAAAAGAACTTTGCCGCCTGCCGAAACATCGCCAATATGAGCATTTCTCTTTGTGATCAGACCATCATCCGGTGCTCTTACGATTGTTTGCTCGATTTGCGCTCTGATTTGTTGTACGGTCGCTGCCGTTTCATTCTCGCTGGCCCGCGAGATGGTGACGTCCTCTTTGCGCCCACCTTCTTTAGCCATGCGCAAACGGTTGGCCGCTTGTTGCGCGGAATACTTCGCCGATTCAAGATTGTCCTGGGCGGCACGCACTGTGCTGTCGGTTGTTAGAGCTTCAGTTGCTTTTGTTTGCGCGTCCATTTCGCTGACAGCGCCCTGGCTCAACAGATTTGCATAGCGAGCGGCATTACTTTTTGCGAGAATCTTGGAGGCGTTGGCTTGATCGAGCAATGCTCTTCGATTTTGCACATCGGCTTGCGCTTGTTTATATGCTGCCTCAAATGAGCCGATATCTTCCGGGCGATTGGGCTGAGCTGCTTTTACAAGCGAAGCCGAAGCCCCTTGAAGTCGCGCCTGGGCCTCTGCCAGTTGAGCGCGCAAAACCGAAGAGTCCAGACTGGCAAGCACCTGCCCCTTTTTCACATAATCGCCTTCGTCTACATTTACTTGAGTAATCTCAAGTCCGCCGGCCGAGGAGCCTATAGATAGAGGATCGGATGCCGAGATTGAGCCTGTTAGTTCGAGAACATCCGGGATAGTGCCCAATTGCGCTGTCTGGAGGGTGACTGTCGCTACCGGTGTAAGCTTGCGAACTGCCGAGGTTTTAGCGGCACCGCTCATGAAAATAGAGCCGGCGATGGACGCCGTGCCCAAAATCGTGACTGCTGAAATCAATGCCAGTACTGCAATTGAGGACTTTTTCCGGGGTAAGCCCAGTTTTGTACCTCTTATATGCCTTTCTTCGGTGTTTCTGAGGTTAAGCACCATCATTTTTTGGTCTCCGCATGCCCAGTGGGCGGTTTTCATGGTATTCTGAGGGTTAATGAATGAATTCATTCATCATATAGCTAGAGACAACAAGTTCGCAAGAAAAGTTCCGCGCAGGCCTGTATTTCTTATGTTCTCAGTCTTCTGCGGTAACAATTTGGAAAACCCGAATGCGCACCGTTTAGCTGGAATTCTCCAGCTGGCAGGAAAGACGAACGTCATGGAGCAAGTAAATATATGGCCCGCCCTGTAGACCCGGAAAAACGATCGGCTATTCTTCAGGCGGCCAAAAAAATCATTCTGCAGAATGGCTACGGCTCCGCCAAAATCGCTCAGATCGCCACGGAAGCTGGTGTTGCCTCAGGTACGGTCTATCTGTACTTCGAGTCGAAAGAAGCGATTGCCGACGCATTAGCTGCCGATTTTTTCGAGCGCGCTGCCGCCTTGACGGAACAGAATGTTCCCAAAATCATCGAAAAAAACGGCATAGAAAAATACATTGATGCTGTAGTCCAATTTGCCATAAGCGAAAAAGGAATATTGGAACAAATTCGCCCGGATCCTCGATTGGCTGAAGATGAGGCCTCCAAGACCAAGCGCTTGCAATTGCATGAGCAAATGGCTCGCTTACTTACGGCGCTCATGGATGAAGGCAAAATTCAGCGCTACAACCCAATGATTTTAGGTTCGATTATTTTCGGTATCATGCACAGTATCATCATGGGTTCGGTTATTTTTGAAGATCAGCCTCTGGCTGAATATAAAAAAACCGCTGCCGACTTGCTGCGTAAAGCTCTTATGCCTGAGTAAAGCGCTACGGACTGATCAATTTTGGAGCCTTCCTTTCGCTCTTTGTTGCACCGATGTCCAGTAGATAGTTGCTGATTTCTCGTGAAAGTCGATCAATTGAGTATTGCCCCTTACCGGAATCGATCTCTTTCTGTGCTTCCTCGATGCTTTTCGGCACATATTCCTGGGCCAGCGCCGACTTAAATTCGTCCAGAGTATATTTCGTCGAAGCGTTGGCTTTTAGATATGCAAGTGTGGCGTCGCTGTGATGATCCAAATCGCTGAGCACATAGTTGGCGCTCTCAAACCACATCTTTATCAACGAATCAATTTCTCGCTTTCGCTGATTGTACACACTTTGCTTGCATACAAATCCACCCGGATCCATGAGGCCGACTGTGTCCATGGTGAGCACTACCCGACCATGACGTTTGATTGCCTCTGTTCTTTGTGTCAATCCGGCGCCGGCAAGATCCAGGCTGCCATTTTCTGTCGCCAAAAGTCCATCGTTGAGAGTCGTATCTGTGATTTTTAGATCGGACAGTTTTAAACCATTGTCGTGAGCTAGTTTCCATAGCATCATGTGACAACAAGAATTTTTTTGAACGCCAATTCTATAGCTGAGAAATTTCTTGACCAGCGCCGGATTTTTAATTGTCTTTGCGTTAAGTTCCGGAACTTCCGCATTGAATGTAATCAATCCTCCTCCGTGGAATACCCAGGCGGGATAGAGATACAAGACAGGATCATCGTCTTTGGTATTGAGATGCTCGGCTTTGGCAAGATAATCGGAAAGACTGGCAAATCCGACATCTATCGTTTGCCCGGCGCTGGCAACAGCCGGCAGCAAATCCTCCCAGGGCATTGTTAGAAGCTCCAGGCGAGTCTTGTATTTCTCTTCCAACCCGAGGTGTTTTTCGTTGACCAGAAGAGCGATCTCCTGGTAAGGGGCAATACCCATTCTCAGCGGCTGTTGTTCCTGCTGACTGCCCCCTGGGCTCCCCGATTGACCGCAGGAGGTGAGCAATGTCAGAAAAGCGATCAAGCCACCTATCAGGTTGAGCAGTCCGGAATTTGAGCGTCTCATACAAATCTCTCTAGGCGGATTGATACAGCTTTTGTCCTTTATTCGAGCTTCAAAGTCAATGGGGCAGTTGCGTATGGGACTTCTACCATTCTCAAAATCGCAATCCCCTGCCAGAATGCGGTGGACCTTCACGACCGTTTAATCTTTTACTTCTTAGACGCTTAGATGCAATCCGTTCTTCACACCGGCAAGACAGATACCAGCCTGATCACGATTGAAGGGCTGTCATACTCGTACAAAGGCCTTGCAGTCTTCAAGGATTTTGAGCTGCACACTGACTCGAAAATTGTGGTCTTGAGAGGCGCTTCCGGATGTGGAAAAACGACTCTTCTTAAGCTTCTCTCCGGTAATCTGCGACCAGACCAGTCTCTCAATATGCCAACCACTAAGGGCAGCTGCCTGGTTTTGCAAGAAGACAGCCTCTTTCCCTGGCTGACCGGGACGGAAAACATTACTAAAATAGCCCGCATCGCGGAAAAAGAGTTTCGCAACCATCCGATGTTTTCGCTGGTGGCTGGATTTATTGAGCAAAAATCCTGTCGAATGTCGTATGGGCAAAGAAGAATGGTAGAGCTCTTCCGCGCCATCGTCTTTCGTCCTCAATTCTTGTACCTCGATGAGCCATTCAATTTTCTGGATGAAGGAAACATGGGATCGGTCGCTCCATTTTTGCAGGATGTGGCGCTTAAAGGAACCACGGTAGTTTTGTCCAATCACCATCAGGATGATGGCGGAATTATCAAGGCTGCCAATATCTTCAAGTTTGATGGAAGATTTCCTGTCACCGCTCTTCAGCAAATCAGGTAAGGAAAGTCCTCATGCAAGCGCTTATGCAATCGAAGCCGGAAAGCATGAATAGCCGATTTTTGACTGTGGCTGGGTTTGTGCTCGTGCCGGCCATTTGGATAGTTGTGAAATATTTTGGATTGGTCAGCGACCGCTATCTACCTGCACCGGATGCCGTGATGAGAGCATGCTGGGAGATTGAGCCGAGCGTTTTTTATCATCTCGCATTCACTGCGTTTCGTCTTGTAACCGGCTTTATTGCCGGGGTAGCTGTGGGCATATTTTTAGGTATTGTGATCAACAAGTCAAAAACACTGGCTAAGTTGCTCAATCCGATACTTGATTCAATGAGGTCTGTTCCGGCAATTGCCACTGTTCCGTTTTTCCTCCTCTGGTTCGGCTTTTCAGAGCACGGAAAAATCCTTCTTGTTTTGGCAGGCATCGCATTCAATATTGCTGTGGCGACCAATCAAGTGCTAAGCGAAATTCCGGAAAAATATCAAATTTTGTTCAATAGTTTTGGCATTGCTCCCAATTCAATGATCAAAGACTACACATTGCCGCGAATAATTGAGACTCTTCTGCCGACGGTTCGCTTTTCTCTTTCCACTGCAATTGGAGTGGTGATTGTTTCAGAATTGCTTGGCTCTCAAGTTGGTTTGGGCTATCTGATGCAAACGGCGCGATCGACATTTTCAATGCACGTCATCTTTCTGGCGACAATCATGCTGGGAATATTGAACGCGATCGTGGACTTTGCCGTCACCCGCCTCTGGGGCAAAGCTTTGTACTGGAAATAAGCAATAGCTCTCAGACCATGGTTTCTCCTCTCTAATCAGTCCTGCGAAGGAAGCGCCCCAAGCAGGGGACCGTTATCTTTAGGATGAGGGGGATTGTATGGCTGACGAATGCTTGAACATATTGCTGGTCGAAAGTAATGGATCTGCTGCAAGGCCTATCCTTGATTTGCTAGATCAAATGCCGAACATGCATGTCAATGTTGAGTGTGCTGATGGATTGGATGCAGCAACAGCCAGTTTGGCTGCCCGGCACTTTCAGTTTGTCATGCTCGATCTCTCTGAAGGAAATGGTGGTGGTCCAGCGTTGCTGAGCCGATTGAAGACTGCTGCTCCGGCTATGCCGTTGATTGTATTTACCAAGTCAGTTGCAGAAAGTGCAGATTACGCCAGCGTTGTTCAATCAGGGACTTGTGAATTTCTTACCAGAGAGTCAATGAATTCCGAGGAAATCTGCCGCTCAATAAAATACATGAGTGCTCTTGAGCGGATCAAGATTTTGGAGGCGACCAACAAGAATCAGGCGCAGGTCTCATGCTTGATTCAGGCTGTGGCGACGGCACTGGATACAACAGATTCACTGGAAGTAATGCTGCACAATTGTGCTCAGGCTCTCGTTGATGCTCTCGATGCTTCGTTTACACGTATTTGGACTTTCGACCCGAAGGAAGACATGCTTGTGCTGCAGGCTAGCGCCGGACTCTACACCCACATAGACGGCAAGCATTCACGCATTCCACTCGGCTTTCTAAAGATTGGAAGAATCGCAGCAGAGCGCAAACCTCATTTGACGAATTCTGTCTTGACTGATTCATGGGTAAGCGATCCAGAATGGGCCGCAAAACAAGGAATGGTGTCCTTTGCCGGCTATCCCCTGCTGATTGGAGAGAAGCTGTGTGGAGTGATCGGAATGTTTAGCCAGCATCCACTGTCAGATGCAACGCTTGCCGGACTTTCTGCAGTCAGTACCATAATTGCAAATTGTATAGTGCGAAAGCGAACTGAGCTGGATTTGCTCTCCCAATTTCAGTATTTGAACAGCTGGCTGGACGCAAGCGTTGATGCTTTGTCGGTTCTTGATCTCAATGGAGTGATCATCTATACAAATCCGGCTTCCGAAAGGATCTCCGGTATTAGTCACGATCAAATGGTCGGCAAATGCATATCTGAACTTGTTGTCGACCCAGAGCGTTCTATGGAAGCGCTTCAGCAGACACTCGCCGTCGGTTCAATAAATGAGTTTCTGGCTCATATTCGTACTGGTTCTGGCGGCGTCGTCGAATGTTTGATTAATGCCTCTGTTTACAAAGACAAGCAAGGACGGACTGCAGGAGTAATTCTGTCAGTGCGCGACGCCACGCAGCGACTTCAGGAAGAGGAAAAGCTTCGACATTTTGCGTCAATTTTTGAGCACTCAAACGATTCCATCATGACCAGGACGCTGGATGGAATCGTGACAAGCTGGAACCAGGGCTCAGAAAGAGTATACGGTTATACCAGCGATGAAATACTGGGTAAGTCCATTTCCCTCATTATTCCAAAAGATTTGTCTGATGAATTTCAATCAATTCTGGAAAAATTGAGAAAGGGAGAGCCAGTCGATCATCTCGAGACCAAAAGGTTGAAAAAGAATGGAGAGCTCATTGATGTAGCGCTCAGCATTTCTCCTTTGAAAGACGCCGCCGGCAATATTGTCGGTGCTTCAGCAATCAGTCGAGACATTACTGAAAAGAAGCAGCTTGAGAGAATGCTTGAATTCAGAGAGACGCTCTTCAGAGAAATATGCTCGGGTGCGCTTGATGGTATTTTCTGCATGGATGATACAGGCAAGGTTACTGTTTGGAATGGCGCTGCCGAGAAAATATTTGGATACCGGGCTGCTGAGATTATTGGTAAAGATATTCATCATGTGCTCGCACCATCCGGGCTGAGTGCTCGCTATTCTGCCGAGATAGAGCGATTCGCCTCCACCGGTGAGGGATCGCTAGTCGGAAAGATCGTAGAGCTCGAGGCAATTCGGGCGGATAGAGGAATGGTTCCCATTGAGCTGTCTGTATCCTCGTTTCAGTTGAATGGCAAATGGAACGCTGTCGGAGTAGCAAGAGATATATCCGAACGTCGCGAGATTCAAGCGCGCCTGAAAGAGAGTAAAGAAGCCCTGGAGGCAGAGCACAACAGCATTGCAGAGGCAAACAAAATGTTGTCTGTGCAAGCGGAGGAACTGCAAAGTCATGGCGCTCAAATGGAATACTTGACTCAACTCGGAGAGTATCTACAAGTTTGTGCGACTGATGAAGAAACCCATGAAGTAATCGGTCAATTCGGTGGGAAATTGTTTCCCGATACCTCAGGCGAGTTGTTGATTTTCAAGGAATCTAAGAATTGGATAGTGAGAGTCGCCAGTTGGGGTGAGCATGTTGCGGCGCGAACTGGATTTCCCGTGGGTGATTGCTGGTCGATAAGGCTCGGGCAACCCCATCTGTACAATAACGGAAAGCCTGGTCCACGTTGTCCGCATATTGCGCCTGATGTAATTGGCTGTCTTTGTGTGCCACTGGTGCTTATGGGTGAAATATTTGGAATCATGCATGTAGAGTGGAAGAAGACAGTTGACCAGGAGGATGAAAAACTGGTGACAAGATTGACGGGAGATGCTGCTCTTGCTCTGACAAATCTGAGACTTCGCAAACAACTTGAGGACTTATCGATTCGCGACCCTCTGACGGGGCTATTTAATCGCCGTTATTTAGAAGAGTTCTTCGCCCAAGAATTGATACGTTCGCGGCGAAAGTCCGGAGCGCTTAGCGTCGTTATGCTCGATATCGATCATTTCAAGAGATTCAATGACACCTATGGTCACGAAGCTGGTGATGCAGTGCTTTACGAACTCGGCAAGTTCTTCAAAAGAGAAATGCGGGGCAGCGATGTAACCTGCCGATACGGAGGCGAGGAGTTTATCGTACTTCTTCCCGAAACCACTGTGGACACGGCTATGAGGCGTGCAGAACAGCTGCGCAAGAGCGTCAAATCTCTACATGTCAAATTTATCGACCAAATCCTCCCGGAAATCAATCTGTCAATGGGTGTAGCGTCATTTCCCGGGCATGGCGACTCAATGGAAGAGTTGATTAGAAAAGCTGACATGGCCCTCTATGCGGCCAAGGAAGAGGGACGCGATCGTGTATGCGTAGCGCCGGCCAGGGTTGATTCTATTGAGCACTCATCCTTCTAGTTAGTTAAGCACATGGCGCTGGGGCTGACGCTCCCGCTTTGCTCTGCGCTCACAATCACCCACCCCCATAGTCCAAATGAATGATGTAGTTACCTCTCGGTTACTGTTGAATGTAATCAGGGTGTCCTGGATAGCGGAATCTCTTGTTTTGCAAATATGAGCGGCGGCTCGCCTCGAACAGATCGGAAATAGAACCGATCGTTCGCTAGAGAGAAGCGACCGGCATCCAATCGTGGCAAGCACATAATTAGGAGGGTGAATAATGGAAATGGTCGATCCTGTCGATACGGCTACCTTAGATAGTAAGTTGCACAATCCGGCTAATCAACCGTCGTCGGGACGTTCTCGCTCGAAGCGTCTTTTGCTGTCGCAACGCGAACAGATTGTTTATATATGCGAACGGATAGAAGAACTTTCCATTGTTTTTCACGATCAAGTAGATTCCTGCAGAGAGATCGATGTGCCAGTTGCTCTGGTACTGGCTGAAGTGACAAATTTTGACAATTTGAAGAATACTTTTGGAGAGCCTTCCGGCCAAGTTGTTGTGCATGAGATAGCCCACAGCCTTCTCAATGTGATGAGAGCACAGGACGTTATTGCACAATTTGCCGGCAGGTACATTGCCATCTTACTGGTCGATGCTGATCAAGTAGTGGGAGCCAAAGTCTGCCAGCGCATCAAGGAGTCTGTCCATAAGTATTCCTATTTGCACCATGTCTCAGGCACAGTTGATCTTGCTTTCGGTGTTTCTGATGATGGTGAAAGTCGGTATGCGGAGCTTGAAAAATTGATTTTCTCTGCAGCACGAGCTCTTGGCGTTGCCAGTGAAAGAGGTGGTGGTGCTGTCATAAGGACATCCGATCTCGATTCGAATGTTGAAAATCAGCCTAAAGAGCACTTCCTTCCGGGCGATCGATTAACCTCAGTTGAAAGCTAGGAATTTTTTGCAAGGAAGCCCGGTTTGTCAGCAATACATGAGTGGGTTTGTTATGGCTCCAAAGTTAAATGTGCTTTTGATTGAAGATATAGAGGACGATGCTCTACTTTTAGTCCATGAGCTTCGCCGTGAAGGTTTCGAGACTTCATTCAAGCGGGTTGATACGGCAGCTGATATGATTGCCGCCCTCAACTCGCAGCAATGGGATGTAGTGCTGGCTGACTACAGGATGCCTCGTTTCGACGGGCTTTTGGCGTTGCAAATTCTAAGAAAACACGATGCTGATTTACCGTTTATTGTTGTATCCGGACAGATCGGTGAGGAGACCGCAGTTGAGCTGATGAAGGCTGGAGCGCAGGATTATGTAATGAAGAGCAATCTGTATCGACTGGTGCCGGCCATTCGCCGCGAGCTTATCGAAGCGGACAACAAACGCGCGCGCAGAGTGGCAGAAGAGCAGTTGCGTGGCAGCGAAGAGTTGTTTAGAACACTGGCGAAGGTTTCGCAAGTTGGAATCATAATGTTGTCATTGACTGCTGAAACAATTTACTTGAACAACACGGGTTGCGAGATCTTGGGACTCTCTCTAGGTGAATTGGATGGCACCGGCTGGATGAGGTCCTTCCACCCGGACGATAGACAATCTTTTCTGGACGGATTGCTATCGGCAATCAAGACTGACGCTCCTTATGAAGCAGAGCATCGTATATTGCAGAAGCATGGTGAATTTCGATGGATTCTTACTCTGGCAATGGCATCCAAGGATGCCCAGGGGCGGACCACGTCCTATGTCGGCACAATGACTGATATCACTGAATTGAAACGTCAACAAGAAGACCTGCGCAGGCTTAATCATGCGCTCAAAGCCTTGAGCAAATGCAATGAAATAGTGGCACGAGCGGAAAATGAAGAACAGCTCTTGAATGATGTTTGTCAGGCAATCGAAGGAGATGGCGGCTACTCTCTGTCCTGGGCTGAATCGAGCAAAATGCCTGAAGGCAACCTATCAACTCGATTGAAAGCTGAATCGAACACCCAAAGAAGAGTATCGGGAGTCAAGGTGCGTGATTACCTCGAATATTACGAATCCCCTCCAATCAGCAATGACGCAGCCATTCAAACCATTGAGCCGGACATGAGGCAAAGCGTGTGCTTGCTCTTGCGTTCAGATTCTAGCGGATCAAACGGTGATCATAGGGAGCTGAAAATTTACAACAGGAACACAGGCAGGCTTACCGATCATGAGATCAGCATATTGGAAGAGCTTTCTGCCGACATATCCTTCGGTATCCTGAATTTGAGGCTTCGAGAAGAGCGAAATACAGCTCAACGAGATTCTCTGGATTATCAAAGAAAGCTTCGGCAGAGCCTGGAAGAGGCGCTGCAAGCGCTTGCTGCCACTACAGAAATGAGAGATCCCTACACCTCTGGGCATCAGCAGCGTGTGGCAGAATTAGCCAGCCGTATTGCCATTGAAATGGGACTATCTCAAGAACGAATTCACGGCATTCATTTGGCCGGTGTTGTCCACGACATCGGTAAGATTCATATTCCGGCAGAAATCCTGGCTAAACCGTCCAAGCTCAGCAATATTGAATTCGAATTGATCAAGACTCATGCACAGGCTGGTTATGATATTTTGAAAGGTGTAGCGTTTCCCTGGCCAATCGCAGACATTGTCTGGCAGCACCATGAGCGTCTGGACGGTTCTGGTTATCCCAGGGGGTTGAAAGACGGTGAAATTCTGCTTGAGACGAAGATAATTTCCGTCGCTGATGTTGTAGAGGCTATGGCTTCGCATCGACCTTACCGGGCTGGACTGGGCATTGATGTCGCTCTTCAGGAGATTCTGCGCGGTCGTGGCACTCTTTATGATCCATTTGCAGTGGATGCATGTGTGGCGCTGTTTCGCGAGAAGCATTTTGAATTCACCTGTGTGAATGCGCTTCAATAGCCAAATGTTGCGATATGTGTTTGGCAAAAATAGTCCTGTTGATGATTGTGGTCAGACGAATGGACGATTTGCATGTTTGGTAATAGTGGTTTGATTAGAATGTAATGATCTAGCCAGAGGCGGAAGCCACAATGATCAAGCCTAAATTAATACTGCTGGTCGAAGACAACGACGACGATGCTGAGCTCACAAAGCGTGCTATGAGAAGATGCAATATCGCCAATCATGTCGTGCATGTCCATGATGGGCTGGAAGCACTTAGCTGGTTGACTGCTTTGGATAGCGACGGTGGTAAGCTACAGAATGATCTCCCGGCATTGATCATGCTCGATATCAAACTGCCGAAGCTGAATGGCATTGAGGTCCTCAAACGAATACGTCAAAACCAGATAACAAAGCTCATTCCGGTTGTAATTCTTACCTCTTCAGCAGAGGAAGAGGACATTATTAATAGCTATGCCAACGGCTGCAACAGCTATATTCGCAAGCCCATCGACTTTACTCTTTTTAACGATGCCGTCATTCGAACTGGAATGTACTGGCTGCTTCTCAATGAACCACCGATTTCAGCAAGGGTCGTCAATGCTAGCAAGGACTAAGCACGAGCTTCAGATGGAGGTCCTGGACTTGAGAGCCCGTCTGCAGTCAGCTCAGGAGGCATTGAGTGCCAGCCGCGTCGAGGCGATGGATAATCCTATAGTGCTCGGTCCGAATGACGATCTGACGGTCATTTTGAAGTGCGCAGTAGAGCCGTATAGATTGATGGTTGAAGTAATGTCCGAGGGGGCCGTCACTTGTACTTCTGATGGAACAATTATTTATTGCAATGCAAGCTTTGCTAAGTTGCTTAAAGTGGAGACGGAACAGGTAATCGGGTTCAAATTACAGGAGTTTATCGCGGAAAAGGATCAGTCTTCATTTGAAGAAGTGCTGTCGGCGAGTCTTCTAACACCTGTTCAAAGTCAACTCGGTATGAAGGCGGAGGGGGACAGTATCATACCGGTGCAATGCTCTACGAACCCGCTTAAAGTCGGAACAAGTGCGTGTATTGCCGCGGTGTTTACAGACCTGTCCAAAATAGTGGGGGCAGCCGCGCTCATGTCACGTTTATCGATGATCGTCGAGTCGTCGGAGGATGCCATCGTCGGTACGACGCTTGAAGGTGTGATAGAAAGCTGGAATAAGTCTGCTGAAAGACTTTTCGGCTACAGCAAAGAGGAGGCGGTCGGAAAGGAAATTCAGACTCTGGTTGTTCCGCCAGAACGATTGGAGGAGGCGGAGGCGAGGATGGAATCCATTCGGCGCAACGAATATGAGAAACCATTTGAGGCTTTTCGGCGCAGGATAGATGGGACGGTTGTGGCGATGTCTGTATCTGCTTCTCCCATCAATGATGAAAATGGCAGGCCTACAGGCATTTCGATCATCTATAGAGACATTACAGAACAAAAGCAGCACGAGGCGATAATTCGCGAACTCAATGGACAGCTGGAGCAGCGCGTAATAGAGCGTACAGCGCAGCTGGAAGCAGCCAATAAGGAACTCGAGGCTTTTTCATATTCCGTATCCCATGATTTGCGGGCGCCTCTACGTTCATTGTCAGGATTCAGCCGCATTGTTCTGGAAGAACACGGCAAAAATCTTGATGAAGACGGAAAGGATTGTTTGCGGCGAATAAGTGCAGCGGCCGAGAGGATGTCCTTGCTCATAGATGAGCTCCTAAAACTGTCGCGCATCGGTCGGACTCAGATGAAATATGAGTGGTGCGATCTCACTGAAATGGCGGACTTCACAATCGATGAGCTAAGGCAGCAGCCCGAACATCGCAGTGTTGAAGTGAGAATACAAAAGGAAATGCACTGCCAGGGGGATAGTCCCTTATTACTCATTGTTCTGCAAAATTTGTTGCGCAATGCCTGGAAGTTTACGTCACGGCGCGAGAAAGCATTAATCGAAGTCGGTTGCGCGGAGAAGGACGGCGAGCTAGTCTACTTCGTGCGAGATAATGGTGCCGGTTTTGATATGGAATATGCCAACAAACTGTTCGGTGTATTTCAACGCCTGCATAGCTTCAGCGAATTCGAAGGTGTCGGTATCGGACTTTCCATAGTCAAGCGAATAATAGGACGACACAATGGAAGAGTCTGGGCAGAAGGTGCCATTGACAAAGGAGCGACCTTTTACTTCACCATAGGGGACTGTCAATAGTTTTGTGTCAAGGGACTAGGCAAGCGGTACCCTTCCTTTAAACTCGACGGCGAACCAATTCAAGGCGATACCCCAGTTCCTTATTGGCATTGTCCACTTCTTGGAGATGTTCCGTGCTGCAAGGTACATGACCTTGATCGCGGAGTCATCATCTGGAAATATTCTGTGATTCCGGCTTGCTTTGCGTAGAGTCATATTCATCGACTCGATGGCGTTGGTAGTGTATATGGTGCGACGAATTTCTTCCGGAAAAAGAAACATTGGTATGATCTTGTCCCAGTGCATGCGCCAGGACTTGCCAATCATCGAATACTTCTTATCCCACTTCTGACAGAAGGCATCAAGGTTTTCGAGTGCCTCTTTCTCGTCGAGGGCCCGGTAAATGGTTTTGAGGTCTGCACAGAGCTCTTTGCGATCTTTGAATGAGACGAATTTTGTAGAATTGCGCACCATGTGAACGATGCAGGTTTGCACCATGACGTCCGGAAACGCGGCAACCAGCGCCTCATCTAATCCGGTCAGACCGTCGACGCAGGCGATGAGAACATCCTTCAGCCCTCGGTTCTTGAGCTCGGTAAAAATGGAGAGCCAAAACTTCGCTCCTTCATTCTGAGAGACCCAGATTCCTAGCAACTCCTTTTGCCCGGAGAGATTAACAGCGAGGGCAAGGTATATGGCTTTGTTTATGACGCGCTGTTCATGCCGTACTTTGACCTGAAGGGCGTCAAACCACACTATTGGGTAAACCTCATCGAGTGGGCGATTCTGCCAGGCTTTAACGTCTTCCAGGACGGCATTCGTGACGTTTGAAATCAATGCCGGCGAAATCTCAACACCGTACATCTCTTCCAGTTGCGCCTGGATGTCCCGGACTGTCATGCCGCGAGCGTAGAGTGCAAGCACTTTGCCATCTAGCCCAGCCAGCCGGGTCTGATGCTTAGCCACGATTTGCGGTTCAAATTCACCTTTCCGGTCGCGCGGCACACCTATCGAAACCTCACCTTGTTCGGATTGAAGCGTCTTCTTGCTGTAACCATTGCGGCGATTTTCCGCACTCTTTCCCGCTTGCTCACCTTTCTCGTATCCCAGGTGTGTGTCCATCTCGGCCTCGAGGCACTTCTGCACGAGCTGTTTGGTGAGCTGCTTTAAGAGTCCCCCCTCCTCCAACAACTCACGAGGATGCTTGCCTGCCGCTAGATGCTCTCGAATCAGCTCATCAAGGAGATCTCGTTTTTGATTATTCTTTGTGGTCATTGCGGCTCCTTTCTAGTTGCTTATCAGCCGCTTGTCCTATGACCCTTTGACACAAAATATTTTACAGACTCCACCATAGGGCGGCAGTCGCACGATTAGCTGAATAACTTCAACTGATTGCTCAAATGACGAAGCCCTCACTGCTAAGTGCGGCCGCTGTAAATCTCAATTCTCTTATGCTGCTGATCCGCGATTTCGACCATCGCCTTGCATGCATTTTGAATTAATAGCTCTGGTTCATCTCCGTGCCATGGGTAAATGGAGATGCCGATGCGGAAATTGACGGTCAGTGAATGTTGTTCTATGTGGTACTGAAGACTAACTGATTTGAGTACGCGCTTCGCCACTCTCTCGGCAATTTCATTTGAGCAATCAGGTAAAACAATTACAAAACCATCATCGGACCATCGACCAATTGAGTCGATTGACCTCAGGCATGCTGATATCCTTTGTGAGACTGCAAGCAGAAGCTGATCCCCAATATTGTTGCCATAAATTTCTTTTATAGAATGCAGGTGACCAAAATCCAGAAAGAGAATAGCACACACAGTGTTGTGATTCCGTCCGCTGATTTGAGAATTGAGCATCTTAACGATGTTTTCTTGATTGAGAAGTCCCGTCAGGCTATCAGATCGATCGGTATTGCTTATCGAATTCGATCGCGAAAGGTATTTGGTAACATCGCAATACACGGCGATGTAGTTAGTGGTTGCAGATCGTTCATCATGAATGGCCATAATCGCAAGGCATTCGCGGAACTCATGCCCATCTTTGGCTTTGTTGCAGATTTCTCCAGCCCAAGAACCATCTTTGGCAAGTTTGTCCCATATGACTTTGTAAAAAGCGTCGTCATGTTTTTCGGAGTGAATAGTGCTCATATTTCGTCCAATAATCTCACTTGTTTGCCAACCGGATGTTAGGCTGAAGGCACGGTTGGCTGCGACGATTATGCCGGTGCGGTCAGTGATAATCATCGGATAATGTGAGCAGGCAAACACCTCAGACGCGATATGGGCAAGTTGCTTTTCTGTGAAGGGCATCGCTAATACTCCGATTACAGTTCGCTTACTGTGGATACTTGCGAAATCGATTCATTTTGCAAGCCTTCATTGGTCGAGCAGATGTCACCGCAAATGCTTTGCAGGGATGCCAGAAGAGTGTTCCAGCTTGCTTGCAGATCAATGAACTGGCAATGAAGCAACTTGAACTTTGCATCACGTGAGAGCTTCAATTTAGGTTGGATGCTTAACTTCGTAAGAGCATCCAAGTCTCGGTTAATTGCTTTAGAGACGATATCCCGGGTTCGCCACATATACAGGTCATTCACTAAAGCCAGCAGCTGATCTTTCTTTTCCTGAGATGAGACTTCTGTATCGGAGGTTTTCGTCTGAGCCGGCAAAAACAAATCCGACTCTTTTATTTTGCCCAATGCGACATTGATAAAGTCCTCGAAAAGCTCACGTGCCATGGCCGGGATTGCCTCGTGGCTCACAGGCATGCCCGCCAATGCCCATTGAACAACATCGCCATTGACAGCGGCACGAAACTCCGCGACTGGCTTTAAGTCGTTGGTGCTCAGCTGGTCGAACTCGAGAGCAAGGAGAATATCACTGCGCATAATAAACACTTGCAGTGATTCATAATAGCTTCGTATAAGGATAGCCCAATCTTGAGTGGCCAGGTGTCCCTGATAACAAGTGAATTTGTAAGGCTCCGATGAAGGATCGCGCCTGCACCTTAATTCAATTGTCGATTTCGGAGTTTCAATGGCGATCGTTAGCTTTTCTGATGCCGTGCTGTTGTTAACTTCCCAAACAAATTTATTCAGCTCGGCGAAAAATGCGTCTATCCATGCACGTGCTGATGCTTCGATCAATGTGTACCGCTTGGGCAGCCAGGTATCAACACGTGTCTGTTCTTCATCCGGGTGGTTTTCGTCAATCAAATTGGAGAGCCATCCTGATAGCTTACCGGTGGGTTTAGCTTGCAATCGATGCAAGGTAAGCTCCGATTCCTCCGATAGGCGAGGTATCTGCTCGTGAGAGCGAATTGGACTCCAGGAATCTTCGAAACTGTGCATGAGAGACTACCTTCCTTCTGGCGCCAAAGCTTCAGGGTCTTTACCCCGGCTACGAAGTTATTGGACTGCTCGAATTAAGGAAAACGTACTTTTCCGAGCAAGGAAAAGAAGGCCATATAAATTTAGTGGTTCCAGTAAGCCATTTGGCTTTGCTTCCCTCTCGATGCGGTGGAATCACTCTGGTTCACCCTTTAATTATCCGGTCTCAAGCACATAAATACCTCGGCCCAATGGGGCGGATGTGCTCCCTATTAAGAGTGAACGCTAAGACGCTGGTAGGGTGAGAAAGGTCGGAGTTTCTCATGCGGTGAAATTGCCGATTTTGGGCAAATGGCTGAGCCCGAGCCGCTGGACACCAGTCCATCATACTTAAGGATGATCGATAGAAAATCCCCTATTGTAAGCATCCGTATGTGCATCATTTGATGATTTTGCGCTCTCCAACCATTTCTTCTGCTACGACAGGTGGTTGAACCTTGATTTTTCAATTGTGCAGCGAGACCCAATCATCCTATAGTCTGAGCGCGGGAGCCCGCCTGATAAACACAAAAGATGATGTGCCACAAGTGCTGCCGCTCCACAATACGAGTAGCTGCGACCAGGTGAACGGAATGCTAAATCTTGAGAAGTTGCTCCAACAAATAAGAGAAAAGATTCTCTACGATCCGGAAAAGGAGAGACTGCAGAATCTCCATGGACATTTAGAGGAGAGGGAGAAGCAAGCCCATTGCGACTTTCTGGATTGTCACCAGAAGCATGATGATCATCAATCACGCGTTGAGCATCACGCCGCTAACTTCTGGCACTACTACTACCCTGGTGAGCGACCTAACTCTGTGATTGCCAATGAGCCGGTTTATGATCATCAATATGGAACTGAGGATCAACATCGGCTGGCACAAGAACGAATGATCGATCACGAGATGGAGAAGCTTGACGATAACCCTCTGGCAATGACCTCCACGCCGCGGCAGCAGCATTTGATGTACGATATCATGATCGGCGATATGGCAATGGAAAAGAAGAATTATGCTGATGCCGAACGCAAATACAAAGACACTCTCAGCGATGCCAATAAATTCGGCATGCCGAAAGCTCAAGTTTTGAAGACTTTGAAAAAACTTATGCACAGTCTGTCTGCGCAACGCAAATACAGTGAATTCGAGCATTTCTTCGAACAAACTTTGATGCTTGAGACGGACTTGCCAGACGAAAGCGGGCATTTTCCGGAGGAAGATGCGCTGGCTCACATTGCAACTGAGTATTTCGAGCAGGGAGAATCAGATCAAGCGAAAGAATTGTACGAACATGCACTTGTCGTTGTTGAAAAATTGAGGGGTCCGAACAGTTCTGTGGTTGCTCGTTGCTTAAACGACCTGGCCGGCGTCTATGCCAGATGCGGAGAATGGCAGAAATCTGAAGAGCTGCTCAGTAGGGCGCTTTTAATTACAGAAAAAGCTCCTATAGAAAAGAGCGCAGAGATGGCGGCAACCCTTCACAATTTGGGTGCCCTTTATCAGCATCACAACCGTGAAGACGAGGCTCAAGAACTATTCGGGCGTGCCATGGCTCTTCTGGAAAGACCTGGAGAAGTGAGGAGCTAGAGAGGTACAGGCAATGTCACGTTTATTTACCGCTGTTATTTTGTCTGCACAACTGCTTCTTGCGAGCAATTCTCTCGCCCTCGGTTTCGCTCCGACGCACGTGCAAAATTGGGAAAAGCTGTATGAATCGGCAGAAGATGCGTTGGACAAAAACGAGTATTCGCGGGCAGAGCTGACCATTCGTGGCTGCCTTGCCTCTACAGGCGCAAGTGTCTATAAGCAAATCTTTTCACTCGAACTCTTGGCCGAGTTATACGAAAAGCAAGAAAAATTTTCCCAGGAAGACGAAGCACTTCGAGCAATGCTTGTCACGATGCAAAGCATCGACTTCCCTGAGAATCTCTTGGGAGCTACTTATCTGAAGGTCGGCGAATTAAACTATTTATTGAAACGCTACGATGTGGCTGCGCTATATGCGCAGCAGGCAATTCCTAGCTTGGAGGAATGTTATGGCTCAATTTCTCCAGAAATTGCAGTGGCGTTAAACAATTTGGCCTCTGCGGAATATTGCCAAAACAAGTTTGAACAAGCTCAAAGGCACTTTCAACATTCACTGGCGATTTTGCATTCAGTTTATGGAAATCATAATGAGTTGTATGGAATGACCGCATTGAATCTGGCTGATGTCTATAGGAAGATGAACAATCAGAAGCAATCGGAGGTCTGGTATCAGAAGGCGGCCACGGCATTGAGAATTGCCAGAGGTTCGCAAGATCCGGATGCAATGGAAGCAGCAAGACGCTTCTCTATGTCGAATAAGAGAACTCACTAAACTAAGAAGAAGGCGAAGAATTTCTGTTTGGTTGCCCTGAAAATACTTGCTCGTTCAGTTCAATCTTGGCGCTCATTCAATGGTATGTATATAGAGTGAACTATATTCTGCGACGCAAGAGCCCATGAGTTCTGAAGGTTTCAAAGAAATAGAAAAACAGAAGTTGGTTGAGCCGGAACTCGTAGTGGGACCGACCGACTCCGTCGAAAAGCCAGCTTCAGTCGGTCAGTCATCGGCGGCCGAGTTGGGCAATGCCCATGTGAGTAAGGCTGACAAGCCGGAGACAGTTGGCGAGACGAAGGAAAGCGACTCTGCAAAGCCGTCAGCCCATCCGGACTTTCCTGATTTGGGGGAGCGCTATGAGGTTTTGTCGCTGATAGGCACCGGCGGCATGGGCTCGGTTTACAAAGTAAAAGACCGCGCACTGGATAAGGAATTCGCCGTAAAGGTACTGAATAGCCAGTTTGTCCAGGATAAGGTCTCCGTTAAGCGCTTTGAGCAGGAAGCAGAAGCGGCTAGCGGTCTGACTCATGCAAATCTGGCAGCCGTCTACGGTTTTGGCTTGGCTCAGAGTGGTTCACCTTACCTTGTAATGGACTATCTGGATGGTGATACTCTCGAGAAGATATTGAAGAATGAGGGATTTTTAGACGTGCCGCGAGCGCTCGATATCTTCATTCAGGCAGCAGAGGCAATTGCCAATGCGCACATGAAAGGCGTAATTCATAGAGATATAAAACCAAGCAATATCATTGTTGAAAAACATGAGCACAACATAGAGCACGTCAAGCTTCTCGATTTTGGTATTGCAAAAATTTTGCCTTCGGAGCAAAAGGCGCATGAAAATCTCACTCAGACAGGCGACATTTTCGGCAGCCCGCTTTATATGTCTCCTGAGCAGTGCCAGGGCAATATGCAAGACAGGCGCTCCGACATCTACTCTCTGGGATGTTTGATGTATGAGGCTTTGACCGGTGTGCAACCATATGCTGCCGAGAATCCAATCAAAATCATTTTGAAGCACATCAATGAAGAGCCCATTGCGATCTCCAAGTTGAATCGACAATACAATATTCCAAAAGATTTGGAAAATATCGTCATGCATTGTCTGGAGCGGCAGCCGGAGCACCGCTATCAGAGCGCCGACGATCTGCTTCGCGACTTGCGCAAAGTGCGAGACGGAGTAAAAGTAACAGTCAAGGCACCACCTCGACAGATGAGAGCGCCGGATGAAAAGGTTAGCTTTGCGCGCCAGGTTGCTATGTATGCATTCATGATTGTAAGCATTTTCGGCACGCTTGCAATATTGACCGTCGTTACTGCAAACAAGTCATTTTATCCCGATCCAACGGATCCGCAAACGCTCGATAGCAAGTCATTCGATTTTTTCAATTCCGGTCAGTACGAAAAAGCCGCTCCGCTATTGGAGTTTGGTGTGGCTTCCTACAAAGAGCGAATTGCTCAAGATAAAGCGCGCGGTGATAGCAACGGTGCTCTGCGGGACGAAACGCTTCTAACGGAAAACTGGCAGCATATTGGTAAGTGCCACCTGGCTATGGCCGAAAAAGCGACAAAAGCAGGCAAACCTGACGAGGCGGCCGAGGAGTATGGCAAAGCATTCAAGGCTTTTAAAGAAGCGATGCCCTTCTATTACCGATATGGACATTGGCAGGGTTCACAGGCACCTGAGATAGTAAAAGATTATTCGGCAGTGCTCAGAGCCCTAAATGAAAAGAGAGAACTGCAAAAACTGACAAAATTTGCTCAGCGCTATAAGTTGGATCTGTGATTTTTGAAAAACCTCAGTATTTCAAGAAGAGCTTTCCGCACACTGTTCGGCCAGTTGTACAAGATAGGAGCCTTCCATATCTAAAGCTGAAGCCAGCTGGTAAAGATTGTCCAAACCCATACTTCGATTTCCGCTTTCAATATCTACAATAAAAGCTCGGCTGAAGCCGGCTTTCTTGCTCAGTTCAATTTGGCTCAGCCCCATCTCTAAGCGTTTTTTCTTGATCTGAATTCCGATACGCTGTAAAAGAGTGTCTTTTCGCTTGGCCGGGGGCGATGTTTTCAGAGTTGGTGCGTGAACTTTCGAAGGACTTGCGGGCGTTTTTGCATCCGATTCAGTGTGCGATACTTTTTTGTCGAACGCATCAACCAATTTGCGCTGCAACTGAATTTCTTTGGCAATCATCTCTGATGCCAGTCTGTCGACGCTAATCATGCGTTTTTCAGCAATTAGACGCATTGTCTCTATATGCGAAGCAAGTACTGGTACTTCCAGTACTTCAACCTTTCTCCCACGCATTGAATTTTGCCTCCCAGGTCTCCAAAAAAATTAAATCTCGGCCCTTATAGGGAGCTTTCCAATTTAATGTTGGCTGGTAACGGATCGAACCAATAAACGCCAAATTTCATCTCCGGGCCAAGCGGCGCAAAGGATTGCACCGGCTGGAATTACAGATCCTGGGTTTGGTTTTTTCAATATATCTTGGCGGTATGATGGCCCAGTCCGCCCCACGTTGTTGGCCGTATCCAATAGCCACCGCTATTTCCCGGACCGACATCTACGCCTCTAACGCGTGGGGAAAATGTTGGGACCTGTTCATCTCCAGGCGGCAGTACCTTCACCTGGTTACCCTTGGCAAAATAGTCAGCAATCAGCTCGCTGTCCGTCTTGACTGGAACTGCGTCCCCACCCGTAACTGCTGAAACCTGCTGAATCGGATTGGGCATCAATTCCCCTTCCGGTGCAGGCAACTGTGGGACACTCGGTACTGCATCGACGGGCGCCATTAGTTGTGGCAGCTCCGGAGCACCGGGAATTGCTTCATTAACTGTAGCTGCTCCGATGCGAAGCTCGGTGCCTGCGATTGCCGATACGCCTAAAGGGCTAATGGCTCCCAATAGCCCGGCAGCCAGGTCAGTGCCTCTACCTCCCGCTGCCAGCAGATCGTTCTTGGCTGCCTGATATGTTTTGTCGTCAACTTGATCCGGATTGGCAACAATTGCCATTTCTCGTCCCCATTTAGGGGCATTGGCAAGCAAAGTTATGCCGCCTGCGGCTGCCCCCGCGATGCCTGCAACGCCTGCCACTACCGCCAATTCAGGAAGCAAGGCAACTCCGACAGCTACAGCCGCGGTTGCCGCAAGACCACCGGCAGCATATTCCAGCACTCGCATTGGATGATGCACAGCCTCATCAATTGCACCCTCAAACATCAAGGCTGTGCCGTCATACCAGTGGTGAGGCGCTTTAGTGTCAGCCGATTGAGTTGTGTCAGTGCCGACGGATGGCGAATTTCTGTTACCTTGGCCGGCGTATGCATCTTCATGTAATTGTAATGCATGACTGGTGTCGTCGGACGCACCGCCCGTGGCGGCATCGTGGGCAGCACTTCCCGTGTCGCCGACGCTGAGCGCAGGGACTGAATCTTTAGTGGGCATAGTAATCTCCTCACACAAGTGAGTTGCATCTGGTCTAGACGCTTTTAAAGCAATGCGTGTGTTGTGCGCCCCAACATACTGCGAAAGATGTCACATGATCGTCACAGTGGCTGCCGCTCTTCTATCAAGTCAAGAAAATGCGAACAGAGCCGCCTAATCTCGCATAGTTCATATTGGAAGCTGCCGCTGCTCTTAGCCACTGTTCTTCGTAAACGGAAATTCGAGAACGGCGTTGCCCAGTCCGAGGCGAAGTGTTGCAGTGTCGAATTTCTTATAGGGGTAATAGATGACAAATGTCGCTGCCTGACCGGGTTCAATCGTCAGCTGTGCCGGGCGACTGTCGACCACAAAGGTGCTTTCATTTTCTGCTTGTGCCAGCGTTGCAAATGCGGCATTTCTGGCTACTGCCCTGGCTTCCCAGTCAGGAGTGAAAGTCGCCCAGGCGTAATTAGTATTATAGACAGCCGGTCCAAAGGGTGTTAGTGCTGCTGTTTGCGCTGTACCCACATTGTAAGTGGTGTTGTAGGCGTAATCTGCTGAGTGCCAGAGTCTGTCGAATGCTCGTTGCCCGCGCTTAGTCAGTTCTGCACTAATTGCTTGCGAATCCAGAGGCAGGAGCCGATTCAGTTTCGGTTCTTCTATCGACAGAGAAGGCTGCTCGTGCAGCGCTGTGATCGGAGTTTTGCCCTGGTTTTGAATTGTCACTTCTGCCTTGAGAAGATACCAGTCCGGTCCATAGACCTGCGCGGTTAAAGTAACGGCAGCAACTGCGTCTTTAACTTGCATGCGTTCTAATTCTATTCCACGCTCGAAAGTGCGAGCGCTGTTCGGCATTCCGTCCAGGCAGCGATAATAAATGGTGCCCAACTTTCTGGCATCGCCCTTGGTATCAAGAATACTGTGTTTGTCCTTTAAGCCAAGCGCTACTGTAAAGCATTTACCGGCTTCTGAGAATTTGCCCTGGTCGGCGAAAAGCATTCCGGCTCGCTCGATAAAATAAGCCTTTGTAAGATCCGGTACTTCTTTGGCGCTGTCAATTGTATTGAGCGCCAGTTTATAAGTCGATTCTGCTTCGCTAAACAGTTTTTCTTTCCTGTACAACTCTGCCAATTCTAAGTAGGACTGCGCCAGAGCAGGAGATTCTTTTCCCTGCAAACTTTCGCGCAATGAGATTGCATTTTTATAGATTTCCTCAGCTTTTTTGAATTGTCCCTGAGTCTTCATTAGATTAGCTATTCCGTCCAGCGTTGCCGCATGTTCGACTGTCTGCTCTTTTCCAGCTTCCCTGGCTGTTTGCTGAGCGAGAGTGAAGGCGTCCATCGCATCTAGAAATTTATCTTCGCGCAGATAAGTTTGACCAAGAAGATTTCTCACTTTGATCAGCCGCTCGTCGTGCACGCCCTCTTTTTTCAGCGCTCTGGATGCTTCCAGGAAATGTTTTTCCGCTTCATCTAATGAGCCTTCCTTCAATGCCTGCTTGCCCAGACCAAACTCCCTTTCCCATTCATTTTGAGAGATGCTGATCGCTCCATTTAGGCGCCTATCGGCTGGCGTGGATTGGGCGGCGGCCGGGTCGTTGCCCGAAGAGAATACGTCGCTGAGCACTTGCGCGCTGACGGGAAGGGCGCCCACCTGGGAGATCATTAACATGATGCTCAAAGCCATAAGATAGCTGCCTTTCCTTGTTCTCGACGTATACATTAGTCTTTGCTCTCTTGAAACCCTGACCTACTGACCACATAGGGATAACGGGCGGTAGCCAAGAATTAGGGAGTGGAAGCTTCCAGGGCGGCGGGTATTTATGGTTGGCGCCCGACTGGCGCTAGGCAAAGCACGCTCGTCAGAAAGTTTTTGCGGCATAATTGAGATGGATCGGGGGCCAAATAAATCGTGTTGAGCGTTTAAGTGTCAAACGAAGAGCCAAAACATCTCGTAAATTTTAGTCCGTCATTTCGGGCGCGGCGCGCGACCGATCTTCTGCCGCCGGCTAGCGCGGGAAATGAGCCCTTGATTGTGGATGTCGCAGAAAGAGGCATAGGTAAATTTGTTTTTGAACTTGAGAATAGCTCCTTTACCGGCATTCTTAAGGCTTCGTCCCGGAAAAAGTTGTCGCGTTCGGCAATGCTCTTGTACAGAGGAAGAGCGGTGGGAGGGTTTTATACCTCTAAGGAAAAGCCGAATACAGAGACCACTGAGATTTCTGTGTACCTGATGCTTTGGGAACTCTCGCTGTCTGGGACTGAAGCGAGTATTTATGCTGTTTCGAGTGATATTTTGCTATCCATGTCGTCATTATTCCTTGGATTTCCCGTTACGCGCGCAGACTCTTATGATGAGCGCTCCTACTTTGACTACATATGTGGATGGCTTCAAGAAAAAAAGATGACAGCTTGCCTGGCAATTTCGTTGCGCTCGACTTCTTCGACAGCGCTTGCTTTCATTCACGAAGGAGAGTTTTGCGGAGTGTTTTCAGTTGATGACCAGTTTTTCACCAGAGACAAAGAGTATCTTTACTCGCTGTTTCGCTCAGAACTCAAGGCGCTGGTGGAAACAAGCATTTTGTCTCCGGAAACCACTTCAAGTGAGATGCCGTATGGCTTTAGCCTGAGTAAAATGCTAAATAAGTTCATGTGACCTGTGAAAATCTTATTCTATCCTGCCATCAGCCTGGACGGTTTCATCTCCAAATTGGACGGTGATTCGAGCTGGGTGACTGAGGAAGATGAACAGATATTTGCAGAAGAAGTGAAAAAGGCTGGATGCGTGATTGTCGGCAGCATAACCTTTCAACAGTTCAAAGACATCATTTATCCGATCAAAGATGCGACCACATTTGTCTGCTCGTCCAGGGGTAATCTTGAAGGGTCAAACGATCCAGCCATCAAGTTTGTAAGCGGAAATGCTGGAGAAATCAAACGACAGATTCAAGCCGCTGGTTTTACTAATGCCGTCTTGTCCGGCGGTGCCGAAACCAATGGAAGGTTTGCAGAAGCCCAAGCTATCGATGAGATGCTCGTCAGTATCTATCCGCATCTTCTTGGCGCGGGTTTGCCGATGTTTGGAGATCGAAAGGTTCAATTGCGCCTAGAGTTGCTTGCTACCAGGCAGCTCAGCGCCGGTGTGATTCAAAATCGATATCGAGTCCTCAGCAGTTAAGTCTGCTGGGCACCAGAAGTAAACGACGAAGAATTGTCGCACAAGCAGAGATGACTGCTTGATTAAAGCAATCATCTCCGTGATATGAGGCAGTCGAGATCTATATAAATCTCTGCTGGTGATTATTACAGGCCTCCTCCGAGCCCTCCAAAGTTGTTGATGGCGAATGTGCCTATCATGTGAATCATGGTAGGTACGACAAGAACCAGGACAGCCGCTTTTGCGATAACCAGCCGCGTTAGCGATTTTTGCCCCCGAAGGAAAGTGATGGCTATGATCAACGAGATGAGCGATGACAGTAAAGTCACGATGCGGACAATGTCACGAGCAGTGTCGTAGCCAAAGTCAGCAAGTTGTCCTACTTCGTTCGATTGTCCATATCGCGGATCGACTGGCGCACCGACGAGCCCGGACCCTCCTGATGGTGCGCCATAGGGCAGACCACCTTTGTATTCGCCTGGATCAAGTTTGTTGGCTTTGTATTGTCTCGAGTTCTCCAATACGACTGATCCGCTGACCGGGCTGACAAGACGATAGTTGGATGCGAGTTTGATCGCTTGCTGTTCTTGTCCGTTTGCCACCAGTCTCGCCACTTCCTCACTTGCCCAGAGAGCGGTCACTTGCGCTGAGATCGAGCGGTCAGTAACAATGGCTGTCTGAGGACGTTTTGTTGATATCGTTTTCAGTATCGCCAGTGTCTTTATTCCTTTTTCCCAACCAGAGACAAGTTTTTTCAGATCATTGGCGGTTGATCCATGGTTGATTGCTACATGCGTGATTTGGTTCGATACATCCTCTACCTGCAGTGCCGGCAGTATTGTGTTGGGTCCGGGCACAATCTGCAGGTCGTATAAAGAAACACGATTGACCAGATCCAGTGCCGTTGATTCCTGCGGTCTTTGTGTGAGCGGTTGCGGACCATGAATCCAGAGCACGGCGCTATTCGGTTGCTCGGCCGCAACTTCCAGAGCTTCGCGCAACGCCGGACCATTGTCTTGCCCGCCGACGAACAGATTAGCATTTAGTGCGGTCAACGCTTGCTCTAGAGATTTTGCCGTCGGTGCTACTTCGTGGGCCGTTTCGCTTTCGCTATTGTTGTTTTCACCGATGCCGTCGCTTTCAAGTGCTGCATCAGTTTCTTGCTCATCGGCAATTGCTTGCGCCTCAACGCTGTTATTTTTTGCGTCGGGTTCTTTCGCAGAAGCAGACTCATGTGCCGCATTGGCGACCTTGTCTGAGTCAGGGACCTTTTCGTTGTTGTCTTCACCGGCAAAGTAAATCATTGGCTTGAGTTTGGATGGAATGATTGAGAGTGCCTGCTTCAGTTGTGATGCATTACGTTTGAGCAAAGCCGAAGTATCGACAACCACAGTCAAATGTTTGGGTGCTGGGGCTGTGATTTCCCTGACACGTTCGATTATGAATCGAGGTTCTTTCGAGTACCAATCCTGAGTCGCCAGCTCCGTGAGTGCCGAGCTGCGCTGCACAACCACAGAGCTGATTGTTTTGCTCTTATCGCCAGGCTTGATGATGCCGCTTAGCGAGTAGCCATCATTTGTCGCTTTCGCCACTACTCCGGCGATGTTCTTCACTGGCACGTCTCGCGAGGTAATGTTGACGCGATGACGCTTTGGTTGGGTGAAATTACTGCTTACCAGCTTTGGCAGTTCCAAAGAACAGATCTTGCCGTCGGTGGTTTCAAGCGGCAGCTTGAATCCGAGACGGATTTTCATTTCACCGCCGTTGGCAGGCACAGGGAAGCACTGGAAGAGAACACGGTCCGGTGCAGACATTGTCACAAGCAGTGGATCGCGACGCTGGCTGGTTTCGGATTGATATGCCGCCTGCACTTTTGAGTTGGATGCAAACGCTGCTTCTCGGGGTTCTCCGTCAATCCAGAGCGTTACACGTGATACTGCTGCATTCTTGGGCAAGCCTATTTCCCCGCGGGCTTCCTGGATTCCTGAATTAGAGTTGTGGAATGTGAGAGTCCAATCAACGGCACTGGAAAATGTTGTGGCGTCGATGTTGCCGGTGATTTGTGATTTGAGCAAGGCCAGTCCTGGAGCCATTCCACCTACCAGTGGACTGATTGCGGTTTGCGCTGCCTCCAAAGTCTTCTCTTTCTTGCTGTCACTGTCGAAGAATGATTTGCCGGTGATTTTGAAGAAGAGATTTCTGTCCGTTTCGTTGTTTCCGTCCAGCCCGCGATTAGGAATCATCAAGGCTGCCAGTGCAAAGCCAGTGACTGGGTACTTTAGCGGTCGCAAATCTTCATCTGTTGCCATAGATCTTATAGCTGAAATGGCTTTCTCTTGATCTGCCGGTGATCCGGATCTGGCACTGTTCAATTGCGATTGCACAACGAATGTGCGAGTCATGGGCGTGAATACAAATAAAAAGGACAATGCGCATCCCAAAACGGAAAATGTCGTTGTAATTCGACGAATGTTTGTCTCGGTTTTATGCCAGAGATCATGGCTGAGGCAGCCTGCTGCGAAAAGCAAGAAGGGAGCGGTACAGAGAAGCAGCATCCATCCGAATTTGCAAGAGGTGTCGCCATGTGCAATCATGGTTTTGACCCAGATTATTGTCCACGAGGAAGACAGTCCAAGCGCAAAGCCGTTCATTAACCCGATGTAGCGCGGACGAATCAGATAGCCGCGTCTGACTCCAGACCAGACAGCGAAATTGAAGATGGGAACGATCAGGAGCAGAGCCAGTTTTCCCAACACCTCAAAAGGATTTGGTCGAACTGCTGTGGTGAGTGCGTAAATGCCATATGCCAGCAGGCACGCTCCTGGAATAATTGAGCCGAAGGTGACAACGAAAACGCCTTCAAAGGGAGCTTTGAAGAATTTATATTCTTGGTTGGTGCGGAACAGAAATCTTTCCGCCAGAAGATGGAACACAATTGCCACGGCACTCATCGCCAATACCGATAGCCAAAACATCGTTGGAGTCTTGCTGAGACAAACGGAAGTGGCAATGAATACCACCGCGATGGAAAGATAGAGTGATGGCTCTTTGAGGATGGAGTGTGTGCCACCATCGTACCCACTTATTTTTGGTGGAGTGAGGCTCATTTCATCGTGATCATCCGGAGATAAGGATTGATCGGATGTCACTGGTGATGTGTCTTGATCTGCTGTTGCAGTCGATGCGTCTTGCTCTGGTGGCAGATCAAGAGATGCTTGTTCTACGGTGTTCATAACGAAAACCTCTGATGCAAAATATGGTGAGTGTGAAAATGCAAAAACGGTGCCGCGTTAGGCAAACGCGCGGCAGATCCGGAAACCAGCTTTAAGCTGCTCAATTAAATCTGTGCTCAGGTGGCATCCGAGCACGAAGGCGTCATTTTTTTGTTAGGGCATTATGCCCCTCGCCGAAAGGCTTGGCAATACTGGCTTTCGGCAGAGGGTGGGGAGATTACCACTGGTGCGCTCCTTTGGACTGACAGCGTTTTAAAGATTTTTTGAAAATTGAAGGGTTAATCTATCAAAGCCTCGTCTGGCTTAGTTATTACGCACTAGGTTCGAGTTGAATTCTAAGGATCTCATCTGGAATCTACCGTCTCCGGTTATATGCAAGCACAAAACCAGGAAATCGACCATCAAAGAGTACGTGAAGAGTTAAAAGAACTCTCTCCGCTTGAGATTGGCGGGCTTATGCTTTCGATGCAGAGCGGAGATGGTACTCGATTCGGTCAGAAGATTGACCCCGCCGATTTGCCTCCAATACCCAAATATGACAGTGCTGAGTCCTTGTTCAAAGATGTTGAAAGGCTTAAGGCGAAAGGCGAGCCATATCCAAGAATGTTTGAGCTGACTGGCAGAGGATCACAAGATCAGTATGTCAGAGGCACGCTTCAGGACCTCGAGTATACACTCGACCTGGGAGCGGGCAAAAAGCTGTCTTATGTGTGGTTTCACGACGACAAGGGCAACGCAGAAGTCTTTTTAATCGATGATAAGAAAGCGCGAGATGCCGTACCATCTGTTAAGTCAGAAAAAGAACCCACCAGTGGCTGTGTAGAATTCGGCAGTATTGCGGACAAAAATCTCAATCGCCAGGAGAGGTTGCCGGCTGATACTCCTGCTGACGAAGCGCTCAAAGTGCACAATCAGCGAGAGCGCGATGCATCGCTAATTTTTCAGAACATTGATCCGTCGCTAAGTGATGATGATGCGGCTGCTATCAAAGCGGAGCGTGATCGGACGATAAGTCGAATAACCCCGCAAGGAGATTATTCGGATGAGGAATATCGTCAATATGCTCTCCAAGCCAAGGCGCTAGATTTGGGCCTGCCGCAATATACAGCCGAAGATGTCGTCAATTCGACTCAGGCTGATTTGCAGAAGCAAGCGAGTGCAATCAGGCTCGGGCTGGGCAGATACGCAACTGCTGAGGAAATTAAGAACGCTAGAGGCGAGATCAATAATTTCGTGGACAATGAGCGTAATTTTGCCGACAACTTTCCTCAGGGCACAACGTCTAGCGAGAGAGCGAAAATTTCCGAACAGAGATTCAAGCAAGCTGATTTGATCGGCGCGAATATTGATCCTTCAAAAACCAAAGAAGAGATTGCCAGTATTCGCATGGCAAGAGAGAACAGGGCGATGGAGCTTTTGCAAACGGAGAATGATGTTAGCAACCCGGCACAATTGGAAGCGATTCACCAGCAAATGATCGCAGTGAATATTGGCTTGCCTGAAGACACAAATCCGATTGTCATCCAACAAATTCGAGAACGGTTGCAGACGCAAGCAATTGCCGTTACGCTTGGGCTGGACGTAAATGCTACCCAGGAAGAGATAGATGCGGCGCAGACAAGATCTTCAGACTACGAGATGCAGCACGTTCCACAGAATGTTTGTCCAGTAATCGTTCCTGAGGCGAGCCTGAACAAGTGAGATAGGGCATTCGCCATTCTTGTCTCACCACCACCACAAACTGAACTTCTTCTGTGGCGTAGCGGGTTTTCCTGCCGCCACGACGGAAGGTGCTGGCGTCGTTGGAGGCGCTCCTTTATAGTTGCGCACATAGAGATTGGTGCCTACTTGTGTGGGCAGAGGTGCTCCGTTCAACCGTTTCTTCTGCTGCATCAAATCACGCAAATTCTCTACCGATTTTTCTCGTTCGACCGCACTCAATGAGCCATCCTTTGGATTTGCCTTTAATGCAGCCAGTTCAGTAGCACTAGGAGGCTCTGGAACATTCGGTGCAGGTTTGTTGGGTTCAGCTTTCTTTGGCGCCACCTTGGGCTCCCTTGATTTTTTTCCTTCTGCATCGATGCCGAATCGATCGAGACAAAGCTTGCAATATTCTCCAATGGTGCCAACTGGTTGAAGAGCATATGCAATGCGGTATTCCCGAATCGCTGAATTCTTGTGCCTGAGATGGACCATGCAATTGGCATAGTAGTAATGCAACAGCGGGTTGTTGAATTCAGACGGCAAAGCAGCTCCCAGATCATTGGCTGCGTCTGCGTACTGGCGATGACGGTACTCGTCGGTGCCTTTTGCCAGGAAATCTTCGCTCGGTTTTTGCGATTGGTCTGCGCTACCAGTGTCGTCGGCGCGAACAACGCCTGGATTTAAATATGCGTACGAAATGAATGCGACAGCCGGTAATATCATACGGTAAATGAATGATATTGACTTGATTCTTGCAAAGTGTCGGTAATTAATCGCCAGCATGGTTATTTCACCGGACCGAACAACTGATCCATATAACCTGCCGATTGCGACGGCCAGCCAGTGAAAATTACGTCAGTCTTTCGATTAATACTAAGCATGCCAAGGCACTGACGCCAGCCGGTTCCTGGCTGCCATGAGAGAGTCCCGGATAATGCCGTGCGATGCGCATCGGTTGAATAAAACGGCCACGACGGTTTTGGTTTTCTCGGTACTTCATATTGTCCATCGTTGATATTGCTCCAGGCGGTATTTGGTTGATCCTTTTGCGTAGTCTCCTTCACAATCTGTTTGCTCTGCCCCTCGGGCGCAGCGCTGGTATTAAGCCAGGCGGGAAGCTGACCGGCAGTACCGACGGCAACTTGCGCATCAGTATTGTCGGGAGTGCTGTATTTAGGATAGATGTAATAGGTAACCGTGGCAGATCCGGTGTTAAGAAGTTTTTGTGATTGCAGCAACTGCTGCAACTGACTTTGGGTATATCCAGGTTTGAACTCTTTTGTGCGCTGCAAGATTGCAGCTATTGCCGCCGAGTGGTCTCCAGGCAACGCGTTGATCGCTTGCCACAGATTGTCCGGTTTTAGTTCATTTCCCAACGACACATAGCCACTCAAATACCCTGTCACCTCCAGCCACTTCGTCAAAGATTGAGGATATTTGTAGCCTTTCTTTTCCAGATCGACGCTCTTAAATGGCTGAATTGTACCTGTGTCCGCAAAGTAGGGTGTTTGAGAGTAATTGGTGACATGTCCATTTCCGTCATCCAATCTTGCTGTGACCATTGAAGTCAAACTGACAGCCACGAAAGAGTGGGGAATTGTCAGCTCGTAAGTGCGCATAGGATTGGCGACTGCCGATGCCGTAGCGCCCAGGGGGAGCTGGTCGGTAATCTGCCCGGACTCTTTGAAAGCATTGGGCAATGTCATGGCGGGATTATTTGAAACGGGCACTTTCTTCCATTGATCGAATGTGCCATTCGCCACCAGATGCGATGCTTCATTGGCATGGAAGGTGACAAAACCGAAGTAATTTCCATTCGCCTGAGACGGATTGTATCCCTGCATCCAGCTTGAGTTGAACCGGGTGTACAAGTTCGGCGCCACGCCGGACGGAATTGTTTGCAGGTCGTTTACCTGAATATTCGACTCTTCGCCTCGGTATAAGGCTGCCGAATCCCAGTTGGATTGATCGGCGGCAATGACGGTGCCTCGTTGTCCCAATAACTTGGCCGGTTTGCTCGCGAGCAGTTTGTTGAAGTAAGTGTGCAACAGTCCTTTGTCAGTAATCACGCCGTACAATTGATCGTTCAGTGTCCTGGCGTTTTGCGAGGCTTGATTCGGTGAGTCACCGGAGGTGCCATATCCTCCCTGGCTCATAGCTTGCGCATTTGCGTTGACTAGATATGCCTTGCCCCAAACCCTGTTGATATTGGCCAATCCAATCATATGCTGTGAGTCAGTGACATCGTCGTAGCCAGTGCCCTGTTTGGAATTTGAAGCAGCAGCGTTTGTCTTCAATTCGAAGACGCGCTTGGCCACATTAAGCGCGCCGGCATCAATGGAATTTTTCATTTCTTGAGAGCTGCCCAAATAGACGCTCAACCGAAAGCCGGACACGATGGCAAGAATTATCAACATGGCGCATGCCACCACTATCGCAAGAGTGGTACCGCACGTTTTACGAATAAACTTTCTTTTTGACATGGTTCACTTACTTGTTATGACTCAGGGCGGAACAGGAATTGAAACAATCGGTTGTTTCGCGTTGGCAGAAACTGTCACTCGCGAATAACCTGGAAACGGTACGGGCATGGACACTACCATAGAAGTAGTTAGTGACACTTCTTGAGTGCCAAGGTCAAAATCTAAATTGCTAAATTCAAGGTTTGAGATATTGCCAGGAAGTTGATATTGCCTGATCACATCCGAGCATGCTCTGGCGGCGTTTGCTCTGTCTGGAAGAGTGGCGCACAGGCGGGCCAATTGCTCTGCGAATTCTTCATTGGCATGCGCGGCATGAAACATAACAGCCAGATCTGCTGCAAACAATACCAGGGGCACGAAGACTATGCCGACTCCGACAATCGACTCAATAAGGGCATTTCCACTATCTCTTTTATTTTTCATCTCGGTACATCCGGCAGTTTATTCGTTCAAGAAGCGATTATTTTCGACGGGGCGCCGCCCTACGACCGAAAATGTGATTGGACCTCCAAGACCAGGCACGCCTTTAAAGAACAGGATATTGAGAAATGGTCTGAATGAAATCGTCGTAGAAATATTGACGAACCAGAAATCGACAGTTTGATTGCTGCCAACCGGTTGCCACGGCACAGGCTTGTAATCGACTTGCGTCGCCACCGATTGATCGGAGCTGACCAGTCCTCCCAACAAACTCTGGCGCCACTGATGGGGAATTCCTTGCAGCACAGCCCCATTAACATCAATACATTTTGAGCGTGGCAACTTTTGAGCTTCACGTAATTGCAATTCATTTAAATAACGAGCCGACGCATAATCAATACCGATGAAAATCGCATCGATAACAGGGAGGAGACCAAGAATGAATACCAGGAAAAGCGCCGGTGCAAACTCACTCAAAGCCGTTCCTTGCTGAGAACGCCTGCCCCCGCGCGCGCAAAAGAAATCGAGCTGCAACAAAATCCAGCCTCGCTTGCCATGAACATACTTTTCCATCATACCCAAAACGCGCTAGCCGTCCAGGCTTTCACGCGCTGAGATTTGTAAAGCAAAACCAAAGTAGCCTTACAATTCCAAGATTCAGTTATGCATATTAGTTTTCCGCATGCTCAAAATGTGCTTGCCGAGGCAACTTTTGCGCTCTGTGCTTTGTAAAGCAAAGGTGTAGCTGCTTTACAAATCTGTCCAGGATATTATTGCCCGCCGGTGGAAAAGAACCTTTTCAGGAATTTCTCTTTGTAGGCTGCTAAACTAGCTTTCCTTGTCATCGCCTGCGAAAATCAATGAGTAAGTGTAGCCCGATAGTCATGAAACCTTCTTCCCTATTCTTAATTTTAGCTGTTTCGCTTGGTTTATCCTCTCAATTTGCGCTTGCGCAGTCACCTGAGGATAAGTTGCAAAAGCCGACCGGCAATGTCGATAACCAATATCAACCACCATTGCTGCGTGGCATCTCCCCTGCCGATGTTCCCCATGACGATAATTCCGGCAAGACAAACACCTCCACAAATGGAAGCGATGCCGGAACAAATAAAGACCTCGGCGATATTGGCAATATCGGGAATCTGAAAGCGGATTCATCAGAAAAGACCCAGCCGCTCTCGGCCGTGGTCCAGACATCTGTTTCGGTCAACGTAGATACTGGCGCTGTCCCGCAAGATCACGGTTTGTATGGTATACGCCTTAAAGTGGTTAATGACACAAAAGAACCACTGATTTTCGATGGCGACAATGTCCTTGTTTCTGGAAATAATCGCAATTTGAGCAGTTCTCCCGTGCCTGAAATGGACACCACTGGATTTCCACCTTGCATAAAGAAAAGCAACTTCAAAGCCATACTCGAATCAGGTCTCACCGTTGGCGCCATTCCGACGGTTAAGGACATGAAGATCGCCAAAGGACCGAAGCTTGAGAGATACGGCTGTGATGAGCTTCGGCGCGAGAATGAAGTAGCGCGATTTGGCAAACGGGTTGTATGGCCCGGTGCAACTTCGACTGGTATTGTCTACTTCAAGGCTCAACCTCTCAAAGGGTCTACCCTGCAAATACCAGTGAGCGAGCTTTTCGACACCAGTGAAAAAGCAGTCGTCACGACAGCGTTTTAACAGCTAGTATTCTTTTCGGGCTAGGGCTTCTTAATCTTCGGCTTTCCGTTGCCAGGCTTTTTGCGATATGTTGGCAGGCCGTTTTTGGGATCGAAGCCGCGAGTAAGGGTGTCGATGGAAATAACTCCTATGTCCCTGAGCACTTTCGCTTGCGATTGATTCGACGCAATAATGGCTTGCGCCTGCGCTGTCAAAGAGCTGACATAATCCCGCTCTGCTTGAATGAATTCGAGGTTTGTACCGGCACCATTCTTTAGTCGAACATCGGCAAGCCTCAATGCCTCTGAAGACGACGCCACGGCATAAGCGGCTCTGTCGATTTGAGCACGTGCGGCCAGTGCATCCAGCGAATCGCTGCGAACGGATTGAACCACAGCCTGCAGTTGTTGATTGGCTTGCAAAAGCGCCTGCCGAGCGAAGTGCTTGAGTGAAAGGAGGTTTGCTGCTACTTGCGTGCCAGCGTTGGGCAATGACCAGCTCACTCCGAAGCCGCCTTGAAACGTGTTGAATTTACCGGCAAAGCTACCGGCTCCGGCTGTGAAACTGCCGTTGATGTTGGACGCTGATAAGCCACCGCTGGGAAATACGATGGAAGGTGCCACCGCCCCTGATGTAACCAAAGATCCTGATTGAACGACGTTGATTGGTGTTCCACCGGACGAAGCTACTGTAGTTGCCGAGCCGGTGTTGGCACCGCTGGTGCCTGTAGAGCTGCTGCCCGGATTGAAGCTGGCTGTCTGAGCGAGCGCGTTGTTGCTGGCTCTGCCTGTGAATTGTGAGTTCAACGCTGAAGCGATTGACGCTGCAGCCGCACCTTTCAGGTCACCGCTATTTTCAGGCGGATTGACGGTGACGTTTGAATATGTGTATGAAAGAAAAAAACCGGCATTAGGATAAAGGGCTCCGGCAGCTGCTTGTAAGTTGCGGTTGGCTGCCAGCCTGTACCATTCATATTGGCGCAGATCCGGTCGGCATTCCATAGCTATGCGTAGCAAGCTGTTGATGTCCAATTTCTTTTCGTCATAAAGACTCCTTGCCGTAATGTCATCTTCCTGTGGTATCAGATTAATGCCCATGGGGCAGTTGAGAGCATAGGCTAGATTGACTGACGCAATCCTTTCAGCAACCTGCTGTTGGAGGAAGGCTTGTCTGTCTACGGCCAACTGCGTGCGTGATTGCATAACAGCCAATTTGGTGCCCACGCCGGATCTGAGCAAAGACTCATTGAGATCGAGTTCTGCTTTGGATACTTCAAGAGATTTGGCCCTTATACTGAGCAAAATATGATTGAGCAAAAGCGTGTTGTACTTGTTGTACACATCCAGCAGATTGTCATTGATTGATGCCTGATATGCCTCTCGCCACCCTCTTTCCCGATAATGTTGGGCGAGAATCGAGTAGGCAATGAAACCGCCTTGATAGACGGGAAACTGAATATTGCTTTGAAAAACACGTCCAAAAGCATTGGTGTCAGGAAGGATGTGATATTTGATCAGCGCATACGATGAATTGAGCGATGGCAAAGCGGTGCCAACATTGCTTAGCAATACGTTTTTCTGATAGCGCCAACTCTGCTCCGAGATTTTAATTGCCAGATTGTTGCCCGCTGCGTACTGAAGTGCATCCTGCAAGGTAATCGGCCGGTCGAATGAACTTTCCAATTTGAGTGCTTGAAACATTGGTGCGTTCTGCATTGAGCTGTGCAGCTTGAACGTCCGCATATGCATGGTTCTGCTATGTTCGTAATCCGGACGGGGTTCTTCAGGCAGAGCCAGTGGTTCAAGTGACTCAATAGCATCAATACCACTATTTGCAGCCGGCTTCTCAATCTGGGGGCTGGTTCCCAATGCGAACATGGGCGTCTGGTCGCTTCCTAATGCCATAGGGGAGTTGCACAGGGCAATCAGCACAATGGCATAAGGGAGTCTCTTTATGATTCGCTGCAGTCGGGACTCCAATTTTTGCTCACGATACAAGATACGAGCTAGCGACTTCATGGCTTAGCTCCGCGACTGTCTTGGTTCGATGGTACCGAACCGACTACATAGCCCTTGGTGAGCGAATCGACGGAGATGACGCCTAAATCCCTTTGTATAAGAGCCTGGGCAATGTTCGAATTGATAATGGCTTGCGCTTCCGAAGACAGGGCACTGATGTAGTCGCGCTGCGCTTGAATCAACTCAAGATTTGTCCCCACACCATTTAGAAGCCGAATCTCTGCCAACCTCAGTGCCTCACCGGCGGAAGCGGCACCATATACGGTGGCTTCAATTTGTTGCTTGGCAGATAGCCAGCTGATGTAGTCTGCTCTCACTTGTTGCATGACCAATTGCAATTCCTGGTTGGCCTGCATAAGAGCCTGCTTATTAAGAACCTGAGCACCGGCTACG
>CAZHEZ010000019.1:0-66577 GCA_964531315.1 uncultured Candidatus Obscuribacterales bacterium | reverse complement strand
GGGATCATTCTCAGCCTGGACGGCACGGAGGAAACCACTAATAAATGGCGCGGGCAGGCAACCGGCATCATTTTCACATTGTTTGTTTTTGCCGCTCACTTGCCGTATTTGTTTTTCATAACGGTGGGCCGATTCAACTTGACCTTAATGCCTTTTCTAATCATCTATGGCGCCTGGGGGCTGCGCAGATTAAGGCATTTGGGCAATTGGAATTCCGGCACAGCCGATGTTCTTGAATTGGCTTATCCGTCGGTTTATCTCTTCTTCGTCATTTTTGTTCTCGCCAATCCGACCGCCATGCTGGTCAATGCCTTTGGCGAGCGTGCAGCAGCGGAAATAGGCATTATGACGACCATAGGCATCAAGTCCGTGCTTTTCTTTTTTGTTGTCGGCATGACCTATGCCCTTATTAACAAAACACAGTCCGGCTTTTATTCTCGCTCGTTGACCAACCTGATTTTGCTTGGCGTCACTGTACTTTCCTTCGCCTCCGTATGCCTGCCGGTGCGCGCCCATGGCCGCTGGTACGAACGCCCGGACACGCTGACCAAGCCGGGGGAAGGTCTCACCTTCGAATTAACTGCACCACCGGCAGTGGCGAAGGCGGCGCGAGCCGGAAACTGTTATTTAATGGTGGACGCAGAAAGTCTCGACAGCATCACAAACGGACTGTCAATCTCCATCGATGGTGAGGCGCTCAGCGGTCCTTATGTGCCAGGGTTGGCCCTGCTCGATGATCAAAATCATTTCGAAAAGCACGGCAATAAGTTGACGCGAGTCGCCGAATCTATGTTTGAGAGTTTTTCCAATGTCCTGGGATCGGCCAACAATGACGTCAGGCAATGGTTTCTCATCGCCATCCCCAAGGATCAGTCGTTGCTTTCCGGATCGGCAGAGTCGACAAAGCATTCAATGCGCATCACCATCAAGCGCACAGAACCCGGTCGTACTCGACTGTTTAAGGCACTGACAAGAGACGACGGCGAATTGATAGTACCGGATTGGCAATATTATTCCTGGGACAAAGCCTTTTATGGAGTTGAGCGGCTGGGCGGAATTTGCGACCCACGCACTGATCGCAAATTATCACCTCACAAGGGCGATGCCGGTCATTATGTGCGTTTACTTTTGCCCGAGGCAGCCGATGCAAAGGTCAAGCCATTCACCAAGTTGTCTTTCCAGGAAGTGCACGAATTAGATGTGGAGCCCAAACTTTCTCTCACCAATCAAACATTCAAAAACATCATCATGAGCCCGGTTCCAGACTATGGTCCTAATGATGAATGGTTGGTCAGACTGTCGGGGAGTTACAAAACATCCGGTCGCAATCTGCCGCCCGGCGTAGAAATCATTTCCAAATCTACAGAAAACGGGCAAGAGTATTCGTACAATGCACCCTGGGCACCGAAGATTCTTCAGCCTTCCTCCAAGTGGCGTCATTTTGATGTAGCATGCCCGCTCAAGCCTCAAGCATTTCCCGGCAAACTCAATCGCATCGAAATCAGGCTGCACGTCGTAAGCCCAATTTTGAATGAGCTGACTCGCCCGGTCGATGCTGAAGCACTGGACGCATCCGCTTGCCATTTTGCCGATCTGCGCGTGGAAATTGTCAGCCTGCCAGCCAATCCACTGGGCGAAAAACATTCTGTCTATTAAACAGACCTTTATTAAGGCGAACGCAAATGCCAGCTGCTCGGATATAATCCGGCACCTGAGGTGGTCGAGCCCGTGAGGCGCAGTAGATAATTCATGAGACTGGATAAGTGGCTGAAAGTATCGCGATTGATTAAACGCCGCACCGTGGCGCAGATGGCCTGCGATCAGGGTCGCGTTTATGTCAATGAGCGTCCAGCCAAATCCAGCCTGGTCCTGAAAGAAGGCGACCTTGTTCATCTGGAATTGGGCTCGCGCGCCGTCACAGTCAAAGTTGTAGCTGTTCCAAAAGGGGCTGTGGCCGCTCAGGATGCTTCTTCCTTATATGAAATGGTGGAAGAGCTGAGAAGGCAGGCAGAAGTCCTTGAATGGCTCGAAGAATAAAAGAGAAATAGAGAAAACATGTTTGCCGATAAGGATAAGTACCTAGCCATTCAACTCGACCAGGAAACCCGCAAGATGGTGCAGGATCTGGCCCTTTACGAGGAAGTGCGGGGAGACCATGTGACGCTTGCCTATGCGCACAATGGAGAGGGCTTTTCTCCTGACTGGATTCCCGGAGAGCGAGCGGTGGGCGACTTAATTGAATTTGAATCGCGGGGCTTTTCAGTAACCAATGACATTCAAGTCCTGGTGATTTCCATCGATGGTTCAATTCAGAGACCATTTGACGGCGGCACGCTGCATGTCACCGTCAGCAAACGCCAAGGGGTGCCATCCACGCAGGCCAACGAGGCTATCTTGAACGTAACGCTGGTTCCCTACATCAGGCCTCTGAAAGGCTCGATAACCTGGCTGGAACGCGGGCAGTCCCGGCCCTGACTTCTGTCCTCTAAAGAGACCTTCTTGTTTACAACTCCATAACAACTCGGCGTCATTCAACCCTTATATTTGAAACATCCTCAATCAAGCGCCTGCGGCGGTCATTGCCATCCAGGGCAGGCTAGAAAGCAAGAGGAATGCATTTATATCGGAGGGGCGAGAGGGGGGGAACCCTCTCTCGTTGTTTCCGGGGGTTCTGCCCGGGAGCACAAACATGGTCTGATTATTGGCAGCTCTCAATTGGGGGCACAAAATAGGCAGAGGCATCACCCTCTCAGTCGCCCCAAATTTGGCTTTGAAAGACTAAGCTAAAGATATATGCTCGACTCAACCAGTAGCACTCAATCTGTGGGAAACAGCGTCAGTGAACTTAGACGCGGACTGCTCGACGCGGCTGTGACGGCCGGCTGGCTGAGGAAGCTGAAGGAAAAATCGCTAGATTCGGCAGGCAAGGAAGATCTCCTCAGGACCATTTCCCAGGTCTTCGTGGACGCCGTACTTTCGACAGATTTGCGCATGCCACGCGACTGCGCCGTCGTGCTCTGCGAGCTTCTGGAAAGCATTTTGTTTGAGAGCGAACCATGCCTGAAGGCCATTTCCAGCCTTTACGGAGAGGTATGCAGACAGCTGTGCACAGCCGAAGATCTGGCTGGCGATCTCGATGTTTTGCTCGATCGGGCCACCAACCTGATGACCCTGACCTGTATGCGCATCAAGGGCAATCCGCCCTCGCAAGATCTGGAATACGGCGCACGCGATGCCCTCAATCGCATTCAGTGGCTCTTGCAAAAAAGCCTTGGCACCACAAATGATGACAGCCGCTCAGCCCAACCATACGGCGACCTCTCATTGCTCAACGACAACAAAGTAATTCTCGAGGCGGTTGGCGATTCTCTGCTCAAAGATATTCTGGACGATGGTCTAAACCTTTTAGAGACATCCGCTGCCGTATTTGAGGCAAATGGCGATTGCGCGCTCAGCATCAAAGCTTCGAAGTGGTGCCGCTTCATGGACCAGAAATCGCGCGAACTGGCGCCGGGAGACAATCGAGCAGCAATCGAATCGGGACTCTGGCACTGCAATCAGTCTTGCCGCGAGACTTCAATGATGGCAGTAGAAACCGGGCGGCCTGTCGATCAGCCCTGCAATGGCGGCATTCGGATTTTCGCCGTGCCCATAAAGGCCGGCAACGACATTGTCGGCTCCATCAATATCGGCTATGGAGATCCGCCCAAGGATAAAGAAACACTGGAAAAATTAGCTGAGAAGTACGGCGCAGGCGCAGATGAGCTTGCCAATCAAGCCCAAAAATATCACTGCCGGCCGCCCTTCATCATCGAGCAGTCGAAAAAACGCTTGCTTTCAGCTGCGCATTTGATCGGTGAAATAGTCGAGCGCAGGCGCAATAAAATGGAGATTCAAAAACTCAACAGTTTGCTAAAAGAGCGTATCACCGAACTGGAGCCGGCCGAAAGAGAGCGCTTGAAACTGGCAGATATCGTCGAGCAAAGCAACGACGCCATATTCAGCCTGGACCTGGAAGGCAATTTCAAGAGCTGGAATAAGGGCGCCGAGAAAATCTACGGCTACAGGCAAGAAGAAGTGTTGGGCACAAGCGTCTTCATCATCGCCCGCGAAGGTCAAAATGCGCAAACAGAAGAGATCAGCCGCCTGATCATGGCCGGAACGCCGCCCAAGATGTTCGAGACCACGCATACCCGAAAAGATGGCGTCAAAATTCCTGTCGCTCTGACGATCTCATGCATCCGCGACGAAAATGGAACCATGGTCGAGATCTCTATAATTTCGCGTGACATAACAGAAAAAATAAAATCCGAAGAAGCGCTGAAGAAATTTTCCAAAGAGCTGGAGCGATCCAACAACGAATTGCGGCAATTCGCATTTGCAGCCGCACACGATTTGCAGGAGCCGCTTCGGGCCATGTCCAATTACAGCGATCTTTTAGCGGGCAGATACGCGGAGCGGCTGGATGATCGGGCCGTCAAATACATAAACCGCATCGCCGAATCATCAGAAAGAATGCAAGCTCTGATTCAGGACTTGTTGAATTATAGCCGCGTAGATACGCATGGTAAGCCATTTACTGTCGTCGACCTCGAGGAAGTTTTCCTTTCGGCTGCCAAGAATCTGCGCATGGCCATAGAAGAAAGCGGTGCTATCGTTGTCGCCTCGAAGCTTCCTCGCATTCAGGCGGACCGCTCGCAAATGATTCTGCTTTTCCAGAATCTGATCAGCAATGCCATCAAATACCGGGGCAAAAAAACGCCTGAAATCACAATTGACTCGAAGCTGGAAAACGGTCTTTTGACGCTCGCTTTCAAAGATAACGGCATGGGCATCGAAGCAGAGCATTTCGAACGCATTTTTGTAATCTTCCAGAGACTGCACACCCGAGATGAGTATCCGGGCACAGGCATGGGATTGGCTATTTGCAAACGAATCGTCGACAGACACGGCGGTGCCGTCTGGGTAGAATCTGAGCCGGGTCAAGGCTGTAACTTCTTCGTTCAGCTGCCGGAAATTCAAATCGCGGAAACCACGGAAACCACAGAGGAACCTTCAGCGCATGAACATTTTGCACGTTGAAGACAATCGGGCCGACTCGGATCTTCTCAAAGAAGCATTCGACTGTATCGGCATCGACGCCACTGTAGAAGTAACTCACGACGCAAAGCAAGCGCTTATTGGGCTGGAACAGAATCTGGAATTGCAGGGAGTAGTCGGTCCGGACATCATCGTACTGGATTTAAATCTTCCCAAAATGGATGGGCGTGAGATGCTGAAACGATTGAAAGAGCATCCGCAGTTGAGAAGAATTCCGGTCGTGATATTGAGCACTTCCAATCTGGAGCAGGACATTTCCTTTTGCTACGACAATCATTGCAACAGTTACATCGTCAAGCCGATTCGCTTTGACGAATACAAGCGTGTGGCCAAAAACATCCTTGAATACTGGTTCAGCACTGTCGCTCTGCCGCCCAATTCAACCGGACATTAGCCGGGGATTCAAACTGCCACAGCTGGACAAGTTGCCGTCCGATCATTTCTCTGGCGGGGTGACTTTGACGATTATCGGCGCATAATCTGAATCTTCGACGATCAATTTGTAATTGCCCGGTCTGGTAGTTATCGTTACCGGTGCCTGATCTCCTGACTTAACAAACAACTCTCCGGAAAACAGTCCATCCGATTCGAATTCCAAAGTTGTCGATTCGGCGTTCTTAATCAATACCTGGCTGCCAGCCGGTATAGACATCGTTTTACCTGCGGCTGCCCGAGAGAAGTCAATTTCGACTGCACTGGCCACGTTGCCCGAGCGGCTGGAATTAGTGGCCGCTTCTACTGCAATTTCTGTAAAAACGCCGAAAAGAAGGCCAATGCTCAGCGCCAGCATCGCGCCTGACGGTGTCAATGAAGCAAAACGCAAACGCAGCAATTCTCTCACCACGTAAATTAGCGATCCAACCGCTAGAGTGAGGAAAAGCAGAGTTATATATTCATTGACGAAAAAGCCGCCCAGTAGAGCACCAATGGCAGTCGGTCCGCCACCAATCAAGCCTAAAACGGCAATGCGCCAGACACTCACTGGTTTGCCGGCCAAAGGCGCCGCAATGCCGAATCCTTCGGTGGCATTGTGCATGGCGAAGCCGACGACCAGAACTACTCCCAGGCTGATAGCTCCTCCGGAAAACGACTGTCCAATCGCCAGTCCTTCCGCGAAGTTATGCAGTCCGATTCCGGTGGCGATCATGGTGGCAATCGAGAGCGGGTCGGACTCGCCTTTCAGCGCTCCCCGCCGTTCTTCCAGCTTGGCCAGCCCGACCAGACCATACATCAGACCAAGAAAAACAATGGCCGACATAATCGCCAACTTGTGCCAGTTAGCGTCCATTGCCGTGCGTTCCAAAGCCTCGACCATGTGATAGCCGACATCAACGATCAAAAGAATCAAAATTCCGCAAGCAGCCATAGTCAGGCTGCCGCGCGTCTTTTCACCGATGCCGCGCAAAAATGCCACCGGCAATCCGAGAAAAATTGTGGCACCGGCGATGATGCCCATCAAAAGATTCGCTGGTGCGCCGGCTATTTCCATGAGATTGCCGTAGTCACTACGTTTATAATCTGTCGATGCTGCATGTTTCTTGGCACTGCTGAATTCTCTAAATACCTTTTCCGGTTAACGATCCGCCAGAGGTCTGGCCACGGCACTATCAGTAATTCTGTCGATCTTGATCGTCAAATCGTTGAGATCCTCAAGCGTGCACGCCGTGGGCAAGTCACTTTCCTGCAACTTGCGCAAATCGGATATTTTAACTTGCAGATCAATCAATTCGTTTTCCGGCAACGACGGATCGGCTAATTGTGCCCTCATTTGGCGATTGGCCAATTCCAGGCGTTCTTTCACCAGCCTGGCGAAAGAATCCTTAATAACAACTTCCGCCGGCCTTTGTTGCTTGCGGAATTCTTCCACCTTCAGAATTATGTCTACGAGAGCGGCTGCAGCAGCCTGGTTCGGAGCAGCGCGATCCATAATCCTGTCGGTCAGCTCAGCGATGGTGGCAAATTGATCGCCGACACCCACAAATGCATCTTTGAGAACTTGATGCGCAGGCACGTTAAAGGAAAAGTCAGCAACGACCGGGAAAGCTTGGGCATAATCTTCTCGACTGGAAAGCAAAAGCGCGAACAAATTGCGCTCCGCTTCCAGCACTCCAGCCAGCCCGCCTGAGCCGGGAATGCTGACGGTGCCGCGGTTTTTTATTGCTTTTGTGGCGCCGGCTGCAAAATTGTCTTGTCTGAACGGTTGCCTGGTTCTCTGTTTCATTTGTTCTCTAACCGAGTGAGACAACTCGTCTTCCTTAGCCCCAATTTCCATTGCGAACATGCGGATATATTCGCCTCTGACCATGGGATTTTTGATCTGCGCAAGAATCGGCACGATGCGCATCGCCGCTTCCAGGCGACCGGTGTGCGTGGACGAATCGGCATCCTTGAGAGCCTGTCTCAGTTCGTAGTCAATGAATGGGGGCGCCTTTGTCATCGCTTCTTCAAAAGCCTGGCGACCACCTTCGGCGCGCAAGCATTCGTCGGGATCTTTGCCGCCCGGTATGCGAATAACCCTGAGATCGATGCCGACCCCTTCAGCAATTTGATTGAGTGTCTCAGCACCGCCGGAAACTGCCTTGACGCCTGCCTGGTCGCTGTCGAATGAAAGAAATACGCGCTTGGAGTCTGTATATCGAACCAGCATTTTTGCTTGCTGCTCGTTCAATGCCACTCCCAGGGTAGCGACGGCATTATCAAATCCATTTTGATGGAGATTGATGGCGTCGAAGTATCCCTCGACCACAATCACTCCATCCTTTGCTTTAATCGCTTCTTTGGCCAGGTTGAATCCGTACAGGTGCTGGCCTTTGACATAAATGGGCGTTTCCGGTGAGTTGAGATATTTCACCTGATCGTCAGCCAGAGTGCGCCCGCCAAATGCCACGATGCGCCCTTGATCGTCCATGATCGGAACCATCAAGCGATTGCGAAACAGATCGTATACGCCGGTCGACTCGGCGCGGCGCCTCACCAATCCAGCTTCTTCAAGAGTTGCCTCCGACGCTTTCATAGTCGTGGTCAAATAACGAAGCAATCCGTCCCAGGAATTGGGAGCAAAGCCGAGCCTGAAACGCTCGATAATCTCTTCGGAAATACCGCGACCTTCAAGATAACGCCTGGCCGTAGCGCCGTCGGTTGGATCTTTCAAAAGCTGGCAATAATAACTGCAAGCCGCTTCATTGAGCGCAAAGAAATGTGCCCGTCTGTCGTAGTGCTGTTTTTCTTCCACCGACTCGACCAGCCTGACACCATATCGATCAGCGAGATTGCGCACAGTGTCGATGAAATCCGTGCCCTTGGCCTTTTGCAAAAATGCAAAAACGTCACCACCTTCTCCGCACCCGAAACATTTAAAAATTCCTTTCTCGGGATTGACGTAAAAAGAGCCGGACTTCTCGTTGTGAAAAGGGCACAGCCCTCTAAACTCTTTGCCCGCGCGCTTGAGCACCACGGTTTCGGAAATCACCTCGACAATGCCGGCGCGGTGGCGAACTTCCGCAATTACCTCGGGTGTCACTCCTTTCACTTGACCGCCAACTCCTTCTTGTTAATCCAGTGCATTTTTGCGACTAAACGAAAACAACCGATGAGCATGCCCTGATGCATGCGGACCTGAAAAAAGCGCCGGGTGCCAATATGAGTTAGGAAGCGCTGCCTGTTTTTATAACATGCTGCCTGCTTCTATCTTTGGCATCCTAGCTTAAAGATCTAAATTAACCTGGCAAGAGGTTGCGAAGCGATCTCAACATATATCGCATCGGCTACTATGACGCGCAAATAGCCCGGCTAAGTTCGGGGTATTTGATTTCAAGCAGGCAAGAATTTCCGTGCCGGTTCACTAAAAGGGTGGTTCAAACCAATGAAAACACTGATCAAGAACGGTCGCATAGTCACAGCAATCGACGATTACGTTGCCGACATACTGGTGGACGGCGAAACCATCTCAGTGATAGGAAAGTCGCTCGACATGGAAGCAGACAAGGTTATTGATGCAAAAGATCGCCTGGTCATTCCTGGCGGCATTGACGCTCACACTCACATGGACATGCCTTTCGGCGGCACCACCTCTGCCGATGACTTCAAGACCGGCACACTGGCAGCAGCGCACGGCGGCACCACAACGATAGTTGATTTCGCTATCCAGAACAAAGGTCAGGCGATCATGGAAGCGCTCGATATCTGGCACGAGAAAGCCGCCGGCAAAACCGCAATCGACTACTCCTTCCACATGATTGTCACCGACTTGCCGCATGACCGCACCAAAGATCTGAAGCGCTTGATTCATGACGAGGGCGTGACCAGCTTCAAACTCTTCATGGCTTACCCGGGCGTACTGCTTGTTGACGATGCCACCATTTTCAGAGCCATGGAATACTGCGGCAATGAAGGCGCGCTTGTTTGCATGCACGCAGAAAACGGTATTGTCATAAACGAACTGGTGCAGCGAGCCCTGGCTAAAGGACACACAGCACCCAAGTATCACGCTCTCACTCGCCCGACCCAGGCGGAAGCCGAAGGCGTCAATCGCGCCATTGCTTTGGCCGAAATCGCCAATTCTCCAGTCTACATCGTCCACTTGAGCTGCTACGATGCGCTCAAAAAAGTAGTAGAAGCCCGCGACGAAGGCATTCCCGCCTTCGCTGAGACCTGCCCGCAATACCTCTTTCTCGATTACAGCATGTACGAGAAGGAAGGCTTTGAAGGCGCCAAGTATGTGATGACGCCGGCGCTGCGTGAAAAGTGGAATCAGGACAAACTGTGGACCGGTTTGCGCATGAACGATCTGCAAGTGATTTCAACCGACCACTGTCCCTTCTGTTTCAAAGATCAAAAGCAATTGGGCAAAGACGATTTCAGCAAAATTCCCAATGGCGGACCAGGCGTGGAAACGCGCATGAGCCTTATCTACAACGGGGGCGTTGTGGCTGGTCGAATTTCTGTCAATCGTTTTGTGGAACTTACCTCAACCAGCCCCGCCAAAATCTTCGGGCTCTTCCCCAAGAAAGGCACGATTGCAGTCGGCTCCGATGCGGACATCGTCATCTTCAACCCGAATAAAAAAATGACACTGTCGGCCAAGACGCATCACATGAATGTCGACTACAACTGCTACGAAGGCATGGAAGTGCAAGGCGTCACAGAAACAGTGCTTTCGCGCGGCAAAGTCGTAATCGAAAACGAGAAATATGTAGGCAAAACCGGAGACGGGAAATTCATCAAACGCAGCACTGTCTCGCTCAAACACAAAGAGCCAGTCAGCGCCGCCGGCAGGTAGAACCGAGGGCAGGGGCGGCGGCATTTTGGAGCACTAGATTGGCTGCGAAATTCGTTCGAAAGTTTTTCGCAGCCTCGATGCAGCCGGAAAAGCCCATGAATTGGCACTTTCTCTCTTTGCTATCGGATTCAGAATTATTGTCGATGCCGGAAACGCACACAGGTGCCGCTTGAGCATTTTATGCGTACTCGGAAAAACCTGAGAATTTCCCAGCAGGTGAAAACAGTGAAATTCGACATCCGGACTCCCGATGTTGGTGATGCCGGGGGCAACAATGCAGCCTTTCAAGAATTCAGGTTGTTGCGAGGTTGCAACATCCTCTCTCTAATGGGCGCCCCAGCCCAATCAGGCACAAGTACCACAGGTTCACGCTCTTGCGCCTCCTGACAATTAATGAGATTGATTAAAAGCGGCAATGGCACAAAGGTCGGAGGCTGTGACCCTCCCAATCGCATTAAATAGGCTACACTCTTAAAATTGGGTGCCTGGGAACATTTGGAGATCAGACATGGGTTTCACGCAAGAGTTCAACAAGATGATCACAGAAGAGCGCAACGCTCACACGATGGACCTGGATCTTCTTGATACGACGGAATTGGTCTCTCGAGTACAAAACGAAGATTTCGCGGTAGCAGAAGCAGTCAAAGCAACAGTGCCGGACATTGCCAAAGCAGTTGATCTGATTACCGAAAAGCTGCACAAAGGCGGCCGGCTCATTTATTTCGGCGCAGGCACCAGTGGTCGCCTGGGCGTATTGGACGCCACCGAATGCTCGCCGACTTTCGGTATCGACACCGAACTGGTGACGGCCCATATTGCCGGCGGCAAAGAAGCGATGTTCCGCTCTTTTGAAAACGCCGAAGATTCAAAAGAAATGGGACTGCAAGATGCAGACGCTGCAAGAATCACAGCCGAGGATGTCGTAGTCGGTATCACTGCCTCCGGCAGAACGCCCTATGTTGTCGGCGCTCTGCAGAAGGCGCGCGAAGAAGGCGCAACCACAATCGGTATCGTCAACAATTTCGGCGGACTGGAAGGATTGTGCGACGTCACTATCACCGCTGTGGTCGGCGCTGAAGCTCTGACCGGCTCGACCCGCATGAAGGCCGGCACCGCACAAAAAATGATTCTCAATCTTTTGACCACGTGCACTATGGTTCGCCTGGGCAAAGTCTACGAAAACCTCATGGTTGACTTGAAGCCCACCAATGAAAAATTGAGAGAGCGCGCCGTATCCATCATCTCGATTTGCGGAGATGTACCGCGCCACATTGCCGAAGGCGCCCTGGTCGCTTCGCAAAACAAAGCCAAGACGGCAATACTGATGACCAAGAGAAAATTGGGTCGCGCTCAGGCAGAAGAACTGCTCACTAAATACGGTGGCTCACTGCGCAAGGCTCTGGCCAATTCTCCGGCGCCGGAAGGCTCAAAGCCGCACGCGGAGAAGTGCTGCTAGAAAGGCAATATTCATATCAACATCCCCATCAGAGATTGCTCCCTGATGGGGTGTTGGGTTTCCCAGGCAGTGGGTTTTCACACTTTTTAGATTGATGCGAGCGGGAAGGGCTGGTACCTGCGCTCGCGTGAGAATTATGCTAATCACTGCATGTTTCGGAGTTGTTAAATTGAAGCTACTGCGCTTCATCTTCCATGCAATAGCCGAGACCTTTGACGGTCTTGATCAGTGATGGCGTTCCATCGATATCAATCTTCTTTCGCAAACGCAAAATGCGCTGGCGAACAGCCTCGCCTGTCGCCTCACGATCAAGTTTGAAAACTCTGTCCAGAAGATCGTCGGCACTGAAAATGCGCCCCTGGTTTTTCATCAGCAATTCCAAAAGGGCAAATTCACTGGGAGCCAGATCAACATCGCGTCCCTCTACTTTGGCTCGGCAGCGCTGAACATCCAGTTCCAAATGTCCCAGGCTGATTACCTGATTTTCCATTTTCGGAAAACGCCTGAGCAACGCCCGCACACGCGACATCAATTCAGCATAGGCAAACGGTTTGCATAAATAGTCATCGGCGCCGGTGTCCAGCGCCTGCACCCTATGCATCACATCGGACTGACCGGTGAGAAAGAGAATCGGCGTTTGCCCACCGTTTTTTCTATATTGTTGGCAAACCTCGTACCCGCTCATTAGCGGCAACATCCAGTCGACAATGGCCACGTCATAGTGTTCAAAAGTCAGCCTGTCGAGTGCCGACTTGCCGTCATGCACAACTTCGACCACAAAATTCTGAGCTTCCAGGGCCATCTCGACAGCAATTGCCAGATCTTTATCGTCTTCAACAAAGAGAACTCTTGCCATAAATCAGCTCTGAAGCATCCTCGTTGCGCCTTTGTTGACATCTTCCACAAACTTCCGCCAGTCATTTTTGCCCACCGGCTTTGCACATTATGCCACGCAAAAAAACATTCTTTCTCATAGAGGACAGTCAGTTCTCTTGGTCCCGACTGATGCAATATGCCTCGACCGAAACACACAACGCTCGACTGAAGCACGCTTTGCCTCGACCAGAGCAAGCCACGCCTCTGATTCCTTTCGCCTGCCACCCAGCAAGAGATGTCGCCAACCTGCCTCTGCGCCTGCCTGGTCATTCCCCTTCGCAGTTCGGGCTTATCGATAAGAATGTTCAGGCATGTGAAGCAATCTTCAAGGTTGGAGGCAAGATAGCAGTTTTCTCCATGGGAAATGACCGTTTCGTAGTTTCGAGCTTCGCGTACACTCCAGCAGCGACCATAGCCGAATACTCCATATATTTCTGGCTGCTTTTGCCGTGCTTGAATTCGTTATCGACAAGCGGCGCGACGGCAATGTCGAAGGTTTTGTTGTTCATTATCCGCACATAGTCACTGTAACCGATGTCATCCAGCTGGTGCCAGCCGACATTGCCCTCTTCTGCAATACCGCCGGTGGTGCCAAACCGACAGATTCAATGCCTGTTATGAGCAGTTAATTGAGTCTTCAATTTTTCAGTGGAAACCAGCACAGCATCTGCATCCACGATGGCAGTGGCCAGAAATGCTGAAAGGCTGTTTAGAAACTGGAAAGAAGTGTGCTCAACCGGAATTTTGCAAGGTTTCTGAGATTTCTCACTCATCGCCGTCACTCCACAGGGGCGGCATGAGGAAAGTCTAACTGTAACAGGGCCGCTTTACCAGCGGGTGTCCATGCAATAATTGTTCGCTTGGCTACCATGGACTGGGCACCGGTGGAATCTTTCGTATCTATATGCCTGCCGGTTTTTAACGGCGCTGATTTCTTGCCTGCTGCAATCGAAAGTGCGCTCAACCAGACTCACAAGAATTTCGAACTGTTGATTGCAGACGACTGCTCGACCGACCAGTCTCTGCAAATAATTGAGCGCTACGCAAAATCTGACTCGCGCATTCAATATTGGCAGAACGAAATGCGCCTCGGTCTCTTTCCCAACTACAATGCCTGCCTGGCTCGCACCATGGGACCGTATATAAAGCTGCATGCCCAGGACGATCTCTGGCAGCCGACTTTGATCGAGCGCGCTCTGTCAATACTGGAAACCCAGGCCAATGTCGCCTTGGTCAGCACCCGTCGAAAGGTGATCGACGAAAATGGTCGCGCCATTCCCCATGAGGGCATCATCACAGCCGTAGATCTGTTCGGCGCGGCTGAATCGTACCCGGGCGAAGAGATGATCAGCCACAGTCTCAATCCGCTGCGCAACATCATTGGCGAACCGTGCACGGTGATGTTTCGCAAAGAGTCAATCGGCAGCGGCTTTGCTACGCAGTTTCGCCATATTGGAGATATCGAATACTGGCTGCGCATTTTGCAAAAGGGCGACTATGCGTTCATAGATGATGAGCTGGCCAGCTTTCGCAATCATGCTCGCGGCGCCTCAGCATCTAATAAAGCCCAATTGTGGTTCGCTTCGGACATCATTCACGTGTCTTACGCCATAGAAGGCTCACTGCGAAAAATGGGTTTGTCTCGCCACAAGTTCGTCCGAGACAATCTGTACTGGCTGTCCTGCGCGCTCAGCAACTTCATAGACAGCGGCGAACTGAGCGAAGGGAAACTGCACAAAGACCCGCTCTTGCGCTGCGAAGACATGTTCGGACTGAAAGAAGCGCTCTTCCACACCATGCTTGCCCTCTCGCAGTCTGCCGCCGGAGAATTCTCATCGGACGGCGTGCTTCGAAAAGAATTGCGGATTCGAGAGCTGGAAGCAGATCTCAGACGCGTAATGGACACGCCATCCTGGACCTGGACGCGCAGCCTGAGAGAAATAAACAAGCTGATCGGCGGCAACGATTCCGAATTATCCGTGGAAGAATTCAATCTTGTAGTGGACGCGCAAGAAGAATACATCCAGTATTTGCGCCAATCTATACGCCGCGTTTTGCGCAGCAGATCGTGGAAACTAACTCGCCAATTCCGGCACTGGCAAAAGAAGATTGCTCCCCCAAACGCCTCGGCACCGCCAATTGGCAAGAAAAACAGAATCGGTGGCAACTCCGTCGTCCATGAAAAAACTAATTGCGCGCAATCGATCGTAAAGAAGAGAAAGAAAAACAATACACTCGGCCCGCGTTATCCGAACCAACTTGTGATCGGAGCAATCATTCAAAATGAAGCGCCATACTTGAAGGAATGGATTGAATTTCACACGCTTGTTGGAGTGGAGAAGTTCTACATTTTTGACAATATGAGTACGGACGACTACCAGGAAGTTCTTGAGCCTTACATAAAAGCCGGTCGCGTCAAGCTTTTCCACTGGCCCGTGGAAATAAAATCCCAAGAAGACTTCAACATCGTTCAATGCAGTGTATACCGACACATTGTCGATCTAACTGCAGAGTCGGCAAAATGGCTGGCATTATTGGACATTGACGAATACCTCTACCCGACTAAAGAGCAAACACTTACAGACTTGCTCGAAGACTACGAAGAGTTCGGCGGTCTTTCAGTCAATTGGCAGATGTTCGGAACATCAAACTGCAAAGGCATCCCAGAGGATAAACTCTTAATTGAAATGTTGACGCGCTGCGCTGAAAAAGACAGCGAAATCAACTTGCACGTGAAAACAATATCTCGCCCTGAGATGATTGTTCGCGTCACAAACCCACACTTCTCTAAATATGTGAAGCACGCAAAACAGGTAAATGAAGAGATGATTCCGATGAGCGGCAGCCGCACATCATATGTAAGCGTCGATCACATACGCATCAATCACTATTGGACGCGCGACGAGCATTCGTTTGAAACTCGCAAGCTCCCCGCGCTCAAATACTACAACGCCCACCTCACAGATCGTGAAGTTCAACAGCGCCTCATCGATTTCAATGTGGACGAAGATCTATCTATACAAAGGTTCGTCCCCAAACTGCGCGACAGAATCTTTGGAGCCACCTCACGCATTGACGTCACGATCCGGTAACGCACCGGTGCTATGTTTTTGTCACAGTGATTTGATGTGAGATTTACTAGCGCAATTCTCTTTGTGTGAGGCAAAAAGACGGTGATTCTTCACCGGCGCTCATTGTCGCTTAAACCACCCCTACCATAGCGGCAGGATTATATGAGCACGAAAACCTCAGGCAAGCCAGCGGCTGTACAGCTATACGCAGCCGAAAAAACTCTCAATACATGCTTTTTCATTCCGACCGAGAAATAGTCTCGGCCGGATTTATTGCACCCAATTTCCGTTTCTAACCGGTAGTCAAAAAATACAATGGCAGCAGATACAGCACCACAAGGTAATGTCGTCCAAGATCGGCCGGTTGCACCGCAAGCACACGACGCCGTCCAGGATTTCACACCGGCATCAACCAAATCAACGACCTGGTCTGACGTTGCAAACCAATGCTGGAATGGCGATTTTAAAAGCTGCGCCTCATCTTTTGGACAGGCATTTAAAGATACTTTCCATCTGGGCGGCACTCAAGACGCAGGAAAAACACTGGAAGACCAGATGATCCTGCCGCAAACAAGAATCACCGATACCGGTGCGGTCGTCCCAAGCGATAGCGCCGAGGCCTTGCCAAAGGCCATGCAGGCAGACAACAAGCAACGCACCGAGACGGTTCTGAATGCCAAAGCCGATCCGCAAGACCGCCTGAAGGCAGCCAACGAACTGATAAATGCCGGAGTTACCGGCTTCACTGTGCAGTCACCGGACGGCAACTTGAACAATGTCCGATTGGAGAAAGAAAAGGCAGGCAACAGCAATTTGCTCGGCATCTATGTGTCCAATCAGAACGGTGCAGAGATAAACGCACTGCGCGGAGTGCGGAAAGCGGACGGAACGATCGAACAACAGAGAGACGGCAGCGGGAAATTTGTCGATTACAAAGGCAGGGGTGCGGCGCTTTTGGATAGAGTCTCGGAAGGCGGCAAAGTGGTAGAAGCGGCAGACAAGGTCAAAGAACCAGGCGCCCGGGTCAAGGAAGCTGACCGCAGAGAAGTAGATAAGGGCACCGAACCAGCGGAGAAAAAGAGTCATCGAAAGGTCGAGCCGGAAGCAGCGGCCGACAAGAAGAAGATCGAGCGGGAAACACCAGCCGACAAGAAAAAAATCGAGCCCAAGCGCCCGGGCGAAGCCACTGATGGTCAACGACAAGGAGATCCGCCCAAAGAAGGCGAGTTCAAGAGCCCTTACGAACGCAAATACAGTGAAGGAGATAAATTCAAGGGCATCGCCTCGGTCTACTGGGAAGACTCTCAAACCGCCAGTGGACTTAGATTCAATAAAAACGAGCATACGGCAGCGAGTCGCGAATTTCCTTTCGGCACTGTTCTTAAGGTTCGCAATCCTGAGAACGGCCAAGAAACCCGAGTCGTAGTCACGGACAATGGACCGTTCGAAGGCAGAAAGGTCGAACGTCCGGACGGCTCAGAAAAAGTGCATAACCGCGTCCTGGACATCTCCGACGGTGCCCAAAAGGCAATCGGCATGGGACGCGAAGTGAAGGCGCTGGAAGTAACAGTGGAAAGCATTCCGGAAAATGGTGCCTGGGGCCGTGACAGAAGAAACTTGAGCAAAGCCGGCAGGCAAGAATTACTGGCCACCGTAAAACGGGTATCCGACGGAGGCTAAAACCAGACTGACCACAGGAGGATCAATATAGAAGCACACTGTTAGCCAGTTAGTATCAAACGGGCGGCTTGGGTAGTCCGCCCGTCCAGACCCACCTCCAATACACACTCTCGCTCGGATGACGCTTTCAACGTTGTCTTAACTTCGTGCGCGCCAATATTGCCGAGCGTTTTTCAGACGGAAATACATGACAGAAACAGCTACACGAGGGGACTATGTCCCGGAGAGGGCGGCTGCGCATCCAGTCGCAGACGTCGTTCAAGATTTCTCTCCGCAAAAAACAACGACGTGGTCGGACGTCGCCAGCCAGTGCTGGAGTGGTGACCTGAATAAGTGCACATCTGCTTTTTCAGATGCGTTCAAACAAACATTCGGCTTTGGCTCAGCAGATGCAGGAAAGACTCTGGAGAACCGGGGAATTCTTCCCAGCACCCGAATAAACGAAAACGGCGTGGACGCAAGCGGCTTCGTCGTCGATTGGGGTGACAGCGGCAAACAAAGAACTAATGACGGCAGACGGCCCTTCGTTGTTCAAAGAGGAGAAAGAGAAACAGACGCAGCGCAGCTGGAAAACGGCACAAAACCCAGACTTGAATTGGTAAAACAGCCGGGGCTGCCTGTTCCTGCTTCCGGCAAAATGGCGCTCGAACCAGTCACAGATCCAAAAATTCTCAGTGATGTAAGCAAGCGACCGGACGGCAAGCCAATAGAGCCGACCTACATTGGTGTGGACAACGCCGCCAGCTATAAAGGAGCAGACGGCAGGAAACACATCGCCGCCGGTACTCCTGCCTGGATGGACAAACCCGCTGCCCAAGCCTTTGTGATGATGAATGAAAAACTGGCAGCCAAAGGCAAGCGCGTTATTCTTGCATCGGAGGGTGACAGCACCGATGGTGCCATCAACTCTGCCGGTCGCACCCATACACAGCAAGCAATCGCCACCGGAATTCATGCAGCGCCTGGAAAGTCCGAGCACGAGAAAGGGCGCGGACTGGACGTTCGCAATTACCAGGATGCTGACGTCAAAGCCGCTCTCAAAGAATTCGGTTTTTTGCAGGGCAACTTGAGCAACCCGGGAGTGCCGATTAGAGGGGATGCCTGGCACTTCAGCTTTAATCCGAAAGCAGAACCTGACATTGCCAGGCGCTTCTCGCAGCGGCAAGCCCAGCAGAGTCAGACTCCTGATGCCCCGCAGCTTCCGGCTCAAAAACCAGTCCAATTGCCGGAAATCGGACCAGTGCCGAATCGTCCCGCCGAACGCAATCGAAGCGGAGATAAAACCGATTACCCGCCGGCTAAGCCCAATATAGAAGGCGAAGCAGGAAATATTTATGAGCTCAAACTCGATCACAACACAGGCAGACACAAAGTAGATGCGTCCGTGATCGTGCCTAAGGGATACGATCCAAATAAGCCGACCCGCATGCTTATCTACAATCACGGATTTCGCACTGACGCGCACGCCGCGCTCAACTATTCGGAATTGCCTGACCAGATGAAGTCGGCAGATCCGCAGACTGTCCTTGTCGTACCTGAATGGCAGGCTAACCCCGGTTCGGAAAGCTCCTCGCGCGGACGCTCAGATCAACCAGGATTCTATAAAGACATGCTCAATGAAATCATGCAAAAAACTCCGGAGCTGAGAGGCAAGAGCGTAGACGACATAGCCAGCATGGGCATCATCGCGCACTCCGCCGGTTACAGCCCGGCCATGGCCCAACTCTATAACAACGGACTGGCCGACAAGATTACTTCAGTCACGGTGCTCGATTCAATGTACAACCCCAAGGCGTACGACCGCTGGATCAGTGACAATCTGCGCGACATTGCCGCCGGCAATAAACACTTCCAATTGATCTATACCGGACATTTAGCCAACCAGAGTCTTGCTCTCGAGTCTCGCGTCGAGCAACAATTGGTGCGGGCCGGATTGGGAACTGCAAGCCTCAACAGGCAGCACGGTCGCGGCGGCGACCTCGTCAGTCCGGAGACGATGGCTCAATACGGCTTCGTGTTTAAAAGAAGTGAGTTCACAACCAAAGGCGATGGAGCCCATGGAGCGATGACGCACGTCTATCTGCGCCAGTTGCTCAACTCCGAAAAGAGGAGGGGTCCATGATCCTTCACGTAAAACTCACGATTAATGCCGTAACTTCAGCGTGGAAGACTCTATTGCTCTTCGTTTCTCCTTTTCGTCACGTACTAACCAGCATCAACTCACGGGGCTCCGCTTCAAGCGGTTCCACTTCTATCCATTTCCTACCTGCCCGCCTTTCATCCATCAGGCTCTCGCCTGCCCGTTTCGCACCATTCCGTTTTATGTCCATCCGTACTATGTCCATTCGTTTTTCATCTTTCCATTCCGCGTCTGTTCAATCTCCAAAATCCCGCTCAAGCGGCAACTTCAGGTCATCCAAAGACCTCGCGCCACACGTAACGTGGCCGCTTCCGCCGCACATCTAAAGTAGAGAAATTCGCCCATGACGGAATCCACGGCACCCTCACATAATTTTTCACCGCAGGATCGGCAACGCAGCCCGGAGAGGGAAGTGCTCAGTGCTCCGCATGCAGATGCCGACGAAACCTGGCAAAACATTGCCCGAGCCGCCTGGACTCAAACAGAGATGCTTGCCGCCACGATGCCCGAAATCAGCAAGCAGAACATGAATGAAATGTTGGGACTGAATTTCAATCCCGGTGCCAGAGCAGCGGTTCCATACACCGGACTGACCAATTTCGAAAGTCCCGGGTCAAGAAAAGGGCTAATCGATTGGGAGGCTCTTTCCCGCGGGGAATCCGTGGTCATCAATCCCTTGCCCACTCGCCAAACAACCGGGCTCGATCCTCGCAATCAAGGGCTTCTCAACATTCCCCGTATTGGCGGTCCAGAGATTGGACGTCCTGGCGATCAGGCATTGGGTCCTCAGTTCGGCTCTCCGGGAGGCAAATTGCTGGAGCCGGTTCGCGATCCGTCCGTTCTCTCTCGCGTGCCGGACGCCCTGTACATCGGGCAGAAAGGCACGGTCACATCCATGCGCAATCGCGGCGGCGAACAACAAGAGTACTGGCTGGCAGGTGATGCCGCTCGTGCATTCGCCAAGGCTCAGGAAATTCTGGCGACGAAGGGGAAACAGATAGTCGTGTCGGACAAGAATGGTGCTGGCAGAACAGTCGATACGCAAACCGAAATCTATAATCGCAGCAACGGCGGCCGAGGCTTCGCTGCCGGTAAACCGACCAGTTCCAATCACACAGTCGGACGAGCCATGGACGTGTCCAACTACACAGATCCCGACGTCAAACGCGCGCTTCTGGCAGTAGGCTGGCGCCAGGGTGACAGCCGCGGACCGATTGCCAATGACCTGCACCATTTCAGTTTTGCCGGTAGCCCACAATCAGAAGGACCGCAAAGAAGACCCGGTAGAAGACGGTAGCCGGCGCGTTGCACGCGCCATTTTTTGATGCCGCGTGCAACGCGGCTGCTACGGCTGTTGTAGCTGGCGCGTTGCACGCGCCATTTTCGCCGCGTGCAACGCGGCGGCAGCCACCTTTCTTTATGATTTCAATTCCAGATGGAGGCTGATTTGCTCCAGCACTTCTTTCAGCTCAATGGCTTCTGAACCGGATATGGAGCGCATTGCGTCCAGAGCAGTTTGCTTCAGCATGGCCGCGCGCTCAAATCTCCGCCTGTCTACTGCGGCGATCATGTCGCAGATGTTGCTCGCCACCACTCGATATGCGCTCGGATGAATCAAACTAACCTTCTCCTTTGCTTGTTTCAACATCCGCTTAGAGGCTTCTCGAAAGCCGCTTCGCAATGCGATTGCAGCGGCTACGGCATAAGATTTCCAATCGTCATTATTTTCAGCGCGGTCTTTTGGTCCGCCATCTTTCGAATCGTTTGTTGCTGGGATAAACGATAAAGCTGGAATGATCATAAAGCGACTTCACTGTGAGTAGGCGAGCGCAAGTGTGCACTCTGTTTGCGCTTTCACTATAGGTCTTGATTGTTTTGGATTTGTTAAATGAAAGCTCTGATCAGCATTTTCGAACAATGAACCAGAATTGGCTGCCTTCGCCTTCATGGCTGTCCACGCCGATTATTCCGCCATGCCCCTCGATAATCGCTTTGCAAATCGCCAGGCCCAACCCACTTCCACCATGGGTAGTGGCATCGGCATGATCTACTTGCGAAAAGCGATCGAATATTGTTTTGATCATTTCCTTCGGAATTCCGCGTCCCTGGTCGACAACGGACACCTTTACACCGGTGGGCAATTCGCTTGCCGAAATGCTGATAGTCGAACCTTCCGGTGAAAATTTGATCGCATTAGAGAGAAGATTGACCAAGACTTGCACAATGCGATCTGCTTCAACATCAATCTTTAGCGAACTAGCAGGTGTTTCGATGCTAATTGATTTTTTCTCCGCCAGGGCCGCAACGGAATCGACTGCTCGTTTGGCGATGGCGTCCAGATCTTCAGGAGCCGTCACCATGTTGAGCATCCCGGCTTCCATTTTTTCGATGTCGAGAAGTTCGTTGATCAATTTTACAAGGCGCTGAACAGTATTGTCCGCACGTTCAAAACGCTCTTTTCCTTTTTCGTTGATCTCTCCGAAAGCGCCTTTCTCCGCCAATGCAAGAGTAAATTGCAGCGAGGTGAGAGGGCTTCTTAGATCGTGGCTGATCATGGAAACAAACTCCGCCTTTGTCTGCTCCGCCTTAATCAGTGCGTTGGACATCGTGTGAAAAACCTTGTCCAGCTCAGCGATTTCATCACTTCCGGAAATAAGAGGATTGAGCTCTTTTCTGTCTTTCACTCGCATTGCATTGTCAGCCAAAATCGACAAGCGACCGGAAATGCTCTTGCTGAAATACAATGCCATAATTATTGAAATGACAATATTGGAGCAAAGCATCACTATCAAAGCTGTCCATATGCGGGCTTTCGTTGCCTCTTCTTCCTCGTCGGATTTGTAGCTTCTGCGAATCTGTTTTGTTATTGCTTCCAGTTCATGCTTGACTGTAAAGTAAGAATTCGTGCTCTGCCCTGCCAGTTTCACCACTGCGGGCATCCAATTGCCGCCCTCGATGCTGATTAGAGAAAGACGCATGTTTTGACGCAATTCATCCACACCGATTTCCAGATTGGCAATGCTCCTGGCAGTGTCCGGCACATCTTTGGTCAGGGCTTTCAGGTCGGCAAAGACAATCGGAATGGCCTTGTCGTTTAGCTCATAACCATCCTTCAATTGCTGATAGTGGCGGCAACCATATCCGATCAAAGCCAGCTCCGCCTCAATTAGATACTTGGAAACATTACCTACCCGCGATGTTATTCGCTCTCCTCGCTTTGCCACTCGCGCGTCCCGCTCAGCGGTGCTGATCAACCCTGCCAAAAGAGCAATGAAGACGATCTGAAACAACAGCGGAATTGCTACCAGAAGCAATCCCTTTTGTGACAGTTTCAGATCAAATTGCAAACGAAATAGCCTCGAGCTGGTTTTCTATCAACGCAGTCTACCGAGATTATACTTATCCATAAAGGAAATGACTTTATGCTTTCAGTTTGCATCCGGCGTTGCCCCAAGGATCAAGAGCAGATTTGTATAGACGCTCTTTCGGAATGAACCCTGGAGAAAGCCCCGAAAGCTTCGAGCTATCAACGATTGTCGACATTTGAGGTCGATTTGACGACTGGGATGCAGTAGCCTATATTTCCTAAGCTAAGGCGAGAACGGGAAAAGGGAGTTTCAGTGGCCAAGATCCTATTGGTCGAAGACGACAAAGAAGTATGCGATGTGGTGAGCGAGTGGCTCATCGACGAGCATTACACAATCGACGTCGTCAACTTAGGCAACGAAGCCATTGAAAGGTTGCGCTTCGACAAGTACGACGTGCTGATTTTTGACTGGCAGCTTCCCGACGTGTCAGGCGTCGAGATCTGCAAACGATTTCGCGCCAAGGGCGGCACCACTCCCGTGCTGATGCTGACTGGTAAAACAGAGATCGTCGATAGAGAAACCGGGCTGGATGCAGGCGCTGATGACTACCTCTGCAAACCGTTTCATCCCCGAGAACTTTCTGCTCGCGTGCGAGCACTACTGCGGCGCTCGGCCGATCTGAAGCAAAACGTTCTCAGCTGCGGTGAGATTGTTCTCGACCCACAAGGCTTCAAGGTCACGAAAAACGGAGAAGAAGTGGCTCTGCTGCCAAAGGAATTCGCTCTTCTTGAGTTTTTCCTCCGCCATCCCAATCAAGTATTCAGTCCGGAAGCGCTTCTGGATCGCGTCTGGTCGGCAGAATCGGAAGCATCCCCAGACACCATCCGCGTGCACATCACCAAACTGCGCGGAAAAATCGACACCGAAGGCCAACCCTCCATGATCAAAACCCTGCACCGCCAGGGCTATAAGCTGGAAACACCTTCCTGAGTGCAACAGAACGAGACTGTATGATCTGCCGGCAGCGACGGCGTTCACAGGTCATTTCTCTTCATCTACTCTTCTTCGGCACAACCTTAAGCGAGTTCAAAAAGCGATCGGCATTTGTCGGATCCGATTTCAATTGACCCTCCATGCGGCCAACAGAAAGTGAGACTAGCATTCGATTGATTAAATAGATGCGTTGCTGCAGGTACCCCACTATCTTGCGCTGCGTAAATTTCACTTTTATCTCTCTGCCGGGATATCTCGAGTGCAGACTGATCACACTGCGACTTTCCTGCGTTCCAGCCAGCCCTATCAATACTCCTTCGCAGGCTCCGTCCAGAGTTCCATTCACAACCATCGCTGTGGATTCTTCGCTCGAACAAGGCGCGTTCATGATAGTCACCCAATACGTGCAATTCTTTCCAGAATGCATAATCATCGTCTTTCCATCTTTGTCTTCATTGGTGTATGGATGTTCCATCAAGAATGAATAGCCGGCAAATTCAACGCGCAACATTTCGTCTTCGGCATAGGCGGCCGAATTGAATGCAAGCAAAAGAAATAAAACAAGCATTATACGTGCCAGAATTCTCATAAGAGCCGTCTCCGGCAGCCGGCACAGAAGACGCGCAATCCATTGGGCTTGAAGAACTTCACTTCGGGCCATTTTCTGTTGTAAGCGACGTACATTTTGTCATCGCTCACGCCACGATAGGCGATGTGCACAACGCCTTCGCAACAGGTCTCGTCTTCTTCCTCGGCAGGAGTTTCGACAACTTCCTTACGACCTAAGATTGATTGAATAGTCTTGATCAAGTTTTTCATGAACGCTAAAACTATGCCTTTACGAAGATGCGTCGCTGACCACTTTTGGCGCGGGCGGCGGTCCTTTTACAGGCAAGCGCACAATAAAAGTAGAACCGGAACCTACTTCCGACTCAACGTTTACCGTGCCTTGATGCCTGATGATGATTTCCTGCGTAATCGCAAGACCGAGACCGGAGCCGCCACTGGCACGACTTCTGGCTTTGTCAGCGCGATAGAAGCGTTCAAATATGTGCGGCAAGTCGGCAGCGTCTATACCAATGCCGGTATCAGAAATTTTGATTTCCACTTCTTGAGCGCCTTCAAGAATTGCATACACATCGACAAATCCTTCTTTGGATGTGTAATTGATTGCATTGGTGAGAATATTCACCAGAGCGCGTTGCAAGTGAATTGTGTTTCCAGAGACAACAGTTCCGTCCACATCCGAATTGACCCCGAGAGACACCTGTTTCTTCTCGGCATTCGGGCGGACCTGATCTACAGCGTCACTGATCAACTGTTGAACATTGATGTCAACTTTCTTGCTCATCTCCAGCTGGCTGCTGTCCAAACGCGTGATGTCCAGGAGGTCTTGCAACAGGTTCGCCTGCCGGTCAACCAGTCGCTCAAGCGATTCGAGAAACTGATGGCGCAGTTTTGGATCTTCAGCCGCCCCTGCTTGCAGTGCTTCGACAACAGAGCCGATTGCCATAGTGGGAGTTTTCAACTCATGGCTGGCATTGGCGATAAACTCTTGACGCAAGCGTTCCTGCTCTCGCAGACGGCGGATCATCTGATTGAAAGAACGCGCCAGTTCACCGACTTCGTCAGGGCGCTTCACAGGCACGGTTTCGGACATGTCGCCGGAAGCAGCGATCTTGCGCGCGGTCATGCTCATTTCCTGCAACGGTCTGTTTACGCGCCGGGCCAGCCAAAGACTGATGAGAACGGTCATTACGCCAGTGGCAAAGATGATTTCAAGGAAGATGATCAAATCTCTGTGCAGTCGCTGCTCGATTTCCGTGAGCTGAACTCCGACCCGAATTACTCCTGTGGTTTGGCCCGAAGCGCGCACAGGACAGGCAACATAAAGCCAGTTGCTGTTGGTGGTGCGCTCATTTCTTGTATAGATTGCCACAATTCCGGCCAGCGCATCATTGATTTCGGAATCGTTTGAGATATTGGCTCCATCAGGTGCTTGTGCACTGGTTGAGGAATCGGCCAGCACTCTTCCATCACGATCGACAACTGTGATGGCCACACCAAGCTTTGTGGCATGCCGGTCGACGGCACTTTGAATACGCTGCTTGGACTTCTCCGAATCCATGCCCAGGTCGTTGTCAATTTCCAAGCCCAGGTGCACCGCTTCGACTTCCAGCGAGTTGCGCAAATCCGTGACGGACTCGGATTTGATGGCAAACAAAGCCCACAAGCTAACGGCCAGCAGCGATATCACGATGACGACAAGGTATGTGAATAGAAGCTGGTTGGCCAGACTTCTAAACATCCACTTGTAGATTTTCTCCAGGAGACCCATTGAAATTGTCTCGGTTCAAGCTGAGAAGCTAAGGCACTTGAAAAATACTTGGATGCTTAAATACGCTCTAGGCGTATCGCGCTCCCCCATCTAATTAAATACCGATTTCACCAAATGAGGCTGTTTCCGTCTCATTATCCCTTTGACAATTAGCGACACAAAGAATCTCCAACAATCGTCTTATCAGTCACCGCGGACATTCCGAGCCCGCATGCCAGGCGGTATGCCGCGTGAAACAATCCGCTTGGCAACGCGGTCAACAGTTAAGACAAATTGTTCTATCTGTGCGAAACTTAGTTGCGAGTCTATATAATGCGGAAGCGTAGAAGTTTGATAAAGACTGCTTCTCTAGCCCGCCAAATGGGAGGTCCATTCCAAAGATGTCTGCTGTGTTGAACGTAACTGACGCCACGTTTGAGCAAGAAGTTTTAAAGGCTGAAATTCCAGTTCTAGTCGATTTTTGGGCTCCCTGGTGCGGTCCATGCAAAGCAATCGCTCCAGTTGTGGAAGACCTTTCAAAAGAATACGAAGGTCGCCTCAAAGTTGTGAAGCTGAATACGGATGAAAATCCGAAAACGGCGCAAGCCTACTCCATTCGCGGCATTCCGAGTCTCTATGTCTTCAAGACTGGACAGGTTGTCGAGCAGGTAGTTGGTGCTGTGCCTAAATCAGCGCTGGCAACAGCAATTAACAAGCACGTATAAAAGGTCGATCAGGTAGCCCGATATTTTTACGGGCACTTAACTTAGATCCGGCATAATTTAGGCAATCAGAACATGGCCTGGTGTGCTCTAGCGACAGCTGTGCGTAAAGGTTGTGAGAATCAAAGAATCTAGGATCAACAGATCCATTAGGATCGCGACAGGCAAAGGAGATCGTGATGCAGTTGGCGCAATCGAAAAAGGTAGCCGCAGTAGTCGTGGCAATGACTCTGGCGGTGATTAGTTCTTCTCAGCTTACGGCTGAAGCGAAGAAGAAACACCACAAACAAGCTTGCGGCAAGCCCAGCGTGGCGTGCTCGACAGCATGCTGCAAAGACTTGACGACACTTCACCATGCACTGGTTAAGACCGGTCTGGCAAGAACTCTCGGCAACACCGGCAGCTATACCCTGTTTGCCCCCAGCAATGCCGCCTTCGACAAGATTCCAAAGGCAGACAGAGAAGCGCTTTTGGCAGACCCGAAGAGACTGGCAATAGTACTCAAGTATCACGTTCTTCCTAAGAAATACAACGCTAGCGACCTTTCCAGCCGCCGCTCGCTCGTCACTATGGAAGGCGAGTCGGTAATGCTCGATAACAAAGACGGCACCCAAGTTGTTGACGGCGCACTCGTCACCAAAGCCGACTGCGAGTGCAAAAACGGCGTTGTGCATGTGATCGACACCGTACTGATTCCAGAGCGCGGCAAATAAGTCGCCTTGACTATCAGATATTTGCAGGGGCGACGCCATGCGTCGCCCTTCTTATTTTTCCTGCAATTGGGAAGTTCGCTCCTAGATAAATCCCTAGTGCGCAGCCGGAGTAGACGTGCCAATATATAGGTAACCGACCGCATATATCGGAAGCCGGGGCAGCGGAGTTAGCATCTTGAAAGAAGCATTCATCGTATTCATTATTGCGCTCATCATTGGCGCCATTTTCAATGGCAATCAGGAGGCGTCCAACGCTCCGAGCACTCCTCAACAGTCAGCTTCCGGACAGCCAACGGATACCGAAGAGGCGCTGAGCAAAATGACCTCCGTTGACGAGAGCAATTTCGAAAGTGAAGTAATCGACAGTCAGACGCCTGTTCTGGTCGATTTCTACTCCGATACATGCGGGCCTTGCAAGAAGATGGAGCCAATCCTGGCTGAAGTGGCGACTGAGCACCAGGGGACCTTGAAAGTGGCACGGATTGACGTTTTACGAGCCCCCCACCTGGCGCAAAAGTACCAGATATCGTCGATACCGGTATTTATGGTCTTCAAAGAAGGCAAATGCGAGTATTCGACCACCGGAGCCATGCCTAAAAACCAGGTACTGGCTATGGTCAAGCCCTATATCAGCGAGCAGCAGTCGGGAGTCTTGCTGAAGGCCGACTGAGCATTAACCGCCAGATGTGCCGCAGCGTAAGCATCTCCAGCTTCTGCATTGAGAATGTTGCCTGCAAAACCGGTGCCGGGTTAACCCTAGAAAGCCAACCGGCAAAAGGGATTGGCAGTTATCCGTTAAAAACTATAGAATGCCGGTAGATACAGGGAATATTAGATAAGTAGCGACACTAAGCCAGTTTAGCGAGTACTAAATGAGAGCTTTTATCATCAGTTTCTTCGCGATCATGGCAGGCAGCCTTCTGTTCACTGGCGTCGACGTTAAAAGAGATGCAAACAAAACCGGCATTTCAGACATTGCGGTGCCGGGCTATCCCTGACAGCTGACTAAACAGGACGGTGTAATTCCTGAATTGTCTTACACCGATGGCTACCGCCGGGTGCGGCTGATGACCGACATAGGGAAGAACAGTTGTGCGACAGACCCGAACGCTGGCAAAGTAGAGATGTTCCCGCTCTGGGGCAACAACTGATAAATACGGAAGTGGAACGACATGAAAAATTGGGCTAGATGGACATTTCTGATCCTCTGGATGGTGCTCCTTTTAACCACGGCGCAGTTTTGGAACCCCTTTGCGTCGTTTCCCGCGCTGCTCAAGTACTCGGTTACTTCCGTTTTCGCCGCCGCCGTATTCGGCGCCATCATGTTCTTAATGCAGTGGTACATAGTCCTTTCAGTGATTTTTCCATTGCCTCCAAGAGCTGACTCCAAAGCTCCAAAACCCGTTTGGCAACGGGTTCTTCCCTTTATGTTCGAAAAGCCCAGGATCAACCCCAAGGCGCCCACAACATTGACCGAATTGATTGGTAACGAGCAGGCGAAATTGGAAATTGCCGAAGTAATAGATATGTTGGCGCATCCGGATAAGTATGCCGCTTCCGGTGCTGAATTGCCCAAAGGCATGCTGTTTGTTGGCGCTCCCGGTGTCGGCAAAACGCTCTTTGCAAGAGCAATTGCTAATGAAGTCGGTACACCGTTTTACGTTATAGAAGGCGGCGCCATAAGCGGTCTCTTTATGGGACTGGGCGTACTCAAATTGAAAACCTTATTCAGTAAATTGAGACGCCATGAGCGCGCGATTCTGTTCGTGGACGAAATCGACTCAATGGCAGTTCGACGCACTCAGGACAAGGGATTCGGCGGCGTCGCAGACATGAATATGACGCTCAATACCTTGCTTACGCAAATGGATGGATTTCACGCTTCCAAATTGCTTGTCATTGGCGCCACCAACAGTGATGGCGCCCTTGATCCGGCCTTAACGCGTGCGGGACGTATGGATAGACGTATCTACTTCCAAATTCCCAATCCGGAAGAAAGGGTCAAAATCTTCAAATACTATTTGGAGAAGGTCACCCATGATCCAGAAATAAATGTTGAATACATTGCCAGCCTCACTCAAGGTTTCTCGCCCGCGGATATCTATCAAATCGTCAACGAAGCTGCTCTTGTGAGCACGCGTCCTGGTGGGCCAAACCGCGTCACCACAGACATTCTGGAACAAGCCCTTGATCGTGTATCAATGGGCAACGATCGTGTACTTGTTGATTCTGGAATCGTTATCGCAAACCCAGATCCGACAGTTAGACTCGATCATGTCATCGGCATCGATGACGCAAAACAAGACGTTTCCGAAGTCATCTCATTTCTTCGCAAGGGCGCAGACCTGAAGGAAATGGGAGCAAAAGTGCCGCGCGGCATTCTCTTGATCGGGCCTCCCGGCGTTGGTAAAACGCTGATGGCAAAGGCAATTGCCAATGAGGCCGGTGTCCCCTTTTACGGAATATCCGCTTCATATTTCAAAAGCATGTTCGCCGGAGAAGGTGCAGCCAGACTGCGAAATCTCTATACTCAAGCAAGAAAAAGCCCGGCCGCAATTGTTTTCATCGATGAAATTGATGCCATTGCCGGAACCATGAGTGATGTTGGAAACGTCCGCACAAGCGAGCTTAACGAGATACTTGTGCAGCTGGACGGATTTAGCCGCAGCAACATTCTCACCATCGGCGCCACCAACCAGGAACAAAATTTGGATCCGGCTTTTTATCGCGCCGGTCGTTTCGATCGCAAAGTCTACATCGGATTGCCGGACGCGGAAGCGCGCAAGAAGATGTTTGAGCTCTACATGACTAAAATCAAGAACGAGGGCGAATTCAATCTTGAAGAGCTTTCCAAACAGAGCGTCAATTTCGCCGGGGCAGATGTTGCAGCAGCAGTAAATGAAGCTGCTATCTTGGCTGTGAGAAACAACAGGAAAAAGTTCATTCAAGCCGATCTAGAAGAAGCCATAAACAAACTTTCTGCAACTGCCGGACACAAACTCAACACCACAGGCCTGAATATGGCCCGTCTGCCAGACGTTGATGTGAAGCTGGATGACGTAAAGGGTATCGAAGAAGCCAAAGCGGAAGCCGCTGAAGTAGTGGCTTTGCTCAAGAATATGGAACTGGTTCAGGAAGCCGGTCTTAAGACCCCGAAAGGAGTTTTGCTGGTCGGTCCGGCCGGAACCGGCAAAACCATGCTGGCCAAAGCAATTGCAAATGAAGCCGGTGTGCCTTTCTATGCGCTCAGTGGCAGCGATTTCGCTCAAGTCTGGGTTGGTTTGGGTGCAGCCCGTGTGCGGGCTGTATACGAGCAAGCGCGCCGCAGTGGGAAGCCAGCCATTGTATTTATCGACGAAATTGACGGACTGGCAGCACATCGCGGAAGGGACTATGGCGGTGGCGGAAAGCAGGAGCACAACCAGACTCTCAACCAATTCCTCGTGGAATTAGATGGTTTCGGAAAGCATAAGGTGCTCACCATTGGTGCAACCAATAATGCCTCGCTCCTCGATCCCGCATTGTTGCGTCCAGGCAGGTTTGATAGGCAGATCAATATCAGCATGCCAAATCTCGAAGGGCGAGAGGCTATATTCAAGCATTACCTAGACAAACTGAAGATGGCTTGTAAGCTGGATCCACGCGAAATTGCCCGCATGACCGTCTGGAATACAGGCGCAGACATAGCCAATATCGTTAACGAGGCCGGTCTAATTGCGATTCGTGATGGCAGAAAAGAAATCACGATGGTGGACATGATTCAATCCGTACAGCGACAGAGCTTCGGTATGTCCTACAGTCGGCATGTTCTTATGGAAGAGTTGTCCGTCATCGCTCACCATGAGGCAGGACATGCTGTTGTTGCTTATTACCGCAACAAACGAGACCGAATTCACGTTGTCACGGTCGTACCTAGCGGTTATGCACTTGGTTATGTTTGGTCCGTCGGCAAAGAAGATCGCTACAAACGAGCAAAGTCAGACCTTATGGTCAATATCGAGATCTCGATCGGCAGCTGGGTGGCAGAACGCATGTTCTTTAAGGAAAATGCTTCAGGCGTCAGCGCAGATTTAGACAATGTTGCCAGCATCGCTCGCAGAATGGTTCGCGAATGGGGCATGACCGACGAGTTTGTCTTCAACACCAATACCGCTTTTGGCGATGGCGGCAAAGATACTGCATCGGAGGAAACCGAGCGGCAGCTTGAAATGGCCACGATGAAAATAGTCAACGAGTGCAAGGAGAATGTCGAAAAGCTTCTCAACACGCACCGCGACAAATTGCAAAAACTTGCTCTTGCGCTCATAGACCGAGAGACGTTGTATTACCGCGATGTAGTAGCAATCCTTGAGCCGGAAAGATCGGATGAGGATGTTACACGCGAACTACAAATCATGGAAGAAAGAAAACTCGTCGGCAAGCCGCGTGATGTCAGCCTATCTATCCTGAAAGGACTGCAAGGACTTGGTGGTTTGGGCCCCGTGGGCGGCTCAAGCAACAATGACAGCCCAAGCTCTGGTCAGCCAGGCATCAGCCCGATGACCGATGAAGGCAGCCAAGAAAAGTAGGTGTCAACTGGTTCTGGCAATACCAGTTCGAGACTGAGGGGCGAGCCTACCTTCTCGGATACTTCTGGTCGAACCACTCGATCAATTTGCTATTGCCTGTGGCGGCAATTTTGTCGCGCACCATATCCACGTTGTTGTTTCCATCGGGATTTATCAAAGGCGTACCGGCGCGCACAGATTTCCAATCCACGCCTATCTCTTTGTACAAGACCTTGCTGAGAGCCTGGCGAGCGGACGCATCCAGTCCTGATCCTTCAAGCATATTCTTCGCGACGGCATCAGGCCCCTGCTTGCTGACTACTCTGCTTGAGCTGTTGTCGATTGGTCCATAGCTGGTTGCTGCAGTTAAAGGCGCAGACATGTCGGCAGGATAGCGACTGACGAACCAATCGCGCAATCGAGAGTTGCCCGTCGCCTCGATTGACTTGATCACGCTGTCTCTGTTTTCCGGTTTGGCTTGATTGACCGCGCGGTCGTCGTAGTTGCCGGATGCGGGACCAATGGCAGTAGTGAGGTCGGCAATCGCTTTGCTCATGCCGCCGGTTTCATCTTTGAAGAATTGGTCCTGCCCGGAGAGCATCCGCCTGGCGACGCCGTTGGGTCCGTCGTTTTTGCTGAGCAATTTCGTATTGTCATAACTGGACAGCGAAGTCACATCGGCGATCGGCTTGCCGCCGGCATCTGCAGGCAGGCGCAATTTCGCCTCATCAAAGGATTTATATCCAAGCCCATCAAGCAAGCTCTGCTTGGTCATTTTGCCGTAACTAGAGAACATCTCAATACCATGACGCGCCAAGAAGCCGCTTACATTGTCTTGGAGCATAGAGCCCGGCTTATTGTCTTTGTTCTTGCCGTCGTCAAACGACAGCCTGAGATTTTCTAGCGTCTGTCCTACCTGCCTTTGTTGGTCAGGAGTGGACGCGTATCGCTTGCGGAAGTCGGCTCCTGCTGTGCCTGTTTGATTCCATTTATCTTGGAAGTCCTTAACATTATCCATAGTGATCTCGCCACCACGGGCAATATCATTAAACAACCTGGGATTGGCGGCCAAATATCCCAGCTGCCTGCGGTTTTCAGCTTTTACGGAATCTGTTGCAAGTTGCGCTTTTAATTGGGTTTCGGGCACAAGAGGAGACCCGAGCCGGTACTTCCAGGCATAATCATCCGTGAGAGAGCCATTTTGAGCATTGTCTGATCTGAGACTGCGATACTTGTTGCCCATCTCTCTGTAAAGCTCTTGATAGACCGGGTTGGATTCTGTAGAGGCAACTTTAGACAGTTTGTCGCCATCGACAACCTTTTCATTCCACTTCCAATTCCAGGACGACCCTAAAATAGAACTGGAATTTTGCATGCCGAACGCCAGTGCCATATCGGGCAAGATATTTGGCATGCGCCCATCGCCTTGCAAATTCTTGAGCAAAGCAGTGTTGTATGCTTGGCGGTCGCGATCCGGAACGGAATCAACTTCAGATCTCAGTCTGGTGACTGCGGAATCCGCTCCTTCCTTCTCCAGTATTGTCCTTATACTTACCGCATCAGCCGCGGCTTCTTTTACTGCGCCTTTATTGGAATCGTATGGTTGCGCTGAATCTGCCATGGTCAATTCTCCTGGATTCAAACAATCGGGCGCGCGCCGTTTGCCTGCTTGCTGAATCTCTCATGGAAGTAAGAATTCGCTGTCTGGCAGGCTTGTTGAACGCAACCCTGGGAGGGGCGAGGGATCTGGGTTGAGGGGAAAATGGGCTTTCATTGCCCTTCGGATGTTTTTGATTATTCAATACCAACGTGACCGCTCCGTTACCTCGACTGCGGAAAGTACGCGGGCCATGAAAAAGGGAGGCTTTCGCCTCCCTTTGAGATTTTCATTTCCGTTTCGATTAGTGCCTTTGTGGATAGCGCTTGTCGAACCAGGCTTTTAACGCTGCGTTGTTGGGCAGTGCGGCAATTGCATCTCTAACCTTTTCCAGGTTGGTTGGACTGAGCACTTCTGTGCCCTGTTTGGCGCTTCTGAAATCGACACCAGTGACGTCTTTGTTGTTGATGACGCCCATTAATTGTCTACGCGCGTTATCGTCCAGCCCTGATCCTTCCAGGATCTTGCGGGTTACGGCATCAGCACCCAGACCTTTTTGCACTTTCGTTGCACCAAAATCGGCAGCTTTTTCAACATCTGGAGCAGCAGGAGCAGCTGGGCTATCCAGTTTTGGATAACGGCTGGCAAACCAATTGGACAATTCGTTGTTGGCCGGCTTGCTGCTGTCGGTTGCTTTCTTCGCTTCAGCAGCCTGGATAGCAGCTAAAACTTGATCGCGATTCTCACCGGTAACGTGCGGTTGACCTTGCTTGTCGAACTTCCAGATATCGGGTTGCTTCAAAACATCGGTGAGCATTCTTTGAGCTTCATCCGGGTTAGTGAAGAACTTTCTTTGATCTTGCGTCGCATCACCTTTGAGCATGTTGGCTGCGACTTGACTTGGTCCATCATGGTATCCCTGAGCGGTGCTCTTGTAATCAGTTACAGAGTTGACGTCAGGATTCGGCTTCAGGGAAGCCGCTGCGGTTGGACTTGTTACGTCCTGCGGCAGTCTGCGCTTCGCTTCGTCCATGTTGGCGTAGCCCATGCCCTTAAGCAAGCTGTCTTTAGTCATGGTTCCATAGCTTGAACCTGCTTCGATACCCAAAGTGGTCATCCGGTTGTCTTTCAACACGGATCCGTCGACGTTGCCCTTGTGGTGGGGGTCGTCATATGCGGCCTTCAGATCTTCTACAGTTTGAGCGACTCTTCGCTCTTGGTCCGGACTAGTTGCATACTTCGCACGGAATGCCTTTCCAGCGTCACCGGATTGATTCCACTGATCTTGGAAAGCCTGGACTTTGTCTTTGGTTATGGCACCGTCTGCTCCGGCTATTCCGTCAAACAGCTTTGGATTCGTAGCCAATTCTGCAAATTTATTTCGGTTGTCGGTCTGTTGCACATGGCGAGCATCAGAAGCGGCCAGCCTCTCTTGCAACTGCGACTCAGGAACCTTCACTTCGAACGGATCCCAAGACTGCGGACGCTCGCCTGTTCCGGCAGCATTGTCAGCTTTGATTTGCTTGTACTTATCTCCAAACTGACGATACAACTCTTGATAGACAGGATTCGTTTCGCCGGCAATCGCCTTATTGATTTTGTCAGGAGAGACAATACCTTCGCGCCCCAGATTCCACATCATGGTGTGGTCTGTGACTTGATCCTTATGCTGCAAGCCAAATGCGATCGCCAATTCAGGCAATACGTTTTTGTTATTTCCATCGCCTTGCAATTGGGTCAGCAAGGCTTTGTTGTAAGCGTCTCTCTGCGCTTCAGGTACGGCGTCGACTTCTTGTCTCAGACGGTCTGCTGCGGCTGTAGCTCCGTCTCTTTCGAGAACGGTTCTGATCGTACTGGCGTCACCTTTAGCTTCAACTTCTGGTTTTGCATTTGGTGCATATCCAGCAGGTGGAACATCGTTTCCGGCCATAGTAACTCTCCTCGAACTTAGGACAAGTGAAAACGAAGGCTTGTGGATCCGCCGTTACCAGCCGCGACGGTGCCAAAGCATTGTGGACTATGGTGGGCTTTTCAGCCTCTACCTATATACCTCTAATACGGGGAAGATAAACACGGAGGACCAGCGCTGCTCGAAAACAGAGACCGGCGTAACGATAATATTGCCAGCGTGGCAATAACTTGTCATTGGGAAAACTACGTAGTCGAACCTTAAATTTGAAAGTTTGATGCCGGATGCGTAAATTTCCTTACAGGCCTGAGCACGCTGTTACAATTGGGTGAGCCTGGAATTGAGGATTTAATGGACAGTCAGCAGCCCGGATTCCAAAAAATCACGCCCAGCACGGCGCAACCGCCGGCCAGCGAACGGGAATCAGCAGAAAGAGCACTGTTTTTCGCGACAATTAATGGCATGGAAAGTACTCGATTGCTTCGCGAGTATATGAATGTCTGCGAGCAAGAGTTCCATGCCAATGAAGCAAATAAGAACATGCCCATGCCGGATATCTCACAAAATGAGTTTGCCGAAGCTGTAAAAGAACTTCTCTGTTTCTCAATCTGGTTGGCTCTCTACGAGCACGCTGAAGCGCAGACAGACCCACCCGAGTGGTTCAAAATCTTTATTCTTCAAGCGATTGGACTGTCCGACAAACTTTATCCAACCCCGAGCGCCACCGAAATTGGAGACAAGTATCCGCTGGCCGAAGGTGTCGATATGGCTTGCCAGCTTTTGTCGATGAATATGGCTCACAAGCTGAAATTAGGTGCGACAGCACCGGGCGCCTCACTGCACCTGTCCTCTCTGGTGCAGAACAACGAAAGGGTGCGTGCCGAATTAATGCAGATTGCCCTCACTGAAAGCATTGCCAGCCTGGACACCATCATTCACGAAAGCACATCGACCCCGAGTTAGCTACGGATTGAATGCGAATAGAAATGTGGTCAGGAAGTTAAATCCGGCGTGACCGATTATTGTCGTAGTTGTGTTGGTGTACTTTTTGACCAGTCCCATTACGCACGACCAGAGCGCCACCTGAATCATAAAAATGGGGGCGTGATTGAACTGCCCGTGCAAAATGCCATGCAAAACTGCCGCAGGAAAAATGCCGAATACCGGCTGCAATGCGCCTCGAATCAGAGTTTCTTCCCCAACTCCGGCAAAGACTGCCGTCGCCAATGCCAAAATCAAAGACTTGTCTGCACCACCCACGACGCTGAAGGTGCCTGAATTGTAGACGGCCAGCTTGGTGGCAAGATCGGTGCCCATCTGGTGCGTGTAGAGCGACCACAGCCAGTCATAAGCAAAACTGAAGACGATTAATCCGAGCCCTATGAAGACCTGTTGTTTTGTAGGCTTGGCCCATCCGAGCCTGGCAATAGCCGATTTGAAGTCGCGACTGACAAAGATACCGACGCCGAAAAATGACAAAAGAACAAGCCCCAGTCCGTTGTATGAAAAGAGTTGATCGATGGGAACCGGAATAGGCAAGGGCAAGCCAGGCAATTTCATACCATCGGGATCGACTGCACCGATCAGCGTTGCAAATGTACTTATATAGATGAACAGGCCGACCATGTGCGGGATTGAGCTGGGTAAAAACACATGTATTTTGGCGAACACATCGGGAATGGGCAGTTTTTTATAGAGCGCAACAGCAATGGCGCCGGAAAAGATGCTGTCCAGGAAACTGAATACGGCTGAGTACAGCTTGCGCCCGTATGAAGCCAGGCAGACCCCGGTAGCCACCGCCATACCAATGGAGATGCCACTGGCCCAGGGGTTGTGTCCAAGGTCGATGAGAGAGCCCGCTGCCAGCAGGCATTCCCCGACAAAGGTGCCGCCGATGATGAATCTGAGCGTCCACTCCAGCCATGGCCGAGTTTTTGCCCCATGGGCCATTAACCCAAGAATTCCACACCCCATGACTATGATGAAATCGCTCAATTAGGCCCCTTATGGGAATAACCTTAACCGTCCGGACCAGATTTTAGGAAAATTCCCAGATTTTAATCTTTCTCTATCGTGATATTATATTGTCAAGATCCACTTCCGCGCTTATCTTCTATCATAGTCAATCATGCGCAGAAAATAAGTCAGGCTGTAGGATCCCAGAAGTCGGAGGTATCAAAGCTAAAATGAAAACCCGTAAATTACTTACAGCAGCTGCTCTGGCAGGCGTATGTGGATTTGGAATCTTTTCCACATCCAGCTTAGCCAGCGGCCCAATCATACTTGCACCGACCGTAGCGCCACATATCTCTCCTGCCGTCACAACGGTTAAGAGACCCGGCGTCGACATGGTCAAAATGTACCGTGGACTGCGTGCCTTCTGGCTTTCCAGAGCCATCGTTAGGTAATCGCATCATCTAATTCAGTCAACTAACTGCCTTCGGACTTTCGGAAGCGGGTCGCCACATGGGGATCCGCTTTTTTGTCCTTAGAAATGCCCTTTGGGCATCTTCGTTTGCGCCCAGTGAGAAGGCGAGATACTGGCTTCCCGACAAGCTTTCGCGGCTTGATACAATGGTCTTAATTCGTTTATTCGCCGATTTTTTCGGGCATATAAATAATGGGATACCAGATCTCTTAGATCCTTCGCTTTGAAGAATGTCCCAGTTACTAAGGCGTATTGGAGGGAGACCCTGTGGACGAAGTCAGTTTTCGCACGGCTGAAACCGCGGCACCTGGCAGCGTACCTGCTGGAGGATCACCGTCCTATCAGGAGCCGATGCCGGCAGCCGAGGCAGCGAAACTCTCCGAACCCAATTCCTCGCAATCGGCGGCTGCTACCGCCACAGCGCTTGGTCCATACCCCTGGATACTCAATCCTGCCGTCGACCTCCTTTTCGCCTGCGGAGGAGCTTTCTGGCTCGTTTATTTGGGTTTGTCGCTGAGCAATTTCGGCTACGGCTATGACGGCAATGTCACCGCTCAATGCTTTTTCGCCCTCAGCGTCATCGGCATGCACCTGTTTGGCGACGGGCACCAGCCAGCCACGCTCTTTCGCGTCTACGGCAGCAAAGTAACGCGCGATGCCATCGGCAAACCGGTAGCTGGAATCGCATTTATCGCTCTTTTGGCTGGACTCTCGACGCTGCTCATTCCGTCCACAACCGTGTTTTTCATCAAGCTTGTTCTGGCCTGGGGCTTCCAGCATCAACTGGCACAATCCTACGGAATCGCGCTTGTTTACTGCTACAAACGCAAGTATTACCTGAGTGCCATCGAAAAGAAAATCATGAAGGGCATGGTAGATGCCACCATGATTTATCTGATCGTGCGCATGTTCGCGATTAAAGATTTCGGCACATTCAAGTTGCTCACGCTATACGACGTGCCATTCTTCGGTCTTTTGCCCGAGTGGCTCTGCACCGTCACGCTTGTGGCAATGCAAGCATCGGTCTTGCTCTTCGTCGGCATGGTCGTGCGCAAGCATATAAAACAGAAGCAGCTGATGCCTATTCCTGCGCTGCTCGTGATCATGACTCTGACAGCGCTTCCACTGCTTGCCGGCAACCATTTCGCGCTCATGTATTACATGTTCTCGCAATGGTTCTTCCACTCCAGTCAGTATTTGGTCGTCACATCCGCGTTTTACTTCAAAGAGAAAGGTCTGCCGGAGAACGTCGGCTTCCATCAAATCGGACGCATGCTCTTGTCCAAGACGTCATTTCTCTATTTCGGCTTCATCTTTGCCATCGGCTTCTTGCTCGCCTTCCAGCTGCCTACCTGGATGACTCAAGCAGGCATCGCGGATAAAGCGCTGTGCTTCATTTCCATCTGGGTTTTCCTCAACATTCAGCACTTCTGGACCGACGCCTTCATCTGGAAGCTGCGCGATCCAGTCATCAATAAGTTGCTCGTCTCCTGAGAGAATCAAACTCGTTGCAATGTCCTTCGCAGAGCGCCTCCGCGGTTATCCTGCGCAAAGACAGATGCGTGGCAGGTCTTTGCTCCGAACAACCGCTGCGTCTGTCTGCAAACCTAATGAGCTACGCTGCTGCCTGATTCTTTTTGCGATTGACCAGCAAGAAGGGCAAGATGGTTTTGCGGGCGTGCTCTTCTCTGAATCTCCAGAGGAAGGCATCGAGCAGGTAATGAGTGTTGGCGGTGCCCAGGTAGACGCCGGCGATGATCTGTGTCATGAGCGGGCTGGCGCCGTGCATATGCACCGTCGCTTTGATAATCACCAGGGTCAAAACACCCATGCCGCAAGTGATGAAAAAGAGCGCCAGGGGTGAAAACTTGGGCAAATTGAGGCGATTCTCGTCGCTTCCTGCACCGGCTGCATATTTGTTTTTCACCAGCATGTAATTGAGACCGATGTATTGGAACCAGTGCATCGTCACCGGTATCAAGAAGGAGTCATCAAATTGCTTGCCGAAGAAAGCAAACGGCAGAAATGCCAGGACTGACAGTGCCCAAAACAGGGTGGCCGGAACATTGATGGCTGCGCCTTCTTTGACTTGCTTGCTGAAGAGATAAATATATTTGCCGACGTAAAATGCCGCACCGGCGAGCAGTATGGCGCCGATGAAGGCGCAAAGCTCATTTTTCGGCGCTCCGAAGAAATAGCGCCAGTAGAAAATAGCGGCGAAGAATATGGCCGGAACTTGCTGGCTGCGCATCTCCGTAGGGCGGTCGACAATCGCTTCTCCACGCCCTTGATTGTGATAGAGCAAGAGTATGCCGACATTCTGCTGAATCAGGTGCTGCAGCGCCCAGAGCATGGTGACAAGCGTGATCAGCCAGGGGAAGTAAATGTTGCCCAAGATGGAAACGGTCATCACCACAGCCGGGCCGAAATAGAAGACGGCCATCTTGACTGGCTGCGTCTTCCAATAGTCTCGGTTTTTCTTATCGAAATATGCAAACCAGGTTGGACCCCAGTGAAAAGCACCGGCGCCGAATGCTTCCAGAAGCAAAATCGTCCAGATGGCCGACATGCCCAGAGACGTGTATCGCCAGAGCGAAAAGAACACGATACCCAGTAGGGCTGGGAAAAAGAAAAAGAGCAAGTCATAAGTCCGCCCGAACATCCACGGATATTCGAGGCGCACGCCTTCTTTGGTAATTACCGAGGATGTCATCCTGGTCGTCTATCTTCAGGGTCCATTACTATCCTACCCTTGATTCCATAGCCGTATATAAATTAACGGCTCTGGCATAATAGCTATAGCCCAATGAACTGCCGTGCGCTGGCGAGCACAGGTGAAAAGGTGGATTCGCAGACGGTATTAGACTCTTCTACAAACCAGACCGAGACGGCAAAGGCGCCCGCTCGAGGCATGGCCATGGACCTGGCCATCCTCTCGGCTCTCGTTGTAATTGCCTTCGTGCTGGCATTGCCGACGCTGCACATGGGCATCTGGCTGGATGAATTCCTTTCGGTGAACAGCTCCACCGCACCAGATGTGGTGACGATGATTAAGTCCTCGTTTGGCAGGCAAGACGACTATCATCCGCCATTTGCGTATATCTTTCTCTTCTTCTGGATGAAACTGTTTGGCACCGGTGATGTTGCTGTCAAAGTACCTTTTCTGCTCTTCGGGTTGGCCACCATCCCAGCTCTCTACTGGCTGGGGAAAACGGCACATTCAGCGCGAATCGGATTGTTGGCGGCGTTCTTTTTTACAGTTTCTCCTTTGGCCAACTTTCTTTCCTGTCAATGCCGCGGCTACGCCTTAGCGACGCTGCTCTCCACACTTTGCCTGACTTTCTTCATCAAATTACAAGATGACAGAACCGTCGCCAGGGGAAAAGCGGCGGTCGCGATATCTTTCCTCGGCACAGCTCTATCGGCAGCAGCGCTCTGTTATACCGAATATGTCGGCTGCGTGATGATACCTTGTCTGGGCGTGGCCACCTTATTGATTGGTGCCCGGCATTTTCTTCGCGACAACGAACCAGCCAGTCGCAAGAAAGTACTGAGCATGCTGGGTCGCTGTATTGGAGCATTGACATTGGCGTTTGCTCTCTTTGTGCCCTGGATTCCCTCCGTCTTGAATCAAACCAGCGGCGCCCTGTATATGGACAAAATGCCGCTCACTCGTTTTCCGGAAGTCTTTTTCTGGAACTTGATGAACTTGATGCCGACGCACTTCTGTCTGGGAATTTACTTGCTGCTTGCTCTGGTGATGATCCGCATCGGCAAAAGGGTTTTGCGCTCTCGTAAAAAAGGACAAGAGAATGAAAGGAATCAAGAGAATCAAGAAGTGCACGAGAGCTGGCTCAGCACGATGACACACAGAAATATCGATACCTACGTTATTCTCTGGTGCGCCACCATAATTCCTTGTTGTTTAATGGGCTACATTACCAACTGGTGGTTCGGCTACTTTCGCTACATCTATCCTTATTCGCCTGGCGCCTGGGTCTTACTGGCAACAGCATTGGTCGCCACCTTCTGGCGCCCCGACCGAACCATCTCAGCAGCCTCAAAAATAGGTCTCATTGCCTTCCTCTCCATTCTTGCAGCTGTTAATATCACCTGGATTTTCAACTTCGATCAAAAGCCGAATTCCGGCTTGTATACGGTTGCTCAAGAGGCAAAAACAGGGAAGTTCGAAGACACCGCATTGATCATTGCACCGGATGTAATCGGACCGACAATTGGATACTATCTCCCAGCCGCAGTTCGAAAAGAGCATACCATAGGAGTTTTCGGCTTTGCGAAATGGGACGATCCGATCATTCCGATGTACATTCCCGACATTGCAAAGGATTGGGTTCCTGATTCTCTGGTGCCTGAGACGATGAATAAAATTGCCGCTCTTCGCTCCAGTGGTTACAAATTTGTAGCGCTGGCAAAGGATTCCGACCGACAAATCGAAATGCTTTCTTCGCAAAGAATGCCAAGAAAGAAACGGCTTGCGGAATTGGTCGATGCCCTCAACAAAAAATACAAAGTTCTATCCAGCAAACACTATGATGGCGTAACGGAAGACGTCACCGTGTCCATCTACGACCTGAATTCATCCGCGCCATAAACGCGAAAAAACTCACCGAAGCTAACTTTGCTCGGCATTGTCTTTCTTTTCTAGAGGGGAGTTCGATTTCGCTATAATCGGAGGCTCGGCAGAGCTGACGCGTGGTTCATCCGGATTGACTCGATAGTCGCGAGTAAGAAATTTCTCCAGCATCACGTACAAACAAATGAAGAGATAGCGGCTGCCCATCTCTTGAATCTTGAGTTTGGAAATCCCTGTGCGGCGGTTTTTCCACGTAATCGGTATAACCGTCCAGCTAAAACCACGCACCATTGCTTTCAAGGGAATCTCGACGGTGAGATTGAAATGCGGCGAGATAAAGGGCGCGCAGCCCTCGATCACTGTCTTTCGGTAGGCTTTGAACGCATTGGTGGTGTCATTGTATGAAATATTGAACAATACTTTGACAAACATATTTGCCATACGATTCATGATCAGTTTGTGAATCGGATAGTCGATCACGCCGCCACCCTTGATGAAGCGGCTGCCGAAAACACAGTCATAGCCTTCATTTAGCTTTTGCCAGTAGCGCACAACGTCATTGGCATCGTCGGAATTGTCTGCCATCATCAGAGCAACCGCATCAGCCTGGAAGTTGTTGAAGCCGCAAATCACGGCCCGCCCAAAGCCGTGAGGACCGGTATTCTTAATCGGTTTTAGCGTAGGAATATCTTTGGTCAAATCGGTCAAAATCTGCCAGGTGCTGTCCGAACTGCCATCGTCAACCACGACAATTTCGTGAGGCACTTTGTTGGCCGTCAGCTCCAAATATAAATGCCTGACGGTCAACTCAATACAGCCTTCTTCGTTGTATGCAGGAATTACAACGGCGATATCTTTAATCGTAGTGGGAATTGGCTTGGGAGACTTCATGCACCTGAGACCTTCAGCCAGTCAGGATGCGCTTCGGCATGCCTGGCAATCTCTTCCAGTATCTCAGGAAGTCTCATAGTAATCTCAAAACCAATTGTCTTTTGCGCAAGAGAACTATCCATCACCACCCATGGAATGTCCAGCTGCCGGTCTTCTTTCACTGAATCAACAGAGTGTGCACCAAAACGTTTTTCGCACCAAGCCGACAATTGCTTGAGCGACATCGCGTTGTCTGCACCACCACCGATATTGATGATGTTGCTTTGTCCACTGCCTGATTTACTCATTTGTTTCTGCACGAGAATTGCCAGATCCTTAGGGTGCATGGCATCACGCAATTGCTGGCCGGTTCCGCCAAAACCTATGTATTTAAGCGGCTTCTTACGCAGGTAGGAATTGATCCAATAGGTAAAAATGCCCTGGTCGGGCTTGCCAAATTGTCCGGCTCCAGCCAGAACACCGGCGCGGTTGACGAAGACAGGCAGCTTGTAGGCCTCTGCGTACTCCAGGGCCAACACTTCTGAAGCAAGCTTGGTGGCGCCGTACAAGGAAATGGGCGCTTGTGTCGAAAAGCGCTCATCGATGCCATCTACAGATACTCCTGCCGGTGCCGATTTGGACGGATCAAAAACAAAAGCCGAATCTTCTTCCTTGAGCGGGATCTTTTTCAATTCGTTGATGGAATAAACGCGGCTGCTGGAAATCAGGATGAATCCTGAGTTGTGCCGGCGCGCGTTTTCCAGCAAATTGATGGTGCCGTAGAGATTGGCGTCGAGGACCTGGCGAGGGCTAGAAACACCATCCATGCCGGCCAAAACCGATGGGTTGGCGGCTGCGTCAATGATCCAGTCGGTGGCAGGCATTTGTGCCATGTCACTTTCGAAGCGGACATCAGCATGAAAAACCTCCACGCCCAGCCCTTTCAAAACATCACGATTCAAATGGCTGCCGGCGCGCGAGAAATTATCGAATCCGCAAATTTTCAAACCGGCGTGCGATTCGAGCAAATACCGGGCCAGCGAACTGCCAACAAACCCACAAATTCCGGAGATAAGAATCCGCATTATCCGCCACTAGAGCCAACTCAGGCTCTTGTAGCATACACATATTGCCTATTATTGAAACAATAGGCCTGATAACGCGCGCCTAAGATTAAACTGCCACCCAGCGCTCTTTGTTGACTTCGTAAATTTCGTTGAGAATGTCTTTGATGTTCTTTTCGACACGCCAATTAGGATAATCGCTCATGAATTTACCGTTGTCGCTGATCCACCAGATGTGGTCGCCCACTCTCGATTGGTCCACATATGTCGAGTCCAGCTTCTTGCCGGAGATTTCCTCTGCAAGCGTAATCGCCTCCAGCATCGAGCAATTACTGGTTCTGCCGCCGCCTAAGTTGTAGGCACGAGCCACCTTCGGGTCTTTGAACACTTCGTGAAAAGCGCGCATTACATCGTCATTGTGGATGTTGTCGCGTACTTGTTTGCCTTTGTATCCGTAGATTTTGTAAGGCTTTCCAGTCACTGCGCAACGCATTAGATAAGCAAGAAATCCGTGCAGTTCGGCGCCGGAGTGATTCGGTCCGGTCAGGCAACCACCGCGAAAACAGGCAGTGCGCATATCGAAATAACGACCGTATTCTTGAACCAGTTCGTCGGCTGCCAGTTTCGAAACACCAAACAAACTGTGCAGACAATGGTCGACAGACATGTCTTCGCGAATGCCGCCGAAGTAAGTATGCGAAGACTCAATTTCCCAGCGCGTCTCCAACTCGACAAGCGGCAGACGATTGGGCGTATCACCGTATACTTTATTGGTGGAAGTAAAGATAAACACAGCCTCGGGACACACTTTGCGGGTAGCTTCCAGCAAGTTCATTGTGCCGTTGGCGTTGATGGTGAAGTCTTCGACAGGATTGGTGGCCGCCCAATCATGCGAGGGCTGTGCAGCAGTGTGGATGACGGCCTGAATGTTTTTGCCGAACTTGAGAAAAACATCGCCAATACCATTGACATCCCGAATGTCGATATCAAAGTGCCGGTACTGCTTTCCAAGCTTTTCTTCCAGCCGCTTGCGATTCCACTGTGTGGAGGCATCGGCTCCGAAGAATTTCTGCCTCATATCATTGTCGATGCCGACGATATCGTGCCCCAGCTTCGCAAAATACTCAGCAGCCGCTGAACCAATCAATCCGCCCGAACCCGTGACGATAATTACAGCCATGAACTTGATCCCTGAGTAAGCGCCAAAAATAACCGCTGTTTTCTTTCGAATAGTCAGTTTAGCTTACAGGATAGCTCACCCGGGCATGTGATATAAGTTGCAAAAGTCGACAGGTTAAACAATTGGATCCTGCTCTAGAACTCAAAGAAACCTACGCGGCGCGCTTCCAAGATGAGGTCAAACGCTCACTGGTATGGAAAGTGCTGGCCCGCTATTTTCAGCAGTGGGTCAACCCTCAATCCGTCGTCCTGGATCTGGGCGCCGGCTACGGCGAATTTATCAACAATATTCAAGCTCGACAAAAATATGCGATGGACCTGAATCCGACCACACAGGCGAAGGCAAAACCTGATGTGAAGGTTATTTCTCAAGATGTCACGCTTGCATGGCCGGTTGAAACCAGCACCATTGACGTCGTTTTCAGCAGCAATTTTCTCGAGCATATTCCGACCAAAGACGGACTTATAGATTGCCTTCGAGAGGCGGCGCGCGTCCTCAAAAGCGACGGCACCCTGATTTTGCTTGGTCCCAATATTCGTTTTTGCGGAGATGTGTACTGGGATTTTTTCGATCACCATTTGCCTTTGAGCGATCGCTCAATAGTTGAAGCGCTTGGACTGGCCGGCTTTGAGACGCAAAAAGTGATCGATCGCTTCTTGCCCTTCACCATGCAAGGCGGACCGCCTGCTCATCCGTTTCTGGTTAAAGCCTATCTGGCACTGCCAATTGCCTGGCCAATTCTCGGCAAACAGTTTTTGATCATCGCGAAAAAGGCGAGAGTAGAAAAATAAAAACATGCCATCGGAAAACGCGCCAGATCCTTCAAACGACGGCAATCCAAGTCTATTGAGCATCTTTGCCCCGCAATCAGGTGGCTGGTTCTTCGTTTATCTGCTGGGCGGAATGCTCTTCATGCGCCCTGACATGTTTCTCTGGGATGGCGGCACTTGCCGCCACATCATCAATGGCGAGTATTGGCTCGCTCACCATGCGCTTCCCACCACCAACTATACGTCCGCCATCTTTAATTCCTCGCCTTGCCTGACGCGCTGCTGGCTGGGTGACATTATCAGCGGCACTGTTTTCTCGCACTTCGGACTGACCGGCATCGTGCTCGTCTTCAGTATCGTCGGTGCGCTGGGTTTGATGTGGAGCTACCAAATGGCGCGAGCTCGCGGCATGGGTCTTCTGGCCGGACTGCTGCTGGTGCTCTTGGTGATGCCGGCTGTCGGCATGCACTGGTCGGCGCGTTGCCACGTTTATACATACCTGCCGTTTCTGGTTTTGTACTATTTACTCTTTATCAGTGAGCACAAGCTTTATATTCGAGCGATTGCCACCGGACTGGTAATGTGCCTCTGGGCGAATCTGCACGGCAGTTACACGGTCGGCATCGTAATGCTCGTCGTCAGTGGCGGCGCTTCGGCGCTGCAAACATTGATCGGCAAGAACATTCCTCTTGCCGCATGCAGACCGGATGAGCATTCAAAACAAAGAACATTACAACTGGCAGTCTTTCTCGTCATCGGAGTAGCATCCACGCTCCTTAATCCGCGCGGGTTGTCATTCTACAACACTGTTTTAAACTACATCGCCAACCCGGTTGTTCTGAGCAAGACAGACGAATGGCGTTCGCTCGATCTCACCGCCGGCGTCGGCGTGTGGTTCTTCTTGCTGCTCGGCGCAATAACAACGGCCACGCTCTGGAAAACCAAAGGCGGATTGAAGTTTGAAGAAACAGCTGTAATGTGCGTTCTCTTCGTCGTCAGCGTGATAAGCATGCGCTTCGTTCCATATTGCGCACTGATGGTGATTCCATTTCTCGGTCCATATTGGCAAATCCTAAAACCAAAACTGTTGGCGTCTGAAAGCAAAAACCCTGTCGAAAAGGGACTTTCAAAACTTGCAAAACTGGAAGCGCGCATTGAAGGCGACGAGCCTAAGGGCTGGAAACTCGCGCTCATCTACACAGCCATCACCATCGCCATGAGCATCACTTTTCTTTCAATGGACATGTTCAAAGTCAAAGATTTCGATTCCACACGTATTCCAGTCAAACTGGTCGAATGTCTTGAGAAAGAAAACCCACCCGGGCTTGGCTTTAACTATGACAATTGGGGCGGCTACATTTACTTCAAGTTGAAACGGACTGTCTACATCGACGACTGGGCAGACTTCCTGCCGCCGGAATTTATTGATGAGTACCTGAAAATACTGCTTACGCAAGACAATTGGGAAGAACTGTTCAAAAAGCGAAACTTCACTTGGGTGATGGTTCCCAAGGAAGCGCAAATTGCCCAAATCCTCATGCAACGAAAAGACTGGGTAGTGAAATGCAAAGACGATGTCGGTGTCTTCCTTGTGAAGATTCCAGAAAATAGGAGTCAGTGAAATGGAATTTGCAAACCTCGGGCGCACCGGACTGAAAGTCTCTCGCATATGCGTAGGCTGCATGAGCTTCGGCGTGCCGGACAGAGGCAACCACAGTTGGACTTTGCCGGAAGAAGAAAGCCGCAAGTACATTAAGCAAGCGCTCGATCTGGGCATCAATTTTTTCGACACGGCAAACGTGTACTCCGATGGCACCAGTGAAGAAATTGTCGGCAAGGCGCTCAAAGATTTCGCCAAACGCGAAGATGTCATCATCGCCACGAAAGTAAATGCGCGCATGCGCCCAGGCCCGCACGGCGTGGGACTGTCGCGCAAATCAATTATGTTTGAAATTGAACAAAGTCTGCGCCGCCTCGGCACTGATTACATCGACCTCTATCAAATACACAGATGGGATGCCACCACTGCGATTGAAGAAACTCTTGAAACCCTGCACGATCTCGTCAAAGCCGGTAAAGTGCACCACATTGGCGCTTCCAGCATGTATGCCTGGCAATTCGCAAAAGCGCTGCATGTCTCTGAGAAAAACGGTTGGACGCGTTTCATCAGCATGCAAAATTATGTCAATTTGATCTACCGCGAAGAAGAGCGCGAGATGCTGCCGCTCTGCAAGGACGAAGGAGTGGGCGTAATTCCGTGGAGCCCGCTTGCCCGCGGACGCTTAACGCGCGATTGGGACGACAAAACAGAACGCTCGCAAACAGATGAGTTCGGCAAAAAGCTCTACGCAGTGCAAGTTGATGCCGACCGCAATGTGGTCGAACGCCTGGGTGAAGTTTCCAAACGGATCGGCGCGCCTCGCGCACAAGTTGCACTGGCATGGGTGTTGCAAAAACCTGCGGTGGTTTCACCAATCGTCGGCGCCACCAAGCCGCACCACCTTGAAGACGCCGTCAAAGCACTGGAATTAAAACTCAGCTCCGCAGACATCGCTGCCTTAGAAGAGCCCTACGTCCCGCATGTAATCAGCGGAATTTAGAGATTCAAAAAAGGATTTGCTTGACATCCTAATGCCCGAAAGGTCTCCGTAATCACCCTTGTAAGCCGCAAGGAGAGAGTCTGATGTTGTTGGGTTTCGTCACCGTGGTAGTCACTTCCGGAATCGCCATGCTGGTCAATGACTTCACCCCCTGGGGCGGCACCGATTTCGATCCGGATGAAGCTGCCTAGGCAATCAGCTCTGAGCGCCAAGCCCTTCCAAGACAATTTTGAACTCATCGAGCATATGTTTATCCAGCGGCAGCTTGCGGTCGCCACGCAGCCATTCCATTTGTCCATGAATGAGAATGAAGTTGATGTAGTGAGACATGCGCTCAGGTGAAACATCAGCGCGCATAGATTTTTCTTTTTGAGCACTGATCAGTAATTCAATCGGCACCAGATTTGGTGGCCCGGGAGGCGGTTTCAACTCATTGAGCCGATCGCTTTTGGCGCCGGTTATTGATTCATCCATTACTTCTGTTTTTAAAAACCGTTTCGCGCTTACCGGTCCGTGCCGCCACAAAACTTCAGCCAGCTCCGGGTTTTTCTCAGTCCATTGCCCGACTTCAATCAAAAAACTCTCGATGCATTGCAAAGCGGGAGTGCCTTTTGCATGCTGCTCGAGGGCGCGTTCCTTCGCTTCATCGACAGAACGGAATCTAAGCGCAAAGACGATGTCTTCCTTCGATTCAAAGTTATAAAAGACAGTGCCGCGCGCAATGTCGGCTTCGCGCGCAATGTCATCGATTGACGTCTGCTCGTAGCCGCGCACTTTGAAAAGGCTGGAGGCGGCATCAAGAATCTGGTGCTTCCGTTCCACTCTTTTCTTGTCTCGGCGACTATTCAAAACATCAACCATCGACCAGGGCGCTCCGCATTATAAGGAAGTTCAAACCGGAATTGAAAACGTGCCAGACATAACAAAATTACTGAACTAGAACAAAACCCCACCACAGGCAAACGTTCGCACGCAAATTGTCAACAGGTGGACTGACCACCTTCCATATAATACGTTAGTACAAAATTGCACCAACGTATAATTTTGGATTTGCATATAAATTTGTATTCGAGTACAATTTTACTTGTCGATCGAACCGGCTTTCTTCGGCCCCGGAGAAAGCCGGTTTCTAAAAGGAACTAACTCTTATGAGCCACAAATCCTCGTGGCGCGGCTTTGTCGCGGCCGCCGCCCTTCTTCTGACGACGCCCCCAGCCTTCAGCCAGGAAACAACGGTAATAGACATGACAAAAGATGCCGGTCCTGAAGACAACCTCTTCGTCTGCGACTCCGCGGTTGGCCTGCCACCGCCGGCTTTCTTTGTAAACTTCGGCGAGTTCGGCGCCACACCTGGTTGTCCATTTCCGCCCGGCGGCCGTCCTCCCTTTCCCCATATGCCGCCCGGCGGACCTCATTTTGCAGCAGGATTTATGATGCCCCCACCGCCATTTGCGCACATTGATTTGACCGACGACCAGATTTCGCGCCTGGCCAAGCTGAAGCGGGCATTCGACTCAAGCTCCAGCACAGCCTTTGCGACCTTGCGCTCGCTGGAAGACGAGATGCGCGACAAGCTCAGCGCTGACAACATCAGCGAATCCGACGTGACCAAACTGGCCGAAGAGATCGCTCAGCAAAAGGCTGAGATGAGCAAACGCTTTTCGGCGCAAATATTGGCATCGGCAAAAGTGCTGACTTCAGAGCAGCGCAAGAAAATCCGCCTGGCTGAAGACCGCATGGAGTTAGGTCCCATGGGCGGTTTCGGCAAACACCCGCCCGTACCGCCCCTGCCGCCTCATCCGCCGGCGCCCGGCACGTAAATCTTCTCGCTCTAATACAGTAAATCGAGACAATCAAATGGTTCCAAAAACAGCCAGGCGACCGCCTTTGGTGCGGGCTGCCGCCTGCTTCAATGCGGCAAAAATATGTTCTTTTGGGATGGCTTCCTTGCTTTCACTGCTGGCGATATCCAGTACCAATGCTTGTCTTGCAGAACCGAAGGTGAAAAGCCGCCCGTCAAAAAGCGAGAGCGATCCCAACTATGTCGCCCCCACTCTCGAGTACGACGAGATTCTCGATCCAGGCAAGAAGCGACCAATCTCTTCACTGGTGGGCGCCGAGATGGCGCTTCGCTCCGAGCGCGTGGACAGATCTATCCAGTTGGCGCGCCGGGCGATGCAGCGCAACCCTGATGACATGGACGTTCATAAAGCTCTGGCTGAGGCTCTTGACCGCAAGCTCGAACATCAAATCGACAAAGATCCGCAAATGTTCGCGGAATGCGTCAGGGAATGGCTGATCGTAATGCGCAACGGAGTCGGATTAGAGAAAGGGACAAACTTTCATGGCATCGGCATCTTCGATAGTCTATACGGCGACGACGAATACTATGGCGAAGCGAAACTCAGGCTCAAACACCTGACAGGCTACGTGCCGAAGCCCTGGGAATCGAATGAAAAATTTTTGAAACGCGTCCTCAAACCGGCTCAGACTGAACTTAAAGGCAAAATCCTCAGGAAATCAGACTAGATTACATCGCTGTCATCCCATGTCACGGCGCTCTTAGTACACTAGCGGCTTCGGTCTCTCGAGATTGGCAGCCAGACGTGGCGACGACTATGACGGCAACGCAGCGGACAAAACCAGCTCTCACTCCGGATAGCTTTGCATACGAAATCAGGCGCCTGGTTCTTCAAGAATCAAAGCGCGCAGGCGTCGGGCATATCGGCTCGTCGCTATCGATTGCCGAGATTATTGGCTTGCTCTACAGCGGCGTCTTAAAAATCAAATCGCCCGCAGATCCTGAGCGCGATCGTTTCATTCTGTCCAAAGGACACGCCGTACTGGCCCTTTATGCAGCCTTGCACTTGAAGGGTTTCATTACAAGAGAAGAACTGGCGACATTCTGCAACGACGGCACGAGGCTGTGCGGGCATCCAGAAGTGGAGGTGCCGGGCATCGACTTCGCCACAGGCTCGCTGGGAATGGGTCTATCATTCGGCGTCGGCTCGGCTCTTGCCGCCAGGAAAGCAAATTCTTCTCGCCAGGTTTTTGTTCTGGTCAGCGATGCAGAACTCAACGAGGGTGCACTCTGGGAGTCGGTTCTCTTTGCCGGTCACCACAGACTTTCCAATTTGATCGTCTTTGTAGACCAAAATGGGCAGCAAGCACTCGGCTATACAAAGGACGTGCTGGACACAGGTTCGGTAGAAAAAAAATTCAATGCCTTCAATTGGGACACCCATGTAGTGGACGGACACGATTGCCAGCAAATGCTCAATGTTGTAAACAAGCTTGATTATAAGTCCGCAGCACCGCATGTTCTGATCGCCAAAACGACTTTCGGCAAGGGTGTTTCCTATATGGAGAACCAAATTCAGTGGCACTATCTGCCTATGACAGACGAGCAGTTTGACCAGGCGATAAAGGAGATCGGGGGCTAAAACCCATGCGCAAAGCCTTTATCAAAAAACTGATCGAACTGGCCGAAAAAGACCGGCGCATTCATTTGCTCACTGGAGACCTGGGATTTTTTGTTGTAGAACCGTTTGCCGAGCGTTTTCCCGATCGATTTCTCAATGCCGGCGTGGCCGAGCAAAATATGATGGGCATGGCAACCGGCATGGCGGAAGCAGGCTTGATTCCTTTTGTTTATTCAATCGCCACATTCGCTACGCTCAGACCATACGAATTCATTCGCAACGGTCCGGTTTTGCACAACCTGCCTGTCAAAATCGTGGGCATAGGCGGAGGTGTCGAATATTCGCATCACGGTCCGACCCACTTCGGATTAGACGATGTCGGTGCTTTAAGGGTACAACCCGGACTATCGATCATCACGCCCTGCGACTCTGAGCAGCTCAAGACCGCTCTTGAGAAGACATGGGATCTGCCCGGGCCGGCTTACTATCGGCTCAGCAAGAATGAAAATATTTCTTTGCCCGCGCTCTCTGGCAAGTTCGAAATCGGCAAATTAGATCTGATCGCTGCCGGTCCGGACGCCCTCATTATCGCCATGGGCAATGCCGCACAACAAGCGGCCAAGGCTGAGAGCGCGCTCAAGCAACAAGGCATCAATGCGACGGTCGCACTTGTCTCCTCAATCAGTCCCAGTCCGGAAGAACATTTGATCGAAACGATTTCCCGCCACCGCCATGTCTTCACAGTAGAAGCACATTACGTCAACGGTGCGCTCGGCTCGCTGGTCGCCGAAGCAATTGCCGAAAACGGCTTGAACGCAAGATTGACTCGACTGGCTGTCCGACAAAACCCGCGTGGCAACGTCGGCTCAGAAGAGTTTCTCCGGGATCGATTTGGTATTTCCTCTCAATGCATCGCCGACACTGTCGTCAAATGCCTCAACCTGGCGACAAGATAGTGGCTCAAGATGGTTGATTCTCAAGACAGGAAAGTCGTTCTGGTCACAGGCGCCACTGGCTTCATCGGCTCCAATCTGGCTCGCCGCCTCGTCAATGACGGGCACTACGTTCATCTCCTGGTGCGCAAGAACACCAATCAATTCCCCTGGCGCATCACCGAAATCAACGAGCACGTAAAATTCGAGTTTTACAATCACGCCGAAGCTGATTCAATCGAGCGTATCTTTGCCGATGTAAAACCGCAGTGGGTCTTTCACTTAGCAGCACACGGCGCCTACTCCTGGCAAAAAGACAAAACCCAAATTCTTCAGTCGAACTATATTCTCACCAGTCGTTTGTTGGACGCCGCCGTCGAGCACGCTGTCGAATCCTTCGTCAATACCGGCACATCGTCTGAGTACGGGCAGATGAACCACGCGCCAAAAGAAGACGAACCGCTCAATCCTGTAAGTTACTATGCCGCTACCAAAGCTGGCGCCACTACACTCTGCCGCTATGTAGCCGGCGCTCACAACATAAACATGCCGACACTGAGACTCTACTCGTGCTTCGGACCATACGAGCAGCCCAATCGCCTCATGACCAATTTGGTCGCCTGCGGTGTAGACGGACACTGGCCGAAACTGGTCGACGAAAATTGCGCGCATGATTTCGTCTATGTAGAGGACGCCGTCGACGCTTACATTCTGGCGGCAAAGCGAAAGCTTGGCGAAGGCTCGGATCCGGGAGCCATATACAATGTAGGCACAGGAGTGCAAACGACGCTCAAAGAAGTTGTGCAAATCGCCGCACCACTTCTGGCAATCGAAACCAAACCAAGCTTCGGGACCATGCCCAATCGCTCCTGGGACGCCGAAGTCTGGGTTTGCGATCACAGCAAGATCACAAGAGAGCTTGGTTGGCGTCCCCAATACAGTTTTGAAGACGGTCTCAAAAAGATGATCGAATGGTACCGCCAGTCGGCCCATTTGCATTCTATGTATAAGGATCATCTCCAGCCGGTGTAGCCGGTCACCGGGTTTGGTGCCTAAATTGTTGCCGGCGCGGTGGATCGGCCAAAAAAAGGCGCGTGGAAAGCGCCCGCTAAGAAAAATATATCTGGGTTGATTTTCGGCCAGCTACAATAGGTTATTGTTTTTGAACGTGATGGGACGCTCGAATTTCTGTTTGACCTTGTCCAATTCCATCCCGACAACTGTTATTGCGTCGGCATTGATATTGCCAACCACCTCGCCGGCGATCTTTATATATTCGAGTTCGTATGGGTCATAACCCATGGTGCGGGCGCAGGTCGCATCCACGGCAGCAAGATCGTCACCAAGGACAAAGAAACCCATCTTTTTGGCCGTACCGTTTATAGGACCATCCCCTTCCATAGCAACAACAGCATCGACAAGCGCAAACTGCGGTTTGATCAGGTCTTGAAGGTCCAGAATGCATTGCGGAATGCCACGTATATGCAAAAGGTTTTTGGGCCAGCCATATTTACGCCCCGGCACTGCACCAAAAAAATTCTTCATGGATGCGGTCATGCCAACCCAGTGGTGTGTTTTCATTTTCGGCACACTGACGACCACATCGGCGTTCATAAGCGTGCGGGGCAGAAAGAATTGGGTCAGTCCGGAAAAACCATCTTTCACATCGAGCGCTTCCAACTCGTCTAAATTCAGATCAACAAATCGAGCACCGAGCTTTTTCACCATCTTGCCCAGACCGGTGGCTTCTAAAAGAAATTCAGTATCTCGCATGTGACCGGGACCTTCACCAATGATGATGTCCTTGGCACCCAGGTAGTCAGCCAGTTCAAATGCGGCCTTCAGCGCAAATGGATTGGTCGTCACCGGGCTGCCCGGATGAAACTCAACCATATTTGGTTTGAGCAAAACTGTCTTGCCGGTCAGATCGGGAAGCTGCAATTGTTTTGCATACTTCTTCAATTCCGCCATCGGATTATCTTCATAAGACGCGCAAGCAACCAGCGCAACCGTGGAAGGTGTCTTCTTTTTGCGGGCAGCCTGCACGGCCGTCGGCTTGGGCAAAGGCTTGCCCGTAAGCGTCTTGCCACCACATCCGCTCAGAGAAAATGAAGCAACCGTGGCCACGGAGCCGGCAATAAATGCACGCCTGGGTATGCCGGCGCCATATCGAGACGAGGAATCCGAATGCCCGTCAGCTCTTTCATCATTCTTACTGGCTTGGCTTTGCCCTATTAAGCGTCCTGTCTTCGGGCAACGTTTTTCCTTGTGGTCCACTTTTGATTCCTGGAGATAATGCGCGCTTAGCTGAAAGCTGTCCCAAAATCATTATGCGCTGCCCGGACAGAACAAATCACTAGATCAAATTCTGGGCAATCAATTCTAACTGCGGCTGGCGAAAGAGCAATTCGAGCAGACAATGTCAGGTGCTCGATGCCGGTATTTTCAGCGCGTTATCGCCCAAATATGCCTGCAGTGCCAACATCGATAGAGCGGTCACCATCAAATTCGGTCCGAACGACCCATCTTCATGCTGCCGCTCGATCAGCGCTTCAATCGACTGGGTGGAATCCTTGCCATGTGAAACTTGGGCAATTGCCACCCAGGCAATCGACATTGCCGACATGTTGTAGCCGATCGTGTTCTCGAGATTGTGGAAGGCCTGCTGGACGACAGCAGAGGAACTTTCATTTTGCAAAGCAATGAGAGCCTCGGCCGTAGTCACCACGTATGGAGGCAGGTGCACATTCAGGCAAAGATCGTTTCCATGATTCCATCCGCCGGTTTGACAAGCATGTTCCAGAAGAAATTGATCGCCTCGCATCAAAACCCGCTTGCTGTCTTGCGCTTGAACTTGATATGGGAGCTTAAGCGCCAACAATGCATATGAAGTAGGCTCCACCCAGTGGAAAGCATCCTGAGACCAGGGCCATCCGCGCGGGTAATTGAGCCCTTTCTCGCCTTTGGAGATCAAAAGCAATGGTTTGGCCAACCACAGGAAAGGTCCAAATTGTTCAAACCTCTCTTCGAAAAGAAAATGCACGGCTTTATCAATCACCTGAGCATGCCCAGGATCAACACCGCCGTCTTCCTTATAGAGAATGCGCAAAGCAAGTAATGCCAGGCCGCTCGTCCAGTCGGATTTGCCAAGTCCAGGAGATGTGGACCAGCCGCCGTCCTTATTTTGATTGGCACAGAGAAACTCGATTACTTGCTGGCGTACCGAAGCATCTTTGCGAAGGGCGATCGCACAAAGCGCAGTTGGTTCGATACAGGCAGTGTCTCCCGCTTGATACGCCCAAGAACCGCTCTTGAACGCCTTCTGTATGCAAGTGCCGACGTGGGTAAGTGCTGCTTGGACAATCTTTCCTTCCAATCGGGAAGGAGTTTCGGGTTTATCCGCCCCTTTACTTTTCGCTTTGTCCGCTTTTGCCATTAGTCGACCTGATTTGTAACGAGAGACAGCCAAATGTTAAGACGTAATTCAGCAACGATCTATATATTATTCTCATTTTCCTATTGATATGGGTTTCATATCCCGCGGGGCTTATCCCGATCGCCCCACCTGTGGCGACCTAAGAATTTAATTTGACAACTTATCCCAAACCTCTTCCGGTTGGGGGGCTGCCAAGGTAAGATGGTTATGTGGCACCGGAACAAACCGGGCATAAAGAGTACAAAGCCAATCACATTGGCGGCTTCGAGGAGGTGAGCAGCAGTCAGATAACATACGGTGTGGATTTGGCCATTATTTTAGACAGATGTGTTACTAAATTTCGACAAAAACGTTGTCCACCCTTAAAATAGGTCGTTGCGCCGTCGGGCTTGGCAAAAGTTCTGGTTGGTGTATCTTTCTCTCTTAAGCAAGGGACAACACAAGGAGGTATGCATGTTGAAGCGTTTCGTTCGGGACGAATCAGGTCAAGGTATTACAGAATATGGCGCGATTCTCGCATTCGTCGCGATTCTCGTAGCGCTCGTGTTCAGTATCACCAAAGGCGCTTTGACGTCCGCTATTTCGGCCGCTTTCTCGGCTGTTATCAGCCAATTGAACAACCTGTCGGCCGCCGCTGGATCCGCCTCGTAACCGAGTTGCGTCACTCAGTGGTTTGCTTCAAGCGAGCAATCGCTTAAAAGCAGGCAGAGAGCTTTAGAAGGGAGCGCAAGCTCCCTTCTTTGTCTTTAAATATATGGTGATAAATATATTGTGGTGGCAAAGGCCGAACATATGATGGTGATGGTGGCAGCGGCAATGTCTAAAAAAGGTGCCGCTGCTAATTTTTTTCCTGGACATATCAATGTTTTGCTCGTCCACCACTAAAGAAATTTTCGAAAATATCTTCAGTGGTGCGCGGTCTGCGATTGCGCACCATTCAGCGTTTTCAAAAATTGACTGCCGCCAAATTTTCGATCGGCGCTCACTAATTGCCACAGCCGCAGAGCTTTCAGCCTCACGCTACTTAAGAAATTTTCGAAAATTTCTTAAGTGATGAAGCAGCCGGAATTGAATGCCACTGCTCGAATACAGAAAAATCGGCGCCAGATGCTCGAGATTTGAAGCAAGAGTTTTCAAATTATTCGACCGCCTTTATCAGTCGTCAGTGAAAAATGCGTGAGAGCCGAGACCTTGACTGCAAGGGTCTTTATAGATGCGCACCCGGCGATAAAAAAGGACCTCTCGCAACAAAAAGCTACACAGCGACTACATTTCTCAAAAAATTTTGCCTTTTTTGCGTTCTTGGAAAGCGATGAAACCAACTCGTGTGATAAGTTGTCATTAGTCCCAAATGTTATGAGACGGTAAGGCGTTAGGTTGAAACCCACTCGGCATCCTAGTCTTTGTAAGTTTTTCGCGACAAGCCAAGAAAGCCAACCTCTTGATTTGCCTGATTTGTTGCCAGTATCGGTAAGATCAGGTCTGTTTAGAAATCGCGCCGTCGGGTAAGGACTAATTGGGTGCGACAGGGCAGCCGTTGTTCTTGTTCCCCCGATGTGCGTTAATAGTAATTGGTTAATCTTTCTCTTAAGAGATAGACAGAAGGGGGAACCGTAATGAACCCATTACGTGCGTTGTTTTTAAGCCTCTCTCGAATGCCTCCAGCCGTGATGCTCCTAATCATCATCGGCCTCGCCGTTGTCGTCACAATGATGGTCACCGGTAAGGTAAGCGAATCAGAGACTAAGTATGCGCAACAAGTCGAAGAGATGAAGCGCAAAGCCGAAGCCAAAGGTAAAGTGGTCTACGCCATCAAGGATATTCCTGAAGGCCAAACCATTCCTACCGAAGGTCTCGAAGAGCGGGAACTCGAACAAGCGAAGATTCCGCAAGACGCTATCACTTCGGCCAGTCTGGCTGCAGGACGCATTGCCAAATACGGTATCGCTTCGGGACAAATCGTGTCACAACACGACTTGGCACCGCAAGGGATGACGCTTGGCTTTGAATCCAGACTGAAAGAAGGAATGCGCGCATTGACTTTCGCAGTTGATAACAACACCGGCGTCGCCGGCTTTGTTCAACCGGAAAGCCATGTAGACATCTATGCCTCGGTTGGTGCTGGTGTTGACACGAAAGCATCCTGCATCCTCTCGGATGTAGAAGTAATTGCTTGCGGTCAGGTTTACCAAAAGCAACCTGGTACCACCAATGCAGTACCTGCCAGCTCCGTGACTGTTGCAGTCAGCCCGGAAGATTCGCAGAAACTGATCAAGGCGATTGTAGCTAGCAAGCTTTACTTGACCTTGAGAAACGAAAAGGATCACTCACCTATCGCTACGGTGGACGTGACCAGCCTTTTCCCTAAACCGGCGAAGCCAGCTGCCGACCTAGCTGCGCTTCCCCCGCCATCAGCCCTTCCTCCGCCTCCGCTACCCGGCGCTCCAGATCTTGGACCCGGCGGACCAGGAGCAGCAGGACTGCCAGCGGCACCACCGCCACCACCACCATTGCACGAAATTGAAATTTGGTCCGGCAGCAAGAAAGATGTCCTTTCAGTACCGAAGAGCTAGTAAGCCCTAGGTTCGAGTGAACATCACCTATCTGATGGGTACAACTATTAGATGGGGCTGTTGGTAGGAGGAGAACGACTAAACTATGAAACTGACCACACTTCTTGTATGCGACGCTGGTTTGGACAAGCGTCAAACGATCGAGGATCTGATTCACAGCCAGCCGTCATTGGCGCTCGTGAGCACAGTCTCCGGGAGCATGGCGCGCGAGCAAATCGGAAGTTTGCATCCGAAGTTGGTCTGGATCGAGCTTAGCCCTGCTCCCGTGCGTGGACTATCACTGTTAGCAGAGCTGCGGGAAACTTTCCCGCAGCTCTACTTCTTTGTTAGTTACGAAGTACCGGATCCGGAACTGATTCGTACAGCCTATCGACTGGGCGCATCAGACTTCCTGGACGCCGAACGCTGGCGGACAGACTTGCCCGCTGCCGTACAAAGTATCCAACTCAAGCACCAGTCCGAGTCCGTCTCGACTGCCGCCGGTAAAGTCGTGGCTATCTTCAGCCCGACAGGCGGTATCGGTGCCACCACCATTTGCACCAACTTAGCCGGTTATCTCGGCAAGTACGGTGAAGCCTGCATCGTCGACCTCGACTTGCAGTTCGGAATGGTTTCGCACTACCTCAACCTTGAACCTTCGTTCAGTTTGAGCACCATCGACTTCTCACACACCAACTTCGACGCCACCTATCTGCGTAACCTGATGACCAGATACGACGATAAGTTGAGCATCCTGGCAGCGCCGCCGGAATTAGAAGATATCGGCGACATCTATGCTGCTCAGGTTCAAGAAATTCTCTATACAGCCAAGCAGGAATTCAGATTCACCTGCGTGGACTTGCCGAAAAACCTTCTTGACGAGCGCGCTATCGCCACTCTAGACCTGGCCGACCACGTACTGGTTCTCACCGAGTACAACTGGGCGTCCATCTTGAATGCCCGCAAGTGCCTCGATACCTTTAAAGCTCACTACAACCAGGAAAAACTGCTTCTCGTAATCAACCGCTCCGAATGGCTTCCGCAAGACGTTTTGAGTGAGTGCCGAGCGAACCTTAACTATCCTGTGTTCCATGAAATTCCGAACGACACCAAGACAGCCAAGTGGGTCAACAACCAGGGACAGATCGCTCCCGGACACACAGCGCTCGGAAAAGCACTTGATTCATTAGCTCGCAGACTCGCTGGAGGAGAGCAGCTATTACTTACAACTAAGGATGGCGAGAAGAAGGGAGGGTTCAAACTGCCCGCGATCTTCTCCAAACGCTAAACAAAAGGTGGTGAGCTGTTAAATGGGCGACGAAAGAAAGGATCAAAATTTACCCGCGCGTCCCGCGTCATCGTTGATGGGACAGCTGGTTCGTCAAAGACAGGCATCAGAAGTGGCGCCTGCTAACAACCAACAAACAAACGTAGCTTCTCCGAATCAACAAACTGGAGTCGGCGGCGCCAAAGGCGCAGCTCCCCCTCCGGGTGGAAGCGGAATGAATCGCCAGGCCGGACCGGCCACCGGAGTTCAAGGACAAGGCGCCGGTGCCCCAAAGCCAGGCGGATTGCCCGCTGCAGATGGCGTCCAACCTTCACGCGCCGACATCGAGCGCATCGACGCCCGTGACGAAACGGATTACGGTCACAAAACGGTTGAAGTCCAATCGCCTCAAGGCGATCTGGGCGCCAAATTCTCAGCCAACCAACAACTGATTCGCGAACGCGAAAAGGTAATTATCGACCAGCTCAGACGAGAGCTGGATACTTCGCGTTTGACCAATATTTCCGAAGATACGCAAGCCCAGGTTCGGGCTCGTATCAGAGAAATCGTCAACTCCGACCCGGCGCCTTTGACGATGATGGAGAAGGGTATCCTTCTGCAGAACGTCCTTGACGAAGTGTTCGGTTTTGGTCCTCTGGGTCCCCTTCTTCGTGACCCGTCAGTCGGCGACATTTGCGTCAACAACGTCACTATGATCTATGTAGAACGCCACGGTCGCCTGGAAAAAACCAACGTAGTTTTTGAAAACGAACGGCACTTACGCCAAACCATCGACAAGATCATTCAGCCTCTGGGCAGAAGACTTGACGATAACTCACCAATGGTTGACGCCCGTCTTCCTAACGGATCCCGGGTTAACGCCACCATCCCGCCAGTCACCATCGACGGACCGACGATTACAATCCGATGCTTCGGTACGTCGATCATGTCACTCGGACAATTGGTCGAGAAAGGCGCCATGTCCGTACAGATGGCGGAAGTTCTCAAAGCTTGCGTCAAAGGCAGAATCAACGCCATCATCTCTGGTGGTACAGGTTCTGGTAAAACAACCCTTCTGAATGCACTTTCTGCACACATCAACCCGCGCGAACGCATCATCACAATTGAGGACGCGGCGGAATTGAGATTGCAACACGAGCACTGGGTCCGCATGGAAACCCGTCCGATGAACACGGAAGGGAAAGGTCAGATTACACAGCGGATGCTGGTAATCAACTGCCTGCGGATGCGCCCCGACCGCATCATCTTGGGAGAATGCCGGGGTGAAGAAGCGTTCGACATGCTCCAGGCGATGAACACAGGTCACGGTGGATCAATGACCACGATTCACGCCAACTCGCCCAGAGACTGCACAAAGCGTCTCGAGAACATGATTCTCATGGGCGCCGCGGAAATGCCATTGAAAGCGGCTCGCGAACTGATCGCATCTGCCGTGCAGCTGATCATTCAGATTCGACGTCTGGAAGATGGTACTCGTCGCGTTACTGAAGTATCGGAAATAACCGGTATGGAAGGTGACACCATCGCTATTTCGACGATGTTCCACTTAGAGCGGGAAGGAAGAGACCCGAGAGGATTCTTCAAATGCCGCCACGTTGGCTCCGGTCTGCCTCCGAAATTCCTCGAGCAGCTCGAGCAAGAAGCTGTGCCGTTCAAACTTGAGTGGCTCAGATAGAATTGGACCTATATATAAAGAGTGTTTACCGAGTTCAAGATAGATAGGTAAAAAGAATGAGCGTAGGCGGAATAGTCTTTGTTTTCGTTCTGTTGGCCGGTCTCATCATAATGGCCGCCACTAGAAGCCAATGGGCTGACGAGCTTTCGAGGCTCGGCAAGCATCAACGCAAAATGCTTGAAAAAAATCAGGAAGCCGTCGAAATCGACATCTTCCTCAAGCAGCGCACCGATTACTTGTCGCGCATTCTGTCGCAGGCCGGTCTGGAATCGAAATACGACCAGATCAAAATGCAGTGGATTGTCACCTCGATAGCCTCAGGCGGCGTTTTAGCCGTCATTGCCGTAGTCAGCGGCTTGCCCGAATTGTCTATTCCGGCCTTCATCCTCGGCGTACCCTTGGGAATGGGCGGCTACATTCAATATCTCGGCTTTGTTGCCAAACAACGCCAGGACAAGATGACCGCTCAATTGCCGCAAGTACTTGAAACAATGGTATCGGCACTGAGAGCCGGTTCGCCGGTTATGGAAGTGTTCAAAGTGTTGTCCGAAGTTGCTCCTGATCCGATTCGCGCTGAGTTCAAGCGTGGTCTGGTTTCACTGCAACTAGGTAAACCTTTTAGAGACTGCATGGGAGAAATGGCTACTCGTATCCGCACTCCCGACTTCATGCTTCTGACAAAAGCAATCTTCATCAGTCAGGACGTAGGGGGCAACCTCGCTGACGTTGTTGCTTGTATTGCCGAAGCCATCCGGGAAAGATTCAAACTGCGCGATTTCATGAACGCCTTGACCGCTCAAGGTAAAGCAACCGCGACATTCATCGGCTGCCTGCCCTATGGCATCACACTGATGACTTACTTAGCATCGCCAGGTTACATCGTCCCGTTCTTGAACCACCCGATTGCCAGAATCGTACTTATCGCTTTGATTCTCTGGGAAGGTTTTGGCTTCTGGATCCTAATTAAGATGACGACTTTCGAGGTATAGCGATGTCCCCAATGTTTATCGGTATGCTGACGTTCGGAGGTTGCATAATCTTCGGGCTCCTCGTCATGCAGCCTCTCTTTACGCAGTACGTTGATCAATATGCCGTCCGGGTTCGCCCCAAAGAAAAAGAAGTAGAGGGCGAAAACGGTCCGAAAGATTCGACCATTACACAAGTTTGCCGCACCGTGGGCGAGCTTGTGTTGAGCGTTGTACCGGCCTGCGCAGACAGACGCACAATAGAACTTCTAAACGCCGGAAATTACAGAACCCCGCAGCACTTAGCGATCTATATAGGTATCCGCTCCGTGATCGCTGCCGGCGCTGTATTTCTGGGATTGATCGCATCGACAGGCAACGCCTTCAACTTGATTCTGGCCATTCCCACCGCATTGCTTGGCTGGATGCTCCCCAACTTCTTCCTGGCTGGTCGCGTTAAAAAGCGCCAGAATTTGATTTTGCGCGAGCTTCCCACCATCATCGACTTGCTTATCGTCTGCGCCCAAGCCGGTCTCGGCTTGATGATGGGCGTCGACAAAGTATCCAAAGAAATTGGCGACGCCTGCCCTATTTTGGCGGAAGAAATGCGCCAGCTGATAAGCGACGTCAAAATCTTCGCAAAATCCGTGCCCATCGCCTTGCGCGAAATGGGAGAACGCTGCCAGGTCGACGAATTGATCAACATGGCATCGGCACTGATTGCTGCAGAACAAAAAGGTTCGGACATCGCCTACCCGCTCAAGCAGCAAGCAGAAGCGCTGCGCGACAGACTGAAAAGAAAGAAAGAAGAAGAAGCCGCCAAAGTGCCGGTTAAGATGGTGCCTGTAATCATGATCTTCGTTATGCCTTTGATCCTGGCGCCGATGCTTGGACCAGCCGTCGTAACGATCGTCAACGCATTGGGTCCGATCGTCGGTGGACTGGGCAAATAAGAGCCACGTTCCGATTTCACAACGACACTAAGAAAACGGTTCTTGCAGACAATGCAAAACTGGCTGATTCATTTTTCGGCCGTTTAATAGGCTTGCTCAATCGCACTTCTCTGGATGAAGGAGAAGGTCTTTTGCTGACGAGTTGCCAGTCTATCCATATGTTCGGAATGAAATTCGCCATTGACGCTCTTTTTTTAGACAAGAATGGAGCAGTGGTAGGCATCTTGGAGGACTTTGCCCCCGGCAAAATGTCTAAGATTTTCGGCAAAGCAAAATCCTGCCTGGAGCTTCCGGCAGGGACTGTAAAAAAAACCGGCACCACTCTTGGTGACGCTATTTCGAGACAAAAAAACCAGTAGTATTAGTGCCCTAAAATCCCGCTTAGAAGCTACTATCAGGTGGAATCAAAGACTTAGGCGCAAGCCGTTTACTAGAATTCGAACCTAATGCTGGCGAACGTCCAAGGGGATATAACGCGAAAATGAAAGTCGTAGCAACGGACTCGGCACCGAAAGCCATCGGTCCATACTCGCAGGCAGTTGTAGCTAACTATTGTGTCTATGTGTCCGGACAGATTCCCATTGATCCGGCTACCGGTAATTTGGTCGAAGGCCCGATTGCTGACCAGACCAAACAAGTGATGTCTAATCTGGCTGCTATTTTAGAAGCTGCCGGCAGCAGTCTGTCGATGGTAGTAAAAACAACAGTCTACTTGAAAGACATGGGCGATTTTGCCGAAATGAATGAAGTCTACGGCAGCCATTTTCCTGGACCCAAACCGGCTCGCGCTACGGTGCAGGTGGCAAAACTGCCGCGTGATGTGGGCATAGAAATAGACTGCATTGCCATATTGGGAAAGTGAATTCTAAAAAGATAGAATTTGAAAAAATCAGACTCTTAAAAGTCTAGTTTTCTTGAAAGCAAGGGCGACGGAATCCAGAGAAGAAAGACAGCAAAGTGACCCAACTGACGACGATTTCCCAAGTAATAGCAATCATAGTTGTGTGCATCGCTCTGGTCATCGACTGGCGCACATCGAAAATCCCGAACTTGCTCACTTTTCCCGCGTCTGCCGCCGGCATTCTCCTCAATTACATGGACAAAGGTGCAGATGGGGCACTGCAGGCGGTGACAGGTTGGGTGGTCGGCGCTGCGATCACTTTGTTCTTTATGTTTCTGCCTATTGGTCCTAAATATGATGATGGCGACAAAATGGGCATGGGCGACGCAAAACTGATGGCCTGCATGGGTTCCTTTTTAGGAACAACTACAGTGCTAGTTTCCTTCTTTTATTTTGCACTTTGTTTTGGTGTAATATCCACTTTCTTATTGGCCCGAGTAATTCCGTGGAAGCAAATATTCAATGCTTTCATGTCCGTGGCACTGGGCGGCAAGTTAGTGGCGCCTCAAGTCGATTCAGAAAAGCTCACAGAAGCACGGAAAAAACGCATTCCTGTGGGACTGGCAATTGCGGCCGGCACAGTGATTGCCATTTTCTTCCAAAAACAGACGCTCGACTTCCTAGGATTCAACTAAATCTATTGTCTTTACGGCCAGTTGAAGCTGCCGCCGCCGGGAATGGTCAGTCCGCCTTGTCCGGTGCTGGTGTTGAATCCACCTCTTACACCGCCGACATTACCAGAGAAGATCGCTCCACCCTGTCCATTGGTCGAACCGCCAAAGGTGCTGCCGCCGTTACTGAAGGTACCACTGGCGCCGTTGCCGTTAATGTTGCCGTTTAAACCGTTGCCTGTGTTGAAGCCAAAATTTGATCCACCTTGACCTTGCAATCCGAGATCAGGCGCTGTGATGCCGAAGAGCGGATTGACGTTTTGGTAGGGTGCTCCCGATTGGGTGAAGCCTTCGGTTTTCACAAATTCATCGCCGCCCCAGGCTGGTGGCAACGGGCTGCCGTGTTGTGTGGTCAGACCGGCAGCGCGTCCTCCGGTGATACCGCGCTCGATTCTGTGACTGGGATCAAATTCAAAGAAGGGCGGAATACTGTATGTGCCTTCATCGCCGTAAATCTGCCAGGCCTGACCGCCGGCTTGTTGTACGAAACTGTCCAGTCTGGTCGGGGGCAATCCATTGCGACCGCGCGGTCCGCTTACTCTGGCCAGACCCTGTCCGGCGCCTATTGG
>CAZHEZ010000018.1:0-67704 GCA_964531315.1 uncultured Candidatus Obscuribacterales bacterium | reverse complement strand
GAATTCGTCGAAGCGCAAGTTGACTCCGATTTTCTCCGCCAAATTCGGTAGGTTTCGGCGCTCACGCGGTGTCGGGCAAAGTATCAGTAAGTCTTTCACTGAAAGAGTTAGCTAGTCTACTGAGGATGACAATCAAGTAATTCTAGCCTGATCGTGAGTCAGTCCAGCCTTAGCGCCTCAGACTCGCAAAGAATCTATAGCTAGTTGCCGAGATAAAGGTTCTTAAAGGCCAATTTGCTGAGCTGCTGCGCGTTGAATGGCACGTCCTTCAATTGACCGACATTCGTATCCCTGAGCTTCATTGTTGGTTGAGGACCCCGGAAATCGACAACTACTTCCGGCTGTTGCAGAGCATTATATTTTGCCGCCGAAAGCATTTTGCCTTCTTTCGAATAGACATATTCTGTCTTGCCGGCGAAAACATCGGCTACCTGACCTTGTTGCTCCTTCGGTCTGAACAGTGGCTGGTTTTGATTGACGAATTGACTGATAGTCGTTCTTTGCAGTCCTTGTCGCTCGTTTATTTCGTTGTTGAAAATCCATTGCTGCAGAAATTTCGGGCCGTCTTTGCCTTGAGTATATTCAAGCAGGTTGACCGGATCGCCCTGGGCGTCCGAGAGGACCGCATAGAAATCACCCGGTCTCTTGCGTCCGTCCGGGTGCAGCATGCGTCCGCCCATGGTGGGCTGCATCAGTTCGCTATCCCCGACCAGGTCCATAGTCTTTACTCTGCCCTTCACCCCTTCGTGCATCTCGGCGACCATCAGCGAATTGGGGACTTTATTTTCTCCGCTTCTGTCTGTATAAGTTTTCAAATAAAGGTCATATAGCCCTGCCGCCGCTGGACTTACCCGGCGCAGAACCGGGCGAATGATTTGCGCATCTTGATCGTGCGGAACTTTGTCATATGCAGGCGGCCGCGCTCCCGGGTTCTGGTCATTAACAGACAACCCGCCCTGCCTGATTTGCTCCTGCTGCTGCTGCTTTGTCTGTGGCTGGTCGAAAAGGCCCGCCCGTTGCCAGATTTGTGCCGATAATCCTGCAGCATCAGCGTTGGCAGCTCGGTCCCAGACCGCCGACGTGTCGGCGACTACGACTGGCTTGAATACATGAGCAGCTTGAAAAGGTTCACCCACGGGAGTCTCCTCCGGGAATTTGGCTCGATTTAATTGGGAAGTCAACTCAATTTATTCCAGTTAATCTAATAGGTATATGGTGGTTGTACGACTCAGTCTGGAAACATAAATCTGTAGTATTCTCACTGGTCTTGATCAAGGCAGGGGTGTCTAGATTGCAAATCCGAGGGCGGGCATTTAATCTTCCGGTATTTTTGCCGGTCGCTTTGCTGTCCTTTTGCGCCATCGTCTCCATTTCGCTTCCCGCGCCGGCAGCCGATCAGCCAAAGGCAGAACCGTTGACGGAAATTAAGAGCTGGAAGGATCTGAAAATAACCGAGAGTTTGAGCAGCGACGGCTCAGTCAATTACTATTCGTTTCCGCTCAAAAACGGCAGCAAAGCGCATCTTTGCGTTCTTGATTGCAATAGCAAGAAATACAGTCTGCGCCCCTGGGTCAACAGCCCGACCAGCCCTACATCTCAAGCCGGTGCGCAGGCTAAGGCCGTAGCTGCCGTAAACGGCGGTTTTTTCAATCTCAGCAATGGCGAAAGCACCAGCTATGTGGTCGTAGACGGCAAGCTAGTCTGCGATCCGACCACCAACAAGGATCTGATCAGCAATCCCAAACTGATGCCGTTTTTGCAAACAATCTTCAATCGCAGCGAATTGCGGATTGGACATCCGAAGGGTAAGGAAAAGGCGTTGGAGATTGCTTTTCACAAAGACCTGCGCAAATCGGGACAGAGCGTGCCGTACGTCCTGGGCGGTGGTCCGCAGCTTTTGCCGAAGCTGACGGCAAAGGAAGAAGCCTTCATACGCACGCCAAGCGATGGTAAACAGGTTGATTCGATCGGCTGCAACAAGACCGCCGCTCGCACCGCCATTGGTATCACAGCAGACGAGCATATTTTGATTCTTTGTGTGGCTGGAAAAGGGCAAGATGAATTTTCCTCCGGCATTACGCTTGAGCAATTGGCTCAACTGCTCAGCAGCCTGGGATGCCAGCGTGCCCTCAATTTTGATGGCGGCACCTCCACCACTATGGCTATTGCCGATCGCTCCAGCCCGGGCGACGTTCTGAAAATGGTCTGTGGCAAGTCCCCCGAGACCAGGGTCAAGTCCGTTTTGATGATTGTCCCCAGACAATAGTCCCCTCTGTGCAATTCCACATTAATATCCGCGAGCCAGTGCTGCATACTGCCCTGGGATGCCCGGAGTCCAATTAAGCTGCCGAAACGCTAAATGGTCACTCTGTTGGGGTTGTAAGCCAGGATGGGTACAAATATTGGGGGATGGGCGCTCAGGGACGTCAGCCCGGAAAGCCTTAATACCGATTGCCGGTTTTTACCGGAGCTACACTTATACATGACCAGCCCGGAAGAAGAACAACGCAAAAAATCCGCTGAGGCCAAGGCTAAGGAGCCTGAAAAGCCCAGCGAACCGCGCAACGACGCCCTGGGTTTTGTCGGGCAATTGGTCGGCGACGTGCGCAATCAAGCTACAGATGCGGTCCTCGGTACGCATTCGGGCGAGAAGGTTTTATCCGGCATTACGCCGCAATTGGCTCTTCAATATAAGCACGGCCAAGAAATTCAAGAACGCCTGGCCAGCGGCGAGCTCAAACAGAATCAGCTGACAGAAGCGGACCGGAAGAATCTTGACGCTTTCAACAATGTGAGAAAAACAATATCGCAAGTGCCAATGTACGACCAGGATTCGCTCATGCGTTATGTCGAAAAAGGCATTGAGCAGAAGGCCAAAGCGGCGCCGCCGGAGACGAGCAAAACCACTCCTGCCAGAGAGACTTCAATCAAAGAGGAGGCAGGGAAAACTGCCGGGCCGGCTGTTGCTAAAGAGAGCGGGGATGCGAAAAAAGCAACTACTCAGTCCGCGCAGCCGGCCCGCAAAGAGGTGCCAGGTTCTTCTACCGCGCCCCCAGATAGCAAGAGCGCAGGCCCCAGTCCAGCCCAACTGCCGCATCCAGGAGAAACTCATCCGGCAGAGGCGAAAAACACAATCAATAAGGCTCAGAGCGAACCTGTTTCTGCCGGTTCTTTCCGCGAAGCGAAAACCGACAGTCAAAGGAGCGTTAAGTCTGCCGTCCATAGAGAATTGCCGGTTGCACAGGAAAGTGCGCCCCATGCAGTAGATGTCACAAAGGTGCCAGTACCTGAACCGCATCTGCAAACTGAGCGCATCCAGAAGGAGAGCAGTCAGCCACAGGAGCGGCCGAAACATTTTGAGAGTGGAATACAGGCTCCAAAAGAAGAAAAGCAAGCGGCCCTCAACAATAAATCGTTTATATCCAATACGAATGCCGCCGGCGCTTTTGAACGGCGCACCGCATATGATGCCCGAACTCAGCAAGAAGTGAAACATCAAATGTCTGGAGGGAATGCCGAATCTCAATCTGCTCGCTCAAATCTTCCCACCGATGTTCAAACTGCAAAAGCCAAAATCTCACTGGAGTCCCAGAAATATGCTGCCGGCAAGCAAGATACTGTTGCAGGCAGCAGCATTCATTACAGCGGCGCTTTTGCGAACATGAGACGCGTTTTGGAAGAAAGAACCTCGATGACCGGAAGCTTACCTCAAAGAAGTCGATTATTTGAGCAACAGCAAACTAAGCCACAGACACAGATGGAAACGAGAGAAGCTTTGCAGCGCAACTCCGGCACTGAACGCAGAGCCACTCTTACTGATTTTAGAATCAATCTTTCTTCTCAGCGCCTGGAGCAAATTGCCCGTATTTCTGCCGAGCGTTTTCCGGCCGGTTTGCGCTGGCTAAATACTCCAGGCCATGCAGACGCTGCCGTTGCCGGAACCCGCATGCATAGCCGAGGTGATTCTCATGCAGATGCTGCCACAATCAAACATGTCGATGCCAATTCGGTAAAAGCAAATGAGAGCGCGCACGCAATAACTCCAGAAAGCCAACCAGGAATTATTCGTAATGTTCAATCTGGAACGGTTCGTGACAGCCAATCTTCCCCAGTTCGAGATGGTCAATCCGGCGCCAGTCGCGATCAACAAATTGGCAGTGTAGGAAGCAATCAATCGGGTCTGGCAGCATCCACTGAAGGCAAGAGTTTCAGCATCAGTGGACGCTTAGAGAATCGCTACATCACCGGGGCTGAAATCGCTCTAGCCGCAGTCATTGCCGCCGCCGGCGCCAAGCGCGTGCGTCTTGATCAGACCAACCAACCGGCCATGGAAATTGCCACGACAATTCCGCGAGTGCAAAAGATCGATGCATTTCTTCCCAGCCAATCCAAGTCTGAAAAGGTCCTTCCCGGCGCCAGGGTCCATACGGTTGCTCAATCAAAACCTGACGGTATTAAGGACTCTGTGCCAAAGGTTGAGGGCGTCAAAGTCGAACCTTCTCGATCAGACATCAGATCTGAAAGCCGGCAAACTGAATCTAAGTCCGACAGAATTAAACCAACAACCTTTACTTCAACATTTAACGCATCAGAGAAGCGTTTTCTGACTGGCGCCGAAATTGCGCTGGCGGCTGTGATTGCTTCCTGCGGTTCGGCACGCATTCGGCAGTCTCTTGTAGACAAAGTTCCAGAATTGATTGCTCAGACTGACACCTTAAATCTCACCGATCCCCAAGAATTCACATCTGCCGAAGGACCTGGCGAAGACAAGAGAGACATTCGCACCTCACGCGCGGAGTCTCAAACAAAAGATGGAAGCACTTTCGATGAAGATGATTCCGATGACGACGTTCCCGGAACACTGCGTTACCTTCAGAAGCACAAATATAACAGGCAAACGATTTTGATCGGGCCCGGCGACACGCTGGTTAGTATTGCCGATGCAGTTTGGGAGAACCGCAATTTAGGCTGGCTGATAGCCGATATAAACATGCATCGCATCAAGGAAACATTTATCGACGGCAAGCGCATTGTCGAAGTGCGCAGTCGTCAATTGCTCGAACTGCCAGGAGCAAAAGATATTGACGCGTTTTGCCGCCATCGCAAGGAAGAATATAAGCCGGAGAATCTTGTCACGATTGTGATTGAAACTCAAATCGATCGCGAGCTTTTGAATGAACATCTCGGTGTTTTTGTAGAAGGCAATACGCCGGTGTCTCCAGGGGCGCGCGCCAACCCGTCCTTTCTGTCCCGCACCACATTTGGCGCAGATGGTTCAGCGCTTTTGCCTGCCCTGACACTGGAGTCGGCAGGCATCCTGAAGGTAGCTACCGACCGGCTCATGAAACTAACGGGCAATGCGCTGGCAGGCGGGCGCAAACGGTTTTCTAAACTGAAAGACGCGCTCCAGTCCGACAAGATAAAGAGGCGGATGTGACAATGACGCTTTTATGAGTCCGTATGCCCGCAATAAAGACAAAAGTTGAAACTAGGATCACGTACCTGGCTGCACTTAGGGCACTTCGATTCTTTTGTGGATAAACCACCAGCAGCAGCACCCGAGCCTGAAGGTGAAAAGTTCATCGTATTTGGAGCATTGCCGAGTTGCGAATCAACATCAGGTACGGAATTATTCACGGTCGGCATTTGTGATTGCACTTCCGGAACATACGATCCCTCATTCGGCATCTGCGATTGAATCTCTGGTACGGCGGAATTAGTAGGCGATACTTGTGACTGATACTCCGGCATTTGCATCTGATACTCCGGCATTTGCGTTTGCACTTCAGGAACCTGCATCAGCGAAGGATCACCGGTGGTGCCGCTTCCCAGGCTAGTCAATTCCTCACCGGCCAGGTCCGGCAAAGCAGTGCCGGGAATGCTGCTCGCTACATGCATAGGACTTTTAGCGAGATCTGTATTGGCCGAGCCGAGACTTTGCAGCTCCGCATTGACAATATCCGGCAAAGTAGGAGCCTCAATGTCCAGCGGCGACGCCGGCGTCGTGCCTTTGGCCGCAGCGACGGTTGTGGCTTTGGCAGCTTGTGGTTCTGTTCTTGCCTGGGCCTCCAATTCCATTCTTTGCGATATCACAGTTTTCATAAGACTGGCAGGACCTTGCAGCGATTTGTCTTCCAATGCTCTGTCTTCACGATCAGATTTTTCTCCCGCTGATTTTGCCTGGTCTTGAACAAAATCAGCGACATCGGCATCGCCCTGTGCGCTAAATAATGCGGCGCGTATCTCCAGGGTTGTCTGTTTGTAGATCTTCTCTTCCCACAGGGCAATCTCTGGGGGCGTAGCGCTGATCGGGGACATCATCACGTAGCTCCACTCGACTCCGCATCCACCCGCTTCTCTGGCAGTCGCGGACAGATTGAGCAGGAAGGAAACTTTTATCTCCTCACCCGAAACGTTGTAGGGAACGTTAATCATCGCTTGAAGACGCCCGATTTTGTCGACACGCTCCATTACCTTCCATTTGAAACGGAGCGACTGCATATTCTCTAAGCGTCCTACAACAGCGGTGAGAATCTCTTGCTTAGACAAACTGCTCGAGAAGGGCGGCGGAAACTTGGCTGAGCTTATAGTGGTCCGGCCGCCCTTGTGGGAGCTAACAGAACCAATAACAGCAAATATGGCAATAACCAATACGAATGAGATTAACGCGAGGACTGATTCCATTTACACCTTGACGGCTTTTCGCCTGTTCCTATTAACCTAATTATCCTGTATTTCCCAATCAAGATTAGTTTTTGATATTTCTTTCTTCTGTATATGCTATAAAGCGCTTCTTAATGAGACTTTGGGGCGCACAATTGTGTCCTATCGGCGTCACTTGGCAGCGTTAACATTTTAAGGAATGGGCTAATGGATAAAACAGCAGTGAAGGTTGAAGATGACCGCACAGGGTTGAGCATTCCGACCTTGCGGCGGGCTCTTGAGGACAACCTCTACTACGTGCAGGGGAAATTTCCTGAGATTGCCAATAAGCGCGATTTTTACATGATGCTCGCCTACACCGTGCGCGACCGCCTCTTGCAACGTTGGCTCAACACGCTTGAGACCTATATCAGAAAGGATGTCCGTGTCGTTTGCTACTTGTCGGCTGAATTCCTGATGGGGCCGCACCTGCAAAATGCGATGGTCAATATGGGCATCGAGGAGTTGATGAATGAGGCTCTGACCGAGTCAGGGCTGGACGTGAAGGAATTGATCGAACAGGAAGAAGAGCCCGGCTTGGGTAACGGTGGTTTGGGCCGGCTTGCCGCTTGCTATTTGGATTCGTTGGCTACTCTGGAAATTCCGACAATCGGCTACGGTATTCGCTATGAATACGGGATTTTCGATCAGGAAATTGTGGACGGCTGGCAGGTTGAGATAACTGACAAATGGCTGCGTTATGGAAACCCCTGGGAAATCGCCCGTCCAATGTCGGCGATTGAGGTCAAATTCGGCGGTTATACTCGCAAATACAGAGACGACAAAGGTCGTTATCGCGTCGAATGGGTGCCGGAGCGAACCGTCAGCGGTGTTCCTTATGACACGCCGATTCCCGGATACAAAAACAATACCGCCAATAACTTGAGACTTTGGAAAGCAGAGTCTCCTGAGTCGTTGAATTTGCAGGCCTTCAATAGAGGTGATTACACAGGCGCAGTCACAGAGAAGATTTCGTCGGAGACAATTTCGAAGATCTTGTATCCCAACGACAATTCTCAGCAGGGCAAACAGCTGCGCCTGGAACAGCAATACTTCTTTGTTGCCTGCTCGCTTGCCGACATGATCAAACTGCACTTGCGTGAGGACGATGATGTGAGGTCCTTTGACAAGAAATTCGCAGCGCAAATGAATGACACCCATCCGTCCATTGCTGTCGCCGAATTGATGCGACTTTTGGTCGATGAGCATGACATTGAATGGGACACAGCCTGGGAAATGACGACCAGGACATTGGGTTATACAAACCACACGCTCTTGCCGGAAGCATTGGAGCGCTGGCCGATCAAACTCTTGTCCGATCTATTGCCCCGTCACATGGAAATTATTTTCGAGATTAACGAACGTTTTCTCGATGGTGTAAGAGAGAAGTATCCGGACGATGAAGGATTGATTCAACGCCTTTCTATCATTGATGAAGGTGGCGAAAGATTCGTCCGCATGGCCAATCTTGCCTCGGTAGGCAGCCATTCGATCAATGGCGTCGCGGCGCTGCACACGGAGCTCCTACAGAAATATACTCTGGCGGATTTCTATCGCATCTCGCCCGAAAAGTTCAACAATAAAACCAACGGCGTCACTCCACGACGCTGGATGGTGATGGCCAATCCGAAAATGACCAAGTTGATCACAAGCAAGATTGGCGATGGCTGGATAAAGTCGCTCGATCAGCTGAAAGGACTGGAAAAATATGTCGAAGATGCCGACTTCCGCAAGGAATGGCATCAGGTGAAAGAGCACAATAAGAATGTTTTGGCGGACTGGATCCATCAGAAGTTGCAACTGAAGGTTGATCCGCAATCGATGTTCGACATTCAGGTAAAACGTATCCACGAATATAAGAGACAGCATTTGAGCGCACTGCATATAGTGGCGCTATACAATTTGCTGAAGGAGAATCCAAACCTGGATGTTCAGCCGCGGACGTTTATCTTTGGCGGAAAAGCCGCTCCCGGGTATTACATGGCTAAATTGATCATCAAACTGATCAACTCGATTGCCGATGTGGTCAACAATGATCCGAAGGTCAGCCAGGTCATTAAAGTCGCTTTCCTTCCCGATTTCTGTGTAAGCTTGGGTCAGAAGGTCTATCCGGCCGCTGATTTAAGCGAGCAAGTGTCTCTGGCTGGAAAGGAAGCTTCGGGCACAGGCAATATGAAGTTTGCCTTGAACGGCGCTGTCACGATCGGAACTCTGGACGGAGCCAATATCGAAATCCGCGAAGAGGCAGGGGCGGATAATTTCTTCCTGTTCGGCATGAACGCCGATGAAGCGGCAGCACTCAAGTCCAAAGGATATAACCCCTATCACTATTATGAGAAAAACCAGCAGTTGAAGAATGTCATCGATGTTCTTTCGTCCGGTCATTTCTCGCACGGCGATCCCGATCTGTTCCGACCGCTCATCAACAATCTCCTGGCCGATGATCCCTTCATGGTGCTGGCTGATTTCGCATCATATGTAGATTGCCAGATGAAAGTGGGTGCTGCCTTCAAGAAGGAAGACGAGTGGACGCGCAAGTCCATTCACAATGTGGCGCGCATGGGCAAATTCTCTTCCGACCGATCGATTCGCGAATACTGCGAAGATATCTGGAAGGTGAAGCCTGTCTCTGTCGAGCTGAAAGAATACTGCCAGCATGAAGCCGGATTGAAGGTTCCTGCGGGCAAGACCTGCTTGATTTAGCCACAGACACGTGACGGTGAAAAATGACAGATGAAAACTATGACGTGATCGTAATTGGGTCAGGCATGGGCGGGCTTGCTTTTGCCAGTCTGGCAGCGCAAATAGCAAAAAAGAAAGTGCTTGTCTTGGAGCGCCATTTCAAACTGGGCGGTTATACGCACACGTTTGAGCGCAATGGCTACAGGTGGGATGTAGGTTTGCATTATGTAGGCGATCTCCATCCCGGCTCCCAGGTCCGCAATTTATTCGACAAGATTACAGACGGCAATCTTCAATGGAAGCAAATGCCCGAGTATTTCGATCAATTCGACTATCCCGATTTTTCGTTTGCTGTTCCTTCCAATCGCAAGCGTTTTCAATCTGATTTGATCAATCTGTTTCCTGAAGAGGAAAGTGCCATTCGCAAACACTTTGCCGATGTCAAAAATGCCAATACCTGGTTGAAGGCTAAGATCTCGGAACCGATGCTCTCTGGGATTTTGAAACCGTTAATGCGGCTGGGCAGCGGTAGAAATGAGAAGCTGGCTCTGCAAACAACAAAAGAATATCTAGACCAAAACTTCAAGAGCGAGCGGCTAAAAGCGCTGGTTACCTCGCAATGGCTGGATTATGGAGTGCCTCCTTCACGCAGCGCCTTTGTCATGCATGCCATCGTCGTTCAACACTATTTTGACGGTGCTTTCTACCCGGTCGGCGGTTCGAAATCAATTGCTGATTCGATAGTTCCCATAATCAAAGATCACGGCGGCCTCTGTCTGACCGATCATAAGGTGACCGAGATTATCGTGGAAAACGGATCTGCCAAGGGTGTGCGGGTTCGCCAAAATAAAGGCCGCTCAGTGGAGGAAAAGACGTATTATGCACCCGTAGTTGTGTCGGACGCAGGCATGGCAATCACATACGGCGATTTGCTTTCCAAAACAGAATTTCATCGCCCCGTCCCGCCTCGTCTGTCTGAGGAAACAATGTCCGCCGTGACTCTCTATGTGGGGCTTAAGAAGAACCCGTCTTGTCTCGGTTTTGATGGACGAAATCACTGGATCTATCAGGGATACAATCACGATTTCGATCCGCTCAATCGCTCTTCGCTTATGGAAGGTCACCCACATGTCTGCTATCTCTCCTTTCCTTCCCTGAAAGGTGGTGCGGCTCATGAACTGTCGAGCAAGCACACAGCCGAGATCATTGCGCCGGTAAATTTCGAAACCTTCAGAGAATGGAGTCAATCAACCTGGAAGCATCGAGGCGATGATTACGAAGAGATGAAACGCCATATCTCAAAAATACTCATCGATACTGTCGAAAACAAGTTTCCCGGCTTCCGTGATCTGATTGATTATGCTGAGCTTTCAACACCTCTGACCAATAGAGATTTCCTCGGACACGAATTTGGTGCACTTTACGGCATTCCTGCCACCGTTGAAACCTTCAGTGAAAAAACCTGGGATCCGCACACACCGGTGAAGAATCTTTATTTGACGGGCACTGATGTGGTCACGCTGGGCATTGTCGGTGCCGCATGCGGGGGGCTTGTAACAGCCAGCCATCTTTATGGCGGACTGTCGAAATTCTTCGAAATTGTTTCCGGTCCAAAGATTGCAGCAGAAAGAGAGTTCACCTATATCAAGGAGCAGCAGAAGAGTCATGCCACAACTGCTGGCGTATAGCGATAAAGCAGTAGTAGAAAAACTCGAGGGCACTGCGCATCTGCTGAAGAAGCGCTTGCCCAAGGGCTGGCTGACCAGTGTGCATCAGTATCCTCCCGAGCCCGCCATCGCTGAAGTCTTTACCTTGCATGTTTATCGCTCCAACTGGTTCAACGAAGATCGCCAGGGCATTCACTTCGAGACTTTTATAGGCCCTAAGGAATGGAAGAAGAAGCAGATTCAGATCGCTATGCATATTTTCCACGTTGAAACGATCCCGGGCACCACGTTAAAACGTCGTGCTGTTGCGGTTCCCTTTGTCGATGAGATTCATGATCTGGTATCAGGCTGGCAAGGCTATACTTTTCGCACCGGAAAGTATGGTGCGCATCCTTTTACGAAGAATCTTTCTTTTGAAGTTGAAACTCTTGAAGCTCAATTGTCTGCTGAGTTATTGCGACTGTGTTTGGAACTTGGCCCCAGGATGGACAGAGTTCTCAAAAACCTGGGATAAATCAACGTAGCCACGAGTGCTGCTGCCGGTTCTTCAAATCAGATCACATGTTGTATTAGAATGTCTGAAAGGGGTTTAGACTTTGACATCTTGTCTTCGAGCTCTTTGGCAAGTGCGTCTTTTGTTCTATTGGGAAGGCAATTGTCATCCTTAATTGCTTGACTCAACGACTTGCCGTATTTCATCTGATACATGCTATTAATTAACACCAACTCTTCGGGCGTGTGCTCGCATATTGATGCTTGCAAAAACTCGCCACGTAAATTGGTCAGGTTGTCGTTTCTACCAAGATGAGATGAACTGAAAAATGAATCATCAATCAACGCCTTGAAACTGTCAGCTTCATTTTTCGCCTTGTCCCAAAATCCGGCCACTCCGTGGTCCAGCACCAGCTCGGGAACATGAGGCGACTGCTCAGGTCGTTTGAGGTTATCCAGGTATTCCTGGATAGATGAGGGCGGCACTAGAATGGCTAGATTTATTTCGTTGCGATTATCTGTTTGGATATGATTTGATAGATTGTCGCTGGTAAAAGTTAGTTCGTGCCCCTGGGATTGTGCCATCAGGTGAATCTCCTCGCAAGTCGGTAGCAACAGGTTGAGATGACCGACTGCCGTCAAATGGAAGATTATCCGATTGGCAGCCGGTCAGCGCTCTGATTTAAGGATAAGACGAATCAGGGCGACGATACCCATTTTTAATGGCAATTTGGGGGCGATGCGTTGGCAAATTGGAGGCAGTAATCGACTTCTGCCGTAGGTGCCCGCTTATTGGGATCGGTCTGAACATTTCAAGTTCCGGGTATGAAAGTGATTGAATCCATATAGAGGGACCAGGTATGCCTACCAAAGTGGGTGAATCAGGAATCACGTTTCCGGTGCATGCAGTTGAGAAAGCAAAAGATAAGCTTGCCTGCTCTAATACTCGTTATGCTGTAAATAATTTGCTCACTCACATCGAGCAAAACCGCGCTGCGAACATTTTATCGTGCTCCGGATACAACTCCACTTGCGTCAACGGCATCACGTTTCAGCCACTGATCGCTGCCGCCCACCTGGCATTTAGCGAGCACAGACCATTAGTACTTTCTCCGGATATGATCTGGATCACAATAGTGCAAGGCTTTGCACAACATGTGAAAAATAATGCTGAAAAATTGCGATTCCAATTCGTCGATCATGCAGGAAAGATGGAATTGAGTTGCGAACGAGAGGACCTTTTTGAGAACTCGCCGGAATCGGCATGGGACAAAGCTATCATGGATTTGGCAGCGAAATTGGAGCTGCAGATGGGTCCCGTTGTGAAGGATCTTATGGTCGACTTCAGCACAACTGGTCCTATAGAAAGAGCGGCCTGCGCCGTTTCTTTGCTCGATGCTTTCCAACCTTATTTCGAGTATGTAGTCTTTTGCATCTGCGGAATTCCCGAAATTACTCTGGAAGGTAGAACAAATGACTGGGAAGCCTTGCGCAAAATGATTGACAATCTTCAGGGCTATTCAATCGACTGGTGGATTCCTCATTTGCAAAAGATTGCCGATCAATTTGTCCGGGCGTCGGCAGGTGATATAGACCAGGACCATTGGCAGGATATTTATAAACAAAAGAAGGCCTATGGTTGGGATCTAATGAATGGTTGGCTTCTGGAGCTGATTCCATATGTCCGACATCACGAGACCGGGTTGTATACAGAGAAGAATCCGCTCTGCCAGGGAACCCCGGAGCGGCTGTCCACCGCCGATCAAAATCCGGTTGAGCCAGGTTTGATATCAAAGAATTTGCCGGGCGGAATTTCGATGGCGCCATTTAAGCTGGTGACCAAAGAAAGAACCCTTAAAATGCAATTTCTTGGTGGCTTTCTCGGCATAGAGCAGAATCAAGAGACTCTGGCGCTCAGACCAAAACTGGGCTGGGCCGTGAGGAGAGAACCTGAGGCTGCTCCAAGTGAAGTCTAAGTCTCTTCAAACAGGATCGAAAAATGAGTAGTACTAATTCCGGTGTGACTCTAAAACAGTATTTTCGCAAAGATGCTACAAGGAAGAACCCTAACTGGTACCATCAACATTTCTGGGAAACAAGCCTAGAACGTTCAGTGGTTCGAGAGCGCAAAGGAACTTTCGGTACGCTCGGAAAGGCAAAAACAACCGACTGTGGAAGCGAAGAGTTCGCCATTGGCCATTACCAGTCTCTCGTGGCAGAAATCGCACGCGAAGGCTGGAAAGAGGTAACTGAGGAGATACCCAATTTAGGACCAGAAAGGTTTTTCAGCAGTCTCGATCAAGCGATTGAGCAAAAGTTTTTGAAGTGCCTGGAAGATATACGGGCTGGAAGTCCCCCGGATTATTTTTTCAATCCGCCGGCAACCGAGGAAGAAATCCTGGAAGTTGAGCAAGCGTGTGATATTTTCTTGCCTGAATCTTTGCGAACGTTTTTCACTCATTTTAATGGTGGTTTCATTTGTAGTATTGGCGTGTCGGCCGATCATGAAGATAATGTTGATGTGAAATCCTTGAGCATTGAAGAACGAAGAGAGCGCAGTTATCCAATTTTTTCTCTGCAGGAAATCAAAAAGACCTACAAGCACTTCGAAGACTACATGTGGGGCCCCGGAATTGTTCCTATTAGTCGCACTTACAATGGTGAGAGTGTGTCCGTCTGGGCGCTGGACGATTGGAAAAAAGAAAGCCCGGTAATGGACGCATTTCACGAATACTGTCCCATTCAATTTTGGAAAATGTATGAAACATTCGCGCACTTTTTTCTAGACTATGTTCAGAAAAAAGGCGATATATTTGTACCGGACTTTCGGCTCAGTATCGAGGAAACCTATCAATTGCCGGAGCGAGACGACCATGCATATGGTCGGTACCGTTAGTCCGGGATGATCAGAGGTCTCTTGTTGAATTTACTGCTGAGAGCAGGTCTTACTTAATACCACGCAGCTCCATGCCGATGCTGGGTCCTTTATTTGACTCATATGCTGTCAATGTCTTTTCTCCCTGAACGACCATTGTCAGTTCCAGAAGCATTCTTTTCATTTTGACAATTTCAGCGCGTAATTGTTGCAGCATTACACTGCGAGAGGTCAAAGTAGAAATTGAGAGTCCCTTTCTCTGGGCAACGCTGGCAGTGATTACATCAAGTTGCTTGGATGATTTTCTGTCCGTGAATCCGGGCATGTTGGAGTCTGCGACCCAACGATCCACTAATTGATCTATTCGCCTTCTACCCTGAGGATCATCTGCTGGTGTTTGATTCAAGAACGCCCACACCGACTTTGGGTATTCAATGTCGGGATTGGTCGGATATCCGAACAGTTTTGCCAGCATGTTCGGCTCTACTTCCGATTTTTTCTTCTTTCCGTTGATTTGTTTGAAAGTCCACATGGAAGCGATGGACGGCACGACCCCGGCGGGAATGCCAATGATTCCGGAAGGTATTGCATACTTAGCGTTCTTGAAGGTTGGTATCGCTAATGCTTCGCACACCGCCCAAAGTGCACCATTGCTGATAAAGCTAATGGCGTTGGTTCTGGCAATCGCTTTGTCTCGGTCGCCGGTAAACGTGGAGAGAATCTCTTGATAAACTTGGTCTTCTGCCTCAATAGCAGCAACGGCAAAGTCAACTTCCAGATTCGTTCTTTGAATGAGCAGCGCCGCTTTCTGAGTTTCGTCCCAGAGTTCTTGTCTGGCGCTGAGAGACTCCATAGATGGTGCACCGCCATTAGTTGCAACATGAGCTTGCAACATTTGAATGCGTTCCATCATAGGAGTCAGCCCAATCGTGTTTGCCAGTTGAATGCTATTGGGAGCTATACCGCGCGTGTTTAGACTGACTCCGGTTTTGAGAATCTGTTTGGGAATTTCTTGGGTATTGGCACCTTGTTCTTTGCTGCTTGCGGCCGTGGTGCTAGCTTGCGCCAATGCCGGCGAGCCCACCAATACAGTTAAGAGAGTGATGCACAAAATCTTGAGATAGGATGTCATTTATGGCTGCCTTGGATTTGCGGCGCAGTTAGGTGGGTGAAGAATCTTCCAAAAGACTCAACTGCTTTGGCAGTCAAGCCATTCTTGCTGGACTGAGATTGAACTGAACGCACTCAGTCTTTTTGATCTTTCGGCTGGGTTTTCATAGAACCGCTAAACTCGTAAAGATCCCGTAAGGGGTTATAAAACATGGATCAAGATTTTATAAGTAATTGCCTCCAAGAGTCCAATCTGTGGGGAATTCGTTGCTGCTGGCAACCGATGTCAAAAGAATGAAATATTGATACTTTCAGGCAAAAAATACACAACATTTATTTCTCATAGACTTGCTCATTGGGTATGTCAGGCTTAACCACACTGAAGGTCGGTTGGAAATGATCAATAGCCCGTCCGGATTTAAAGAATGGTTTCTGGCAGGCGCAGAGCCCGGCGACAAGCATACGCACCACCAGGACAAGTGGTACAGAGTAATGTGTTTGACGGGGGTCGACTACTTTTCTACCCTCGGTTACCAGCCAGGTATTGCCTTCCTGGCGGCCGGTGTTCTTTCGCCGTTGGCCACATTGATCTTGGTGGCAGTCACTTTGTTTGGGGCATTGCCGAGTTATTCCATCGTTGCTAAAGAGAGCCCAAACGGACAGGGCAGTGTAGCGATGCTTGAGAAGATGCTTCCCGGTTGGATGGGTAAAGCGCTTGTTCTGGCTTTGCTAGGTTTTGCCGCCACAGCATTCATCATCACAATTACTCTGTCGGCAGCCGATGGTACTGCACACATTGTAGAGAACCCGATTGTTCCACCCGAATGGCGTCAACACCGCATCGAAATCACATTCATGCTGATAGCTTTGCTGGGAGCCCTTTTCTTGAAGGGCTTTCAGGAGGCAATAGGAATTTCTGTCTTCATTGTTTTGCTCTATCTGACCTTAAGCGCCATCATCATTGGCAACGGACTGTGGCAAATCGCGCTGCATCCTCATCTGATCAATAATTGGCTTGCTCAAGTTCTAAAACAGTACCATTCACCGGTGATTATGCTCGCACTCTCACTGCAGCTATTCCCTAAACTTGCCCTTGGACTGTCCGGATTTGAAACCGGTGTTGCCGTCATGCCATTAGTCGAAGGCTCACCAGAAGACACGCCAGAGTCACCGCAAGGAAGAATTAGGAACACTCAGAAGCTTTTGATTACTGCCGGACTGATCATGAGTGTTTTTCTGATTTGCAGCAGCATTGCCACCACGGTACTGATTCCAGCCGCTCTTTATTTGGAAGGAGGCGAGGCTAATGGGCGCGCGCTTGCCTATCTTGCGCACAAGAATCTAGGTGATATCTTTGGTACCGTATACGATATCAGCACTATTTTAATCCTCTGGTTCGCCGGCGCATCGGCAATAGCTGGACTTCTAAGTCTTGTGCCTAAATACTTGCCTCGCTATGGAATGGCTCCAAGCTGGGCGGCCGCGACCAGACCCTTAGTTGTTTTCTTCACCGCCGTTGCTTTCGCAGTTACATGGATATTCCATGCCGGGGTGGACGCTCAAGCCGGCGCCTATACAACAGGAGTGCTCGTTTTAATAACATCGGCATCCATTGCTGCCACCATCACGGTATGGAAGAAGGCGCCGCAGTGGCGTGTAATGTTCGCCCTGATCAGTTTTATCTTCATTTACACTTGCTTTGCCAATATCGCTGAGCGCCCGGAGGGCTTGCAGATTGCCTTGTTTTTTGTGGCCAGCGTGCTCACTGCTTCCCTTCTTTCACGCGCCTTGCGCTCCACTGAGTTGCGGGTAGAAAAGGTTCTCATGGACGACAAAGCGGTGCGATTTATAGACGAATCGCTTAACAAGGATATGAAAGAGATTCGCTTGTTGGCACATCGGGCCGGAATGAGAGACTTTGCGGAAAACGAGCGTAAATCGCGGGCTGTGCACAGTATTCAACCTGAAGAAGGCGACTTCATCTTTGTCGAAGTCGAGCTTTCAGACGCTTCGGAATTCACGATGGATCTCTTGGAAGTGCGAGGGGAAAAAGAGGGACAGCATATGGTGCTGAGATGCTCGAATTCTGCAATACCGAATGCAATCGCTGCCATCTTGCTTGATATTCGTGACCGTACGCACAAGATACCCCATGTTTATTTTGGCTGGACGAGCAGTCATCCGGTCACCAGTGCAGTCAATTACATTTTTCTTGGCGAAGGGGAAATAGCATCCATTACAAGAGAGATATTGAGATCGGCCGAACCTTTTGAAGAAAGGAGGCCGATAGTACATGTGGGCTGAAAGAAACACGCGACTATGGATGAGGGCAAAACCGCATGTTATGCAGTAACGACGATTGCAAAGGCGACATCATTGACGGTAAATGCAGCAATTGCGGTTTGGCTCATATTGAGAGGCGCAAGGGTAAGACAAAAAGCAAAACCGCAGTGCCGAAGGACAACGCCAAAGCTTCCAGGTCCGGTGATGCCGCCAGGCTTTCTGAAGCTGATGCAAACTTTCGAGATGAGATGCTCAATAAAGTGCGAGCTATTCTGACTCCCAAAGAGATGGCCCCCAGCAAAGAAGAACTTTTAAAGGCTGGTCAGTGTTTAAATGCTATACAACCTTACAATTTTGATGCCTGGAGATTACATGCAGACTTGCTTCTGGCGGCTCTTGAGCAGTTGCAGACTCGCGAGGTTCAGCCGGATTCAAGTTTTACCATTTTGACCATTCCATTACGGGAAGATGATTTGCGGGACGCAGCCGAAAAGATTTTGAGACACTGCGCACGTTTTGCAGACAGTGATGAAAAGGCTGTTTCGCTGGTAGATGAGGCCAACAGAGTACGAAGGATAACCTGGCTATGAGCGCAGTCGAATTGAATACCGAGGCTGAAGTTCCCATTCCGAAAGCTGCGGCGAAAAAAGACCCCCTCCACTATATGCTTAGTCAGGCATTGTCCGATTCAACTCCGGTTCGTTTGCGCCTACTTTTAGTTCTCAACACATTGATGGGACTATTCTTCGCAATCGTGTCGATTTGCGTAATTGCACAGAGTTCGCATGCAATTAAGACGATAGGTATTGATGCGGCACCATCAGTGGTGGCGGCATGTGAGATTGCGAGAGGCGTTCTGCAGATGGAAAACGATCTCTCGGCATTGCTTTTGCAATCTGACAACGGTGACAAGCTGGAAACCGATCGACTACTGGCAGACTACGAAAGCTGCAGAGTCTCAGTCAGCAAGCAATTGGTTGCTGCCGCGGAGAATATTACCTATGGGCTTGATGAGAGAAAGCCGATTGAAGACGCAAGTATTTCGTTTGGAAAAATCTTGATGCTTGGCCAATCTGCATTGGATCTGCATGCGCAAGAAAAGGACCCCGATAAGATAGCGCGGTTTAGGCAATGCGTCGATTGCGTTGAAACAGGTCTCTTGCGCAGTATCGATGCACTAAAGGCGGCCAATAGCGAAGAGCTCGAAGCCAGCTATTCGCAAGAGGCAGCCAATGCAGCGATGTCCTGCGGCTTTGTACTGGTGGTGGGACTGATTTGGGCCATTTGTCTTTTCGGCACGCAAGTATTTCTCAGGCAAAAATTTCATCGCCGGCTCAACCTGCCAATCCTTTTCGCATTGATTTGCCTGGTAATTTTCATGCAGAATCTGTACGTATCTCTGAGGGACAGTGAGAATTCTCTGCGTCTTGCCAAAGAGGATTCATATGACTCTATCTCGGCTTTATTGCAAGCTCGCGCAGAGGGACACCGAGCTGCCGCTGCTCAAAACCGTTGGTTGTTGGATCCTGAGCACGCTAAAGAATACGAGAAGCAGTTTGAGGAAAGTGCAAATAGAATCGCCAGCTTCGATAAGGGGCACGACCTGGACAGCACTATGATTGCTTTTAAGAAGCAACAGGAGAGCGCAGAGAAAATCTCCTTGCCGGGCTTTCATGGTTTTCTCGCCGATGAGCTCAACAATATTAGATTTGAAGGAGAAGGAGAAGCAGCCTTTGCCGCATTGCAAGAATATGCGAGCATGATCGCAGTAGATTCCAAAATGAGAGCGGCAGAAAAGTCCGGAGATCATCAGTTGTCGCGGCGCCTGGCATTAGGCTATAGCCCTGATGCCGGCAAGTATTTTTTCAATCGCTTTGACGAAGCTACACTTAGAGCGCTGAAATTGAATGAAACTCATTTCAAGCAATTCATTGAGCAGGCATTCGGCCGACTGAAGGGGCTGCTTTTGGCTTCCATTGTCATCAGCCTGTTGGTGATTCTACTTACCTATCTGGGAATACGACCGCGCCTGGCTGAGTACATTCGCTGACGGATTTGTGCGGATCCAATAGCTAGATTCGTTTTCACCAGGGCAATTTGTCAAATCGAAAGGAATAGCCTGCTCCGACAAATGCTGCCGGTGCAGATTTATTCATGCCGAATCCAAAGTGCATGTCGAGCTGGTGGTGCCGCGTCACCTTATATACTCCGCCAAAGTGAGCGATCTGCTGAGGCGCTGCCTGGTGAGTAAAAAATCCAACGTACTCGGCAAAAACACCAGCTCTGGGACCGACTGTTCTGCTGAGCATGAAGTCCGGCTGATATTGAATATCGCGTCCGGAATTGAGGAGAAGCAAAGATTGCATCCCCATGATTGACCAGTTCTTGTTCAACGGATACCCCCAGGGTGCTCTGAGCACCGGTTGTACGCCGCGGCCCGAGATCGTTGTGCTGCCAGTTGGAATATTGAGGGAAGGGATTATGCAGAGCTGCAATTTCTTCAATGGTCCGATTTGCTGTTTTATTCCTACTTCGCCTAGGTCAGATACGCCTGCATTTGTCAGGCCGGTGTGGGATTGATGTGTGAGGACAAAGTTAGGCACGAACATCTGGAATTCAGTGCGCTTTGTCAGTCCAGCCCGAACTTGAGTTTCAGATATATCAAAGTAGTTTGTACCGTGCTGGAAATGCTGGTATAGAGTTCCGCTTTCCAGCTGCAGGCTACCTTTCGGCACTACCAGAGGCGAGAACATAAAACTGGGCCTGTTTGTATCTATGTCTTCAGTGTTATCCATTGCCCAGGCTTGCGGAGTTGACACTGTAAGCCAGACGAGAAGTGCACTTAATAAGCTGGTCCTGCAAGTATTGGGCGGGGGCATATTATTTTTCAAATGTGCATCGAGAACGGAAGCGAAACCTTTCGTTTTTCTAGCTGTCACAGGCAGTTAATGAAAGCAGAGCGGCGGTTCCCGAATCATATCAAGGATTTCAAGGAAATTTGGACTTCGAGATATAGAACTGCTCATCGGTTTTACATAGATATCTGGTTCAATCGTATAATATCTGGTTATGACTTTGCAGGTGTTTTCAACGCCACTGGACCTAGCCACTGCTATAAGCACCTGGCTTAAATCACGCGGAACAGATCCAAAGACGCAAAGCTCCAGTCGGAAGATACCTGACGCGGCTCTTATCACTGTGTGCCAAACCCTATATGCGGCCAGCATCGCAACGGAGGAGGGTGAGTTTGTTCAGGTCGAATTAGTATATATCGATCCGGACGAAGCACACGAGCAAAACGCCGATTCATCATGGCAGGTTTTCGCCTTTACCGAGAGACTTCTCTTCACGGTGCCAAATCTCATAAAACTTGCTCCTGCTTCAGATCCAAGGAATTCTGCCATTGCGGTCTTTCATGAGCAAAATGGAGCGATAGTGATGTGGGGCCTCATTGATCAGCGCGACCCAGCCTATCGAGTTCTCAGACGAGAGGTAAGTTCACGAACGCACGAGGCATGCGGAATTTTCGAAGCGAGTATTGAAGGACCAGCGAATATTTTTGTGCACAGCGGCCACGAGCTGATCGGTGAACTAAATGTAGGCAACCTGCGCAAGGCTGCAAGCTATGTGGATATATTTCATTCAGGACCGGTTTCAGAGTTCTGCGAGATTGGCATCGGTAGAATCGCTGCGCGGCTGTCAGCGGAAGTAGGTCCCGATCGTATGGAGCAGGTTGTTGCACAGACGCGAGACGGATTCATTTCGACCCTCTGTACAATACTCTTGAGATTACAAACCTTCAGACATGGCGGAGCGCTTTTGCTTCGCAGTCCGCAAGAAGATCATCTGAAGATTCGCTATCCGATTAATTACAATCGCCTTACTAAAACTCTCGAACAAAGCGCGCTTCAGCGTACCCTGCAAGCAGGGTTGACAGGTCCAACCCCATCATCCGGAAATTACAACTTGCTTGGCTGCGAAGAAGTGCTTGATTCAGCCATTTGGTTCGTTGCTGTTCTGAGTAGAGTGGACGGGCTGGTTGTAATGAATGAGGTGCTTGATGTCGAAGGGTTTGGCGCCATTATTAGATGCCAAACAATACCTCCTCGAGATGTTGTATTCAGGTCTCAGAACGCAGTTGTCGATGTGACTGCTCTTGAAAGGCTGGACTATGATCATCTTGGCACTCGACACCAGTCGATGATGCGTTGTTGTTTTGAACATCCTGGCGCGGTCGGTTTTGTCGTTTCTGAAGACGGTGATGCGCGCGCTATGAGTTGTGTAGACGGCCGGCTGATCGTCTGGGAAAACATCAAGTTGCTGAATGTTTGCTGACACTCAAGAAGTATCAAAGCGTTCAATCAGCTCAATGCATGTTTCCACTCACGCCGCGGATGCTAGGGTCGACATCTAATGCCGGTCCAGTCGCCAGACCTTTCAGGTCCATAGAAGTCAATTTAATAGTACTCTGGTCGCCGGCAACATCCTCCCAAATGACAAACATTTTGCCGCCGGCAATAGTTGCATGCGGGTGTTTGGCGGCGTCGTGCGTGTTCGACACATTTATAACCGAAGTAAAATCACCGCCGGCATCTGGTGAGATTCTTGTGTAAATGCAGGGTGTCTTCGAACCAGTGCTTGTGTCAGACCATACCAGTGCGAACTGACCATTAAATGCAGTGGCGATGGGATCGCTGGACACCCCCGGTGTATTGGAGATATTGATTGGTTTGCTGAATTTGCCGCTTTTACCGCCTAAGTCCAACCAGATATCTGGTGCCTGCACCTTCCTGGAGTTATCCGACCAGGCCAGGAAGACTTTTTCCTTTTCGCAGGCAATTGTAGGATGAGTAGATATGTTGACTGACTTGCTTACATCAATAGCTTTAGACCAGGAACCATTTTCGTAGCGCGCATAGTAAATATCCGGGTGAGCTTCACCAGATGTGGTGTCTGCCCAGGCCACATGAACAATTCCTTCCGATCCTACTGCAATTGTGGGCTCGGAAGAGATGCCACTTGTATTGCTAATATCTACGGCTGGAAGCAGCGGATCCTTAGCCCAGGTCTTGCCACCATCCTTAGAGCAGACGTAGTAAATATCTCTGTTTTTCTCTCCCTTGCTTGTATCACTCCAGACAACGTGAATGGAATCATTCTGGCCTATGGCCAGCGCAGGTTCTGTCGATACGCCAGGAGTGTGGGAAATGTCCATTGATGCAGTCCAGGTCTGACCACCATCTGTGGAGCGAGAAAAGTAAATATCAGGGCTCTTGGGGTCCGAACCGTCGGTCCAAACTACATCAATTGCCCCACTTTTCTCAACAGCTATCTGCGGATGTTCAGAGTCACCGGGAGTTTTTGAAATGTCTTTTGGGGACGACCAATTGGCACCGCCATCAGTGCTGTGTGAAAAAAATATATCTGTGAGTTTCGCACCATTCTCATGTCCTTCAAAGACGGCAAATATCTGAGTGGACCCATGACATGCCACTGCCGGTCTTTTGCCCACGGCAACTGTGTGGTTGGTACCAGCGGCATAAGCCGGGGAGCCAGGCGCCATCGACAGCAGACTAGCTGCGATCAGCATTAGGGAGAGTTGCTTGATTATCTCGTTTGTAAGTTTCACAACGGCACTATGTACTCCATATGAAGGTAAGCAGCTTCTTGAAGGTTGCTACCGATTAATATCGCTGAATTATGTCAAACCCAAAAGTAAACTGGGCCCTGCGCAGACCATTGTCATACGGTGTTACAGCAACGCCATCGCGGGTATTCAAAGCGCGTTCATATCTGATTTCCGGACGGATGCAGAGTAAATCGCTGAAGCGGTGACACCAGCCCACCGTCCAGCTTGAGTAGGTGGTCTTAAAGCCGGTTCTCAGACCCCTGGGATCGCCTAAATAATCAATTGGCCGAAAGGTAATGTAATCCTTGTCGGTGATCTTGAAGTTGGTATAATTCACCACGCCAAACGCCGGCGAAAATCCTGGCAAATATGCCCCAGCTCCGACGTTTTTGAAATATGGTTTGGGGGGACCGGAAATCGTTGTGCCTGCTGTCAGTGCATCGAGTTCGTACATGAAATAAGCCTCGGTCATGGTGTGCACTCGACGGCTGAATCTGTGCCCCCACGTTATATTGAACTGTTGTAAGTTGTCGTGGCCGTGGGCGCCGCCATCTGTTTTGGCCAGCCTGTAACGACCGTTATTGATCGAATTCATCGTAAAGTACAAGCTGTCATTGTTAGTCTTTGACTGCCAACGAGCACAAGCTATAGCGGAAGGAATCGCTGCTTTATTCCAGGGAGCGATGTCATCGCCGGCATGAATACCGGCTTGAATCATCCACTGTTTGTTCAGCTTAAGGCTAGCCAGCATGCCGGTTTGCGTATAGTTATCGACAGTGAACATCAGCGAGTGGGTCCACAAATAATTGTCCGGGGCCAACTGGGCTTCAATGTCCGAAGGTGAAATATAGCGACCAACTTTTAAGACCAAGCCGTCGAAAAGCTTACGTTTCAGCAGTTTGGGGACGTAATAAACACCATAACATTCGACTGGGTCCCAGGAATATAGTCTGTTTTGTCCTAGCACCTGACCACTGGCTGGGTACCAACCTGCAGCTACGGTGTATCGAGTGTCGATACCGTATACCATGCTCATGCGAAAGCCCCAGTCATTACGCTCTTGTTGCACAGTGTCCGGCATGCGGTCGACACGAATTACCTGTTGATCCAACTCAAGCTTTCTGGGAACGATTGAGTATGACAGTGGCACATTGGAGTGATGTGATGAGCTGTAATCTATGCCGGGGTTTGTCCAGCCATATATTTCAATGCGAGCCTTCTTCAGAATAGGGCAAGCATGGTATATCGCTTTTTCCAACGGAAAAACGGGATTTAAATTCGGCACGCCAATCTGCACTTGCCCAGCAGTACCAATCCATTCTGTGCTCGGGAAAACCGGATCGAGTGGTGCCGGCAACCCGCGGCGCAATTCCCCTTCAGGGGCAAAAGGATATTGTGTCGAGGGAGTCAGTCTAGGATTGCCGTTCTTACCATTCGTGTTTGACGAGCCATTTGTATTGTAAGCCGGTGGTCTGAGGGGCAGAGTTTGGTCATCGTCGGCAATCCTGGGTGCATTCTGGTCGCCGGCGATAGTCAGGGGGCGTAACAGGTCATCTAAAGGTTGATTGTTTGCATCCTGATTAATGTTGTTATTTGGTGCCGGAAGGGCTGTCAGTTGGAGGATCTTTTCCGGGAGCGCAGTTGCTTCTAGTTTCGATGCTTTGTCCAGGTCCGGAATCGGTTTCAACTTTGGAGTTTTGCTTGCGGTTGGCAATGCGGCCGGCTTTGCAGCTTCTTCTTCAGGCAGAAGAGCCGCCATTTTTGGAGTTTGGGCGGTCAGCACAATTGGCGGTCTGGCAGAGGCAACTGCTGGATGAATCATCAGCAAAACATCTGGAGTATGCAATGCAGTCTCGGTTGCAGGTGCTTGGCTGGCAATTGGATTGAGCTCCCCATTGAAAGCCACCAATTGGATTTTCTTCGAATTTTCCGCCGGCATTTTCGGCTTCAAAGCAATAGCTTGAGCCGAACTTGGAAGTGGGGATTGCATCATGCACAGCAAGGCCAGCGATAGCATTCCAAGAGTAAAAGGCTTCACGTTTGTCTCCAGAAGAAACGGATCCCGGATGCATTAATAAGATGGGACACCAGGGGAAAGATATCGCCTTCCCGACTATATAAATATCAACATTTATCAAGGAACTATCAAAAAACGGTAAAGATAATGCCACTTCCAGTGGTGACGGCCCTCTGGTGCCAAAAATGCAGTACCCAAGTCGAAAGTGACTGCTCGCCAAGAGATCTTCAATTTTGCTTATCACTTGAACAGAAAAACGATTGTCTGGCGAAACAAAGATTAGTCAAGGTCTTCCAGGCTAAAGGCTTCTTTGCTAAATGGCTTGTTGGCATAGCGAATCGCATTCTTCGGGCCGATGATGCAACCCTTGATCGCGCCTTCGAGAATGCCGACAGGAATTGCCAGTGGGCGACCCCATAACTTCCAGGAAAAAGTATCATCATCGTACTCGTGATAGATCGCTTTCATATCCTTTCCGCTCATGCGAGCAGCCGCTATCGGTGTGCCGACGACTATTCCAGCAGCAGCACCGAACATAAGGATGGGAACAGCACATACTTTCTTGACTGCGCCTTGATCGTCGGCTAATGCATTGGATGCAGTGCAAGCGATAACTGTTGCGGCAAAGATTACGCTGCAAGAAAATCTAGTCACGTTCATTTGCTTGAGTCCCCCTGTTCATGCGTCCTTATTCAACCTGGTCACCTAAGCTGAACTGTTCTTTGCTGAAAGGTTTGTCAGTGTTGCACATACTGTGTTTGAAGGAGTAAAACGGCCCTGAAAGAACACCACTGGTCATGCCGAATGGAAACCAGAATGCTCCTGCCGAATAGATTGCCAGTTTGTTGTCAGTTTCACCAACAATGCCGCGGATTCCGTCTTTTGTATCCCAAATGGTTCTGCGCACCATGCACACCGGAGTTCCTACCACTGTGCCGACGATAGCACCGAGAATTCGCGCTGGGACAGAAGCCTTGGAAGACGAGGTTATTTTCCGGCTGGGATCAGAAGTTGCAGCGGCAGCGTCATCTGCAAAAACAGGAGCAATGGATGCGGTGAAGCAACAAGCGAGGGCAAGATAGGTAATGGATATCTTCATCATCGAACCTTCCTGACGGAATACAAGCGACTGTGGGAATTATCTACAGTATCCGTGTATGACAACCGCCGATTTTACTCATTCGCATCAAGGTTGCGTAAAAATCCGCGCTTCGTTGGGGCTGATCAGGCGCTGCTGTTGGTCTTATGTAGGCGCTTTAGGGGCGCTGCCACCCGACTCGTTGATGCGGCGCATCCAAAAGCGACGAAAAGCCACTGCCGACCAAATCAATTCCACGCAGCCAAAGGGCCATGCACCCTGCATGAAACCGTATATCGAAGCCAATATGCAAGACGCGGCAAACAAAAAAACAAATACGTTGCCCTTCGCCTCCAATGCATAGAAGGCCAGCATCAGACTTACAGAACACAGGCCATATGCAGTCAAAAGGTCCATATTTGAGGGCCGATTTTGGTCAGCTTTTATTTGCTAGTTTCTGTATTCGAGTTGTTGGTTTCAGTAGCTTGTGGCGTATCAGTTGCCTTAGGTTCAGGCGCTGCTGGCGTGTCGGTTTCCGCGTTTACGGTTACGGGCGCTTCGCTAGAAGTTTTGCCTAGCTTTTCCGCCGTCTGTTGCCGAGCTTGGCGTGACTTCTTCTCTCTTTGTTTCTTGCTATGAGCAGCAAGACCCCAGCCCGTCTGCGTGTTCGTGTAGACACCGGTCGGGCAAGCCTGACCGGGACTGACGCAGAAGCTTAGCGATGCAATCAATAGCGACGATAAAAATCGAATATTTATGATTTTAAACATGGCAAAACACCGGACAACTAAGTCCTTTTCTAGTACCTCATTATTAGTGTGCCACTTTCCGAATTATGGTGGCATGCGAGAATTGCACGCCCTCGTCAAAAAAACATAAATCTTGCAGAAGCCGCATAAGCATTGCCTTTCTGCTCACAGAACTCAAGTGCTGAATCAACCAGCGAAATTATGTATTGCCAGCCAAGCGCGTCTTCGAACTATGCTCATCAGGTCTGGGAGTGGTTCTAGCCTGTTCTTGCCTGTAATTGTTTATAAATTGATCCAGGAGCAAAGAAAATGTTCCTTTGATCTGATTCGCTTTTGTCACTCCCGGTTGCTGGGCGCGATCGGCTGACCACGAGGTAATATGCATCTTCAAGGGCGGATTGCGCTCCAGGAAAACTTCGTCTTCCAGCACCAATTTCATTGATTGCATGTGTCGTCCGCGAGGGGCAAGACTGTGTTTGTCTCCAAAATCAAGGTAAAGTTTGAGCTTGGGATTTTTGATTTTATCGCCGTTCTGATTGGCAATCGTCAGATGTCTGGCTGTCAAACGGTCAATGGCTGTTTGACGGAGTTCCGCGCTCAGTCCGGGAATTCCTTCCAGTTGCCGATCCTCATCTATGACCCACGGTCCAATCTCACTTACATCAACGGCGGTCAAACCGACAAGCGAAGATGAGCTCGGTTTTTGCTCTTCTTGACTGCATCCGCATAGCAGGCTCATGGAAAGAAGGAGAGTACTGATGCCCAGAGGAGCAAGTCTTGTGTATAGAGTGCGCATTTTATTTTCCCGGCGACGGGCCGGCGTCCATCCGCTAAAACTGACTAACCATCTTGATTTAACAAGATCAATATAATGCCGGCGACAAAATTTTTGCCTCCGGCATTAAAGTATGATCAATGCTCAGTCGAATCGCTGCTACAACCTCAACTTATGCTGGCAGCGGCTCGGAAATACGCATGCAGACACAGCAGTAGATCGGTTTGTATCCGGTTGGTTTGAAGGGCACATGTGTTAATGCTCCGCAATGAGCACATTCAACTGCTGTGACTGTGGTGTTTCTTTCAAGTGCTCTCAATTTTATCCGGCAGGCATAACAGCGGCGCGGCTCATTTATAAGACCCTTACTAGCGAAGAAAACTTGTTCGTCGGCAGAAAATATAAATGATGTTCCGCAGTCACGGCAGTGAAGCGATCTGTCAATAAAAGCCATGCTATGCATTGTTTTGATTCCCAGAAAAGGTGTCAATACTCAAGCTGCATTGCGCCCCGAGCTGGTCGTTGCCGGAGCGGCGAAAAGAAGCTCCACGCCGAAGGCATCAGCCACCTCCAGGGCATGGCTAAGTACGTCATCTTCTTCGGTGTTCCAGTCATATTCGAAGGCGCTGGTTCCGCGCTTGAGCAAGTCTTTGCACGGTTTTAAGCTCAATTCGTCGCCTGCTTTTGCCTTGGCTGCTGTATCAAATTTGCTTCTTTCGGAATCGACTGAGTGAGATGGGATAAATCTATCCCAAGTAGGCGGATCATTGAGCAATTCTGCGATCAACAGCCAGGATCCGGTGGGTGGCTGAAAAAGTTTGATTATCATTTTGGAAAACTCCTGCAAATGTAGTTTGGATAAAACACTGCCAGTGGCAGCGCTGAATTTGCGCAATGCCACGGGCAAGCCACCGGCAAGCGGACGTCACCAGGTGAAGCCAGCCGGTTGAGGTTTATTGAAAACTACAGCAATATTTGACTGTGCCGGCACTTCGTGTCACGGTCACAGCCAAAACTTCCAAAATTTGAATCCATTTCATTACTTTCATTGCCATCCAGGCAGTTTGTTTTACCCTGCTCTTAGTGATGACTTCTTTGTCTGACCGCAGCGTCAGCGCATTTGTTGGCTAGGTACTGAAATCCTTTTATCGCAGCCAAACTGCCAAACGTCATTATTACCAGGACTAAATGATTACCTTCCACTTTGATTACAAGCCTCCAAGGGTATGTCTTCAGAATAGGCTTTGCGCATAAAGTTCGCATAAAGGTTTGCCCATTGGGAAGTAAAGACAGTACTAATCCCGTATGTCGCCCGGTTTGACAGCAGTCGGTAGTAATTCACCTGCCTGCGTTCTTACATAATCTTGATGACAAACAGGGATTTCTTTATCCCGGCTACATGACTGCGACGCCATATTGATAGGTAGAAAAGCATGGAGTAATCAAGTTTTGGCGGATCTGCAAGCACTATTTTGTATTTTTGTTATGGGTGCTGTCACGTTCCTCTTAGTGAAGGGCATTGAACGTCTGAGGAAATTGTGATGCTGTCGATTATTTATTGGGTTGCTGCCGTGATAGCCCTGCTTTTGGCTGTTTACCTGATTGTCTGTCTCCTCACTCCCGAAGTACTTTAACCTGTGTCCTCATCTGATATTGACCAACTAATTTTGTACGTCAGCCTTTTGTTCGTGCTGTCCTTTCCGCTCGGTCTATATATGGCAGCTGTCTACGAAGGACGTAAGACCTTCATGACCCGATTGATTGAGCCTTTTGAAAAGCTTACCTACAAGCTTTGCGCAGTCAATCCAGAAGAAGAAATGGATTGGAAGCAATTTGCTATAGCGATGTTTGTCTTCAATCTGATCGGTCTGGTTGTTGTTTATGCACTGCAGCGCTTGCAGTTCATGCTTCCTCTTAACCCCCAGGCCTTGGCAGCGGTTTCTGCTGACAGTTCGTTGAATACGGCTGTCAGCTTTGCCACAAATACTAATTGGCAGGGTTATTCCGGCGAGCAGACAATGTCGTATTTGACGCAAATGCTGGGTTTGACCGTGCAAAATTTCGTATCGGCAGCCTCCGGCATGGCTACTCTAACTGCCTTCATACGCGGCTTTACCCGGCATTCCACCAATCTGCTGGGCAATTTCTGGGTCGATCTGGTGCGCAGTGTTTATTATGTGCTTCTGCCCCTCTCTGTCTGCGTGGCATTTCTTCTAGTGTCGCAGGGGGCGGTACAAACCTTCGACAAATACGTTGTTTACCATCCTGTGGAAACTGTCATAAGCGCCAAAGGCGAAACTGTTAGTGCACCCACGATTGCTCTGGGTCCGGCCGCCTCGCAAATTGCCATCAAGCAACTGGGCACCAATGGCGGCGGATTTTTCAATGTCAATTCAGCCCATCCCCTGGAGAATCCCACTCCGTTTTCCAATATCGTAGAAGTGCTCTCTATCTTGATTATCCCGGCTGCTTTGTGCTGGACATTCGGGGCTATGGTCGGGCAGATGAGGCAGGGTGCAGCCATTTTTGCCAGCATGTCCGTAATTTTTATTGGATTGTTGCTTGTTTGCGCGATTTTTGAATCCCAGGGCAATCCTCTATACAGCCAGATGTCGTCGCAGTTGATCAATCTCAGCAATATGGAAGGAAAGGAAGTGCGCTTCGGCATCTTCAATTCGGCGCTTTGGGCTACTGTCACGACTGCAGCCTCAAATGGATCGGTAAATGCCATGCACGATTCTTTTTTGCCATTCGCCGGACTGGTGCCGATGTTGCTCATGAAACTCGGCGAAGTAGTTTATGGTGGAGTCGGATCAGGGCTGTACGGCATGATCGTTTTTGCCTTGATCACTGTCTTTATAGCCGGCTTGATGGTGGGCAGAACGCCGGAGTATCTCGGCAAAAAAATCGAGTCTTTCGAAGTCAAAATGGCTTCTATGGTCATCCTGATTCCTCCGATTGTTGTCCTGATTGGAACCGCTGTGGCCGTTTCCATTGACTGTGGACTTTCCAGCTTGTGCAACCACGGTGCTCACGGCTTCAGCGAAATTTTGTATGCCTTCACATCTGCCGGCAACAATAATGGCAGTGCCTTTGCTGGGCTCAACGCCAATACGCTGTTTTACAATTATGCACTGGCCATAGCTATGTTTTTATCCAGATATTGGCTGGCCATACCAACTTTAGCTATTGCCGGAGCGCTTGCTGCCAAGAAATCCGTCCCAAAAAGCTCCGGTACTTTGCCGACCGACAATGTTCTATTTGTCGTTCTTCTTGTTTCAGTAGTGTTCATTTTCGGCGCCTTGACCTTCATTCCGGCTCTGGCACTGGGCCCGATTGTCGAACATTTGCAGATGGTGATGCCGAAATGACTCGTAAGGATACCGGTAAAAACCTCTTCACCAGCGCCATTTTCAAGCAGGCTTTGCTGGACTCTTTTGTAAAACTCGATCCTCGTGTTCAAATTCGCAATCCCGTCATGTTCGTGGTCGAGATTGGCAGTGTCTTCACGACGGTTTTATACATAGCTGCCCTTACTGGTGCAGCCGAGGAGAAGCCCGGCTTTATTCTGGCTGTGTCCATCTGGTTATGGTTCACCGTCCTGTTCGCCAATTTTTCCGAATCTATTGCGGAGGGAAGAGGCAAAGCGCAAGCGGCCACCTTGAGAAAAGCACGGCAGGAAGTGAAGGCGAAGAGGCTGGATGAGCCCGTTTACGGCGCTAACACGAAAGAGGTGAATGCTTCCGAACTCAGAAAAGGCGATGTTGTTCTGGTTGTCGCGGGTGAGACCATACCTTGCGATGGAGAAGTTATTGAAGGGATCGCATCTGTAGACGAAAGTGCAATTACAGGCGAAAGCGCTCCTGTGATTCGGGAAAGTGGGGGCGACAGGAGCTCTGTCACAGGCGGAACCAAGGTCTTGTCCGACTGGCTGATTATTCGCATGACGACCAATCCGGGCGAAACCTTTCTGGATAGAATGATTTCTCTGGTTGAAGGAGCGAAAAGGCAGAAGACTCCCAATGAGATTGCTTTGAGCATTTTGCTTGCCGGCATGACACTTGTTTTTCTTCTGGTCACTGCCACGCTGTTTCCATTCTCCACCTATAGCGTGCATTCTTCCGGTCATGGCAATGTGATCAGTCTGACCGTATTGATTGCCCTTCTTGTTTGTCTTATTCCTACGACTATTGGCGGTTTGCTTTCGGCAATCGGAATCGCCGGGATGGACAGACTGATCAAAGCCAATGTGATCGCCATGTCCGGAAGGGCCGTGGAAGCGGCCGGCGATGTAGATGTTTTGTTATTGGACAAAACCGGCACCATAACTCTGGGCAACCGGCAGGCTTCCGCTTTCATACCTGCCGAAGGTGTCCTTGATCGAGACCTTGCTGATGCTGCACAAATCGCCTCTTTAGCCGACGAAACGCCGGAGGGTCGCAGCATCGTGGTTCTGGCCAAAGAAATGTACGGAATCAGAGCGAGAAATATTACTGAACTGAAAGCGACATTTGTGCCTTTTACGGCTCAGACAAGAATGAGCGGCGTTGATTTTGAGGGGCGAGCGCTGAGAAAGGGTGCAAAGGATGCTGTTGAGACATATGTAAATGAACAGGGTGGAGTGCTTCCTTCCAGCGTTCGAGAAGCAGTCGAGCGAGTTGCTCGCGAAGGCAGTACACCCCTGGTGGTGGCAGATGGACAGCGAGTCCTCGGCGTCGTTCAACTAAAAGATGTTGTGAAAGGCGGCATTAAAGAGCGTTTTGCTCAATTGCGGCTGATGGGCATCAAGACAGTCATGATTACAGGCGACAATCCATTGACTGCCGCAGCAATAGCCGCCGAGGCTGGTGTTGATGACTATCTGGCTGAAGCAACGCCGGAACAGAAGCTAAAACTGATTCGCGAAACTCAGCAAGGCGGACGCCTTGTAGCTATGACGGGAGACGGGACAAACGACGCTCCCGCGCTGGCTCAAGCGGATGTCGCCGTGGCCATGAACACGGGCACACAGGCGGCTAAAGAAGCAGGAAATATGGTGGACCTTGATTCCAGCCCGACCAAACTAATCGAGATTGTCGAAATTGGCAAGCAGTTGCTGATGACCCGCGGTGCTCTCACCACCTTTAGTATCGCCAACGATGTCGCCAAATACTTTGCCATTATTCCTGCCGCTTTCGCGACAACTTATCCAGTTCTAAATACACTTAATATCATGCGCCTGGCCAGCCCTGAAAGCGCCATTCTCTCAGCTGTAATTTTCAACGCGGTGATCATCCCGATGCTTCTTCCGCTTGCATTGCACGGTGTTAAATATCGTCCAGTCGGTGCAGCAGTGCTCTTGAGAGACAACTTGATCATCTATGGACTGGGTGGACTGATCAGTCCATTCATTGGCATCAAAGTAATTGATGTTGCCTTGGCTGCCCTGGGCTTGGTTTGAGGAGTAGAAATGCCAAAGGTTTTACTTCAATCCACACTGATGCTCCTGATCATGACGATAGTCACAGGAGTGGCATACCCGTTGTTCATAACCATAGCAGCCCAGTCTCTCTTTCCTCATCAAGCCAACGGTAGCCTGATCAAAAACGATAAAGGCGAAGTGATTGGCTCTGAGCTTCTGGGCCAACAATTTTCTCAGGCTAAATATTTTTCCTCCAGGCCTTCTGCAACTTCTCCCTATCCTTACAATGCAGCCGGTTCTTCCGGATCGAATCTGGGACCTACAAATGGAGACCTCATAAAGCAAATTGCCGAGCGTATAAAAGCGCAAAGGAGCTACCCCGGCGCTTCATCGGAAAAGATGCCCACAGACCTGGTTACTGCGTCAGGCAGTGGGCTCGATCCTGACATTAGTGTTGAAGCGGCGAAATATCAAGTCTCTAGAGTGGCCGCTGCCAGGTCTATATCTCAAGAGTCCGTTCTCGAACTGATAAGCAAGTGTGCTAAGCCGAGGCAATTTCAGATTTTAGGCGAGCCCAGAGTGAATGTGTTGAAACTCAATCTGCTTTTGGACAGGCGAAAGTGATGAATTCCGACGAGCGCGATCCAGGAGCATTTCTTGCTCGTGTGAAAGAAGAAAAGTCCGAGGGAGCGCCCGGCAGACTGAAGATTTTCTTTGGAGCGGCTGCAGGGGTTGGAAAGACCTATACCATGCTTCAGACTGCCCGCAAGCTAAAGGCTGATGGGCTGGACATTGTAATCGGTTATGTGGAAACGCATGGGCGGGCCGAGACGGCCGCATTGCTTGAAGGGCTCGAACAGATTCCGCTCAAGAAGATTGAGTACAGAGGCACCCAACAACAGGAGTTCGACCTTGATGCGTCATTGGCAAGAAAGCCTCAAATCATCCTGGTTGACGAACTGGCGCATACCAATGCACCTGGCTCCAGACATGTCAAACGCTGGCAAGATGTTGAGGAATTGCTTGACTTTGGGGTGGATGTTTTCACCACTCTCAATGTTCAGCATGTGGAAAGTTTAAATGATGTCGTCGATCAGATTACTGGAGTGCCTGTCCAGGAGCGCGTGCCGGATTCGATAATCGAGCGCGCCTACGACATCGAGCTGATCGATCTTCCTCCTGATGAGCTTATTGAGCGCGTTAAAGAAGGAAAGGTGTACTTGCAAGATCGTGCCTTGCATGCCCTCAATAATTTCTTCCGAAAAGGCAATCTGATTGCGCTCAGAGAGCTTGCTTTGCGAGTCACTGCAGACCGTGTAGAAGCCCAGATGGATCAGTATCGTCTGTCCAGACAGATCAATGAACCCTGGCCGGCCACCGAAAAAATCCTTGTCTGCGTGAGCCAAAGTCCATTGTCCTCACGGGTCGTAAGAGCGGCCCGAAGGATGGCGGCCGGATTGCGTGTCAAATGGATGGTTGCCTATGTGGAAACACCGAAGACAGCTTCCATGTCATTGTCGGACCGCAATCGGGTAGTGCAAACACTGCGTCTGGCCGAGCAGCTGGGGGCGGAATCGCGGGAGTTGGTCGGTGATTCGGTCACTGAAGAAATCATCAAGTGTGCGCGCCAAAACAATGTCTCTAAGATTGTGGTTGGCAAACCTGCGCAGGCCCGTTGGAAAGAGATTCTTTTTGGTTCTGTCGTCGACGATCTGATCAGGCGCAGCGGCGTCATCGACGTGTATGTAATTACCGGTGAAAAACACAGTCATGAGCCGGTGCAAGCTTATTCATCTACGCAGCGCACGAAGCCCAATTCATATTTTAAGGCACTTATGGTAGTGGCAGTATGTACAGGTTTGGCAAAGCTGATGTTGCCATACTTCGAACTGTCAAATGTAGTGATGACTTACATGCTGGGAGTGGTAGTAGCAGCCACGCAGTACGGCAGAGGACCATCGGTGATGGCTTCTATTTTAAGCGTGGCCGCTTTTGATTTCTTTTTTGTGCCGCCTTACCTAACATTTGCTGTTTCGGACACTCAATACATCATTACCTTTGCCGTAATGCTGACTGTGGCTCTAGTGATCAGCACCCTTACTACAAGAGTGAAACAACAGGCTGAATCGGCCAGGCAGAGAGAAGAGAGGACATACGCCCTCTTTTCGATGAGCAGAGAGCTGTCATCGACATTGGATGCACAAGATCTTTTTGCCATTGGTCTGCGCCATATTAGCGAAGTTTTTCAAAGTCAGACCGCTATTTGCCTTCCTGATGCAAAGGGAAATCTAAACGTCCATGCCAGGGGACTGGGCGGGCATGCTCTCTGGAAGGTAGACAGCGGTGTCGCTCTCTGGGTTTTTCGCAACAAAAAACCGGCGGGCTCCGGTACCGACACATTGCCTGCTGCTGAAGCGATTTATGTGCCTTTGCTCGGTTATAAAGGCGTGATCGGTGTTCTGATTGTGAGTTTTTTGGAAGAGGGCCGATTTGTTTCCCCAGACCGATTACACCTGCTTGAAACTTTTGCCAATCAAATTGCAATAGCTTGTGAAAGGGCCGATCTGGCCAGTGAAAATGAGAAAGCTCGTCTGCAAATGCGCACTGAGCATCTAAAAAATTCTCTCTTAAGCTCAGTTTCTCATGATCTGCGCACGCCTCTATCTACGATTGCCGGGGCGGCCGGAAGCATTGCCGATGATGGAGCTAAGTTGAGTGCCCGTGACAAAAAGGCATTGGCGCAGATGATATGCACTGAATCACAGCGCCTTAATAGCCTGGTTACTAATCTATTGGCGGTGACCAAAGTCGACTCCGGCGAAGTTCAGCTGAGCAAAGAAAATTATCCGCTTGACGAAATAATCGGCTCAGCCGTTTCTGCCATTATTCCAGCTCCCAGTGAAGGTCGGCTGGAAGTGCGCTTGGACAACAATGATGTGGAGGTCTGTGTTGATGAACCACTGATTCAACAAGCTTTTGTAAATCTGTTTGACAATGCCCTCAAACATACGCCGGAAAACAGCCAGATCGAAGTGACTGCCGCCGTGAGCAATGGCGAGGTTGTGGTTTCCGTCAAGGACGATGGACCGGGAATTGCCGATAAAGAGAAGTCCACGATTTTTGAAAAATTTCAAAGAGGAAGCAATGCCGGCAGCGCAGGATCCGGCTTGGGATTGGCGATTGCCAAAGGTATTGTGCAAGCGCATGGAGGAAAAATTTGGGTGGAGGATGCACCTAAGGGCGGCTCTGTTTTTAAGGTTGCCCTGCCGATCAAAGGAAAAGAGACTGTAGTGACTCAAAGTGCAAAAACTGGATAGAATCTATGCCTAGAGTAAAAAACAAACCGCTGGTCCTTGTCATTGAAGACGACTTACCGATGCGCAGATACCTGCGCATATTTCTTACCGGTAAGGGTTATGGCTATCTAGAGGCAGTCAGCGGTCAGGAGGGGCTGGTAAAAGCCTCAAGCCGAAAGCCGGATCTGATTCTCCTTGATCTGCGGCTTCCTGATATGGATGGGCTGTTTTTGACGAAAAGAATTAGAGAAACAAGTGACGTGCCCATTATTGTGGTGTCCGGAATTGCATCCGAAAACGACAAGGTCGAAATCTTGTTGGGGGGAGCAGATGACTTTTTAGCCAAGCCCTTTAATGCCGAAGAGCTGCACGCCAGGGCGCAAATAGCATTAAGGCGCTCGCTTTCCTTGAATGAAAATCAGGTTGATCCGATCATCAGTTTTCACGGAGTCTCGGTTGACCTTGCCCGGCGTCAAGTCTTTCTCGACGATACAGAGGTACATCTAACACCGACCGAATTCCGTCTGCTCAAGTCACTGCTCCAGAAGAAGGGCAAGGCCGTCTCATATAAACAATTGTTGGATGAAATCAGTTTTGGTTCGCAGGGAGATGCCGCAGCCTATGTGCGGGTGTACATGATGCAGCTGCGCAAGAAATTGGAGAGACAGCCTGACCAACCGAAGTTCTTGCTGTCTGTGCCTGGTTTTGGATTCAGGCTCCAAGCCGAAATGCAGAAATCAGCGAACGATTAAATATTGGCGAATTGACAATAAATTTATGCATTAATAGCTGACCTTAATACAGTTCAGATCTATTGGCAGTTTAATCGGGATATCGCAATAGGCCCGTGAGGAAAGCAATCTGTGTCAGCTCTTCTAATCCTCCGGCCGGTCACTGTCAATCAGCAAAGATGGAAGGATGCAGATGCATCCTTCCATGCTTTTTAGCGTCTAAGCGGACCGAATTTAGGTATGTGGTTTGAGGAATCAATAGTGTCTGTTTTTGCAAAATCAGCCAGTCCAGTCTCTCAAAACAATGCGCAAGTTTCACAATCGAACCCGTTAAAGGATTGGTTCTTCGAAAAGATAGGAGAAGGAGAAAAAGCCAACCAGAAAAATCAACAAGCCAGCTGGTGGAATGTAATGTGCCTGACCGGCGTCGATTATTTTTCTTCGCTGGGGTTCGCTCCCGGAATGGCTTTTTTGGCAGCCGGGCTACTATCTCCCTTTGCCACTTGTCTGCTTGTGTTGCTGAACATGTTCGGCGCCTATCCTATGTATGCAAAGGTTGCCGAAAGAAGTCCGCATGGTCGCGGCAGCATTGCCATACTGGAGGACCTATTGCCCAGCTGGTGGGGCAAGCTGCTTGTCCTTTCATTATTGGGCTTTGCCACCACCGATTTCATAATGACGATTACACTTTGCTCGTCGGACGCCGCCAAGCACGTAGTCGAAAACCCTTTCACGCCATCCTGGCTTCACAATCAAATGGCATTGTCATTGCTCTTAATTGCCATTCTCGGATGCGTTTTTCTCAAAGGATTCAAGGACGCCATCTGGTTATCCGTCCTTCTCGTCTGGAGCTATCTAGCCTTGACCGGAGCAGTAATCGCGGCCGGCATATTTGAAATTATGCATGCTCCGCAAATTCTCTCCAACTGGCAATCGGGAATTTTTCAATCAACAGGAAGCTGGGGGCAAATAGCGCTTGTTTCTGTAATTGCCTTTCCTAAACTGGCGCTGGGCATGTCAGGCTTTGAAACCGGCGTTTCGGTCATGCCCAATGTGAAGGGTGATGCCGATGATTCACCTAATGTTCCTAAAGGTCGAATTAGAAATACCAAATTGCTGCTTTTTACCGCTGCTGTAATTATGGGATTTTATCTGGTGGCCAGCTCGTTTGTCACCACTGTACTGATCTCCCCTCATGAATTTGCCGAAGGTGGAAAAGCAAATGGCCGAGCGCTTGCCTATCTTGCCCACAGATTGCTTGGCAATGGATTTGGCACCATTTATGATGGCAGCACTCTGTTTATTCTCTGGTTTGCCGGTGCTTCCGCAATGGCCGGAATGCTCAATCTAATTCCGCGTTATTTGCCGCGATACGGCATGGCTCCAGCCTGGGTTTCAGCACTGCGTCCCTTGGTTTTGCTGCTCACTTCCGTAGCATTTGTTGTTGTCTGGATTTTTAAAGCCGATGTCGATGCACAAGGAGGCGCATTTGCTACCGGATTACTGGTGCTTATGACCTCGGCTGCCTATGCCGCCATGCTTGCAGTCTGGCACGAAAGCAAGTTTCAGCGCTGGATGTTCCTGGCTATCTCCCTTGCTTTCACTTATACGACTGTCAACAACATGATTGCTCGCCCTGACGGCATCAAGGTGGCCAGCGTTTTCATTATTTCCATCGTCTTTTTGTCTTTTATTTCTCGCTGCTCTAGAGCGACAGAGCTGAGAGTTGGAAAAGTTTTTCTGGATGACAAAGCCAGAGAATTCATCGACCAGGCAGGCAAGGCCTATTTGGGCGAGGTTCGCATTCTGGCTCACAGACCAGGCGGCTCTGATTATGCAGCCAAGGAAGTGGACGCGCGCATAAATCACAGCATTCAAGCGCAGGAAGGCAATTTCATCTTTCTGGAAGTGACCCCCAGTGAGGTATCGGACTTTTTGGAAGATACCCTGGAGATACAGGGGCTGGAAGTAAACGGCAATCAGATCTTGCGCTGTCATTGCCCAAGTGTTCCCAATGCCATTGCTGCGCTTTTGCTGCACATTCGGGATACGTCCGGCAATGTGCCTCATGCTTATTTCGGCTGGACCGAAGGCAAGCCGATCGCTTATGTGCTCAGGTATATCTTCTGGGGAGAAGGCGAAACAGCGCCACTGACGCGTGAAATTCTTCGCAGTGTCGAGCCTGACTTGGCTCGGCGCCCCAAGATTCACGTCGCTTGACCGGGTCCGGCTTTCTTTGTCTTGGCAACAGGGCTGATTTCTTGATGCTCTATTTATTCTCCGGGCAAGAACCTTGAGGCCTCTTCGATGCTCTTGGCGTTCTAATGAAGCTGGTGGTGGCCTCATGGCAAGGAGCCCAAGACAATGAAAGCAAAAGAAATAGAGAAAGAAAACAAGATTCTTCGTTTGATTTCTTCGCCGCGTTTGCGTTCTTTGGAGAGCAAAAGTTCTTCCAAATATGCAAAGTCAAAACCCCGCCCCAGATTTTCCGACACCATCAATTGTCGTCCAATGTTCAATCCGATTGCCGGCCCATGAAAGAAGTAAACACTGAATCCACTGCCTTCATCGCTCTAGGATTTCTGTGCGCAGCCCTTACACTGGCGGGAGTTTATTTACTCCTTTCGCGCACAACTCAAGACTATGGCAGTGCATTTCTAATTGCCGTGTTTTCTTCAGGTCTGGTATTCAAGCTCTTCCATTCTCACGCAAGTACATTGAAAGTCAAATAGTTCGGCAATAATCAAGCTACATGAATCTGTGGGCGTTTTTCTACGGACGGCTCAGCATTGCGAAGAATCTCTCTTGTGATAGGCGCTGTTTCACCCTCTCCAAAAATCAAATACTTCAGTGCATAGCCTATAGGGTTTCCTTCCGTCCAGCCGAAGTAGGCGTGTGGAACCTTGCCTGTCGAGTCGCGCAGTTCCAATAGCAAAGCCGCAATAGCATTGGGAACAGTGGGGCTGTAACAGCGTAAAATCGGATATCCGTGTTTCTCCAGACCTCGCACTTTGAGAACGCCCGTATAGAATTCTGAAACGTCTTTTGGTATCACTTCCAGGAAAATGAAATTACCTTCTTCTTCCTGAATGCTGTGTCGAAAACGAGCATCTTGAATTTTCCAGGCATAGCTTGAGTCTTCGGGCTTGTGCGCCAGAAGACGAATTTCTCCCCAGGCTTCATTCGTCGCTTTATCAATGAAGCTTTTTGCTATTTGGTCCAGCTCGACCTTACCGACACGCAATTCAGTCGATCTCATCGCTCGCGAAAGAAAGCAGGAAGATAGCATGAGCAAAGTGAAGGCAACCGAAATAACAAAACCGTCCGGCCGCATTTTGATGATCATGATCGAAGCGTAAACAAACGCAGCGGCAATGGAACAAAAGGCGATGCGATTGAAAAGACCGCGTTTATAAACCGTAGCTGCTGCAGCAACTGTCGCCGAGGTAATGAGCACCAGCAAACCTGTGGCAAAGGCGCCGGCCTGCGCATCGACGTTTGCTTTAAACAGCAGAACCATTAGCACGCTTATAGCGGTAATGATAAGGACCAGCGGTTTGCGCGCCCTGGCCCAACTGGGCGCCATGCCGTAGCGCGGCAAATATTGAGGGACAAGACTGAGCAAGGCCGCCACTCCGGATGCACCGGCAAACCAGAGAATCAGAACCGTCGAGATATCATAAACCAAGCCGAAAGTATCCCCCAGATAAAGATGGGAGAGATAGGCAAGCGCTCTTCCGTTGGCCGCACCGCCTTCGGCAAATAATTTCGGCTCGATCAAAATCGTAGTCGTGATGCTGCCGACCATGAGAAACGCCGCCATAATCAATGCCACTGTAATCAGCAAGTATCGCGTTTTTTCAATTCTTTGCGGCAGTGAATGTTTATCCGGAGTCTCAATCATCGGCATCACAGCTACGCCGGTTTCAAAACCGGACAATCCGAGGGCAAGCTGAGGAAAGACCATGAGAGACACACCGGCGATGGTGGCAATGTTCTTATATTGCGCAAACAGATTGGAGACCCAGAGACCGATCAATTGCTGTTCGGAGAAAAGTTTGTCCACACAGACGCTTAGAGTGACGAGATTGACGAGCAAATAGGCGGCCACCAGCCAAACCGAAATGCGAATAGCTTCACCAAATCCCTTGAGAAAAACCCCGCCGAGAATCAAGATCATGGTAATGGTCAAAATAATGCGATCGAAAAGGAAGTGGGGAAACCAGGGATTCTCGGCGATGTGAGCGGCGGCATCGGAGGCGCACATGGTAATCGTAAAAATGAAGTCGGTGGCGGCAAAACCAAGCAGAATGAGGACACAGGCTTTGCCCGCCCATCCTTTGATAAGCGTCTCAAAAATATGAAAACTGCCTTGCCCATGCGGACTTTCTTCGGCAATTACCCGGTAAGCAGGCAGTGCACCGAAGAGGGTGAGCAGAACCAGAGTCAGTGTGGCAAAGGGCGAGAGAAGACCGGCGGCAAGGAAGGAAATACCCGGCTGAAATCCCATTGAGGAGAAATAATCGACGCCAGTGAGGCACATGACTTTCCACCAGGGGTCGAGTTTTTCCTCACCGCCATGACCGGTGGACGAGTTGAGCAACCATTTTTGCAATCGTGACAAGGACAGTAAGTTTCCCAAACCTGGAACATACATGCTCAATGCCTACTGTAACGGGCCAACGCAGATCTGGCCCATCAATTATTTAACGGTGGCCTTTGCGACGCTTGACCATTTCGACCGCTTTCAGGCGCGCCATCGCTTTTGACAGCGCCATCTCTGCGATATGGACTTCGATCTTGTCGGTCTTTTGAGTTTTCTCTGCTTCCAGTCTATCTTTGGCCTGTTTGGCTCGAGCTTCATCGATTTCGATGTCCAGCTCAGCCATATTGGTGACGATGGTGACACTGGTAATGTCGTCGGTTTCTTTTTGCACTTCCATGACACCACCGATGACGGCAGCCGTGTCGTGGGAACCTTCGCCCTTGAATTCGACAACATCGATAGCCAGAGCTGTGACAAGCGGTTCGTGCTCAGGAAGAATTGTCAATTCTCCGTCGACTGCTCGCGCTGTGACCTGTTTCACCGGCGCTTCAAAAACGATGCGCTCCGGGGTGATGATTTTGAGATTTAGCGTGCCAGCCATGCGAACCGATCTCCTCTTTTACTTGTTTTTCTTTGCCTGTGCTTTTTTCTTGCTTGCATCAGCGGACTCCAGATTCTGCTTGTTTGCCGCCTTGGCAGTCGAGTCTCTCAGTGCGTCCAGCCCTGTAGATGCATTGGAATTGTTGTGTGAACCTTTGCCTTTTTTCTTGTGCGTGCAGACCTTATCTATTAGCCCGTAGGCGAGCGCTTCTTCCGAAGTCAAATAATGATCGCGCTCGATGTCTTTGCGAATACGGTCTCTGCTTTGACCGGTGCAGCGGTGCAAGACTTCAATTTGCGCCTGGCGAAAACGCTGTCCCTGAGCGGCTTGAATTTCCAGATTGGTGATGTCGCCATCGGCTTCCCAGAGGGTCTGGTGAAACATCAATGTGGCAAATTCATATGCCGAACGCTCTCCGGTGCCGGCTGCCAAAATTTCACAGGCACCGGAAAGGGCGTGACCGAGGCAGATGGTATTGACCTTCGCTTCGATCTGAGACATGACTGCAATGATGGCATCGGCATTGTATCCGTTGCCGCCCGACGAATTGATATATAGATTGATCGGTTTTGCCGGATCGCTTTGATTCAATTTCAAGATACGCCGAATCACTGGAAGCGCCACTTCGTTTTCCAGCCGACCAAAGACAAAAATGTCTCGATTAGTCGGTTTTGGAACCGCGGGCGTTTGCGGTTTTTCGTTATTGCCTTCTTGATGCTTTTTTTTCATTCGACCCTTTGTAGCTGAACCTTCGCTCTAGCCTGCGTCTTTGTCTTTTTGTTCTTTGTCTTTGGCGATCGCTTCTTCGATGGTGCCGACCATGTAGAAGGATTGCTCGTTCATATGATCGAGTTCGCCCGAGAGAATCATCTTGAAGCCCTTGACAGTGTCTTCGAGTTTGACGTACTGACCGGGACGTCCGGTGAAGATTTCGGCGACGAAGAACGGTTGGCTCAAGAAGCGCTGAATCTTGCGGGCGCGTGTGACTGTGATTTTGTCTTCTGCAGACAATTCGTCCATACCGAGAATGGCAATGATGTCTTGCAAGTCTTTGTATTTTTGCAGTGTTTGCTGCACAGCGCGGGCGACATCATAGTGCTCTTGTCCTACCACTTCCGGCTTGAGAGCGGTGGATGTGGATGCCAGAGGATCTACTGCCGGATAGATTCCCAATTCGGAAATCTGTCTGGAAAGCACTGTGGTTGCGTCCAAGTGAGCGAATGCTGTTGCAGGCGCCGGATCGGTCAAGTCATCGGCAGGTACGTAGATGGCTTGTACGGAAGTTACTGAGCCGTTCTTGGTCGAGGTGATGCGCTCTTGCAGGGCGCCCATTTCTTGAGCCAATGTTGGTTGATATCCTACTGCCGAGGGCATCCGTCCGAGCAGCGCCGATACTTCAGAGCCGGCTTGCGTGAAACGGAAAATGTTGTCTACGAAAAGGAGCACGTCGGTTTTGTTGACGTCGCGGAAGTATTCGGCAACGGTGAGAGCGGACAGGCCGACTCTCATTCTGGCGCCTGGTGGCTCGTTCATCTGACCGTAGACGAGCGCAACTTTGTCCAATACTTTGGATTCTTTCATTTCGTGCCAGAGGTCGTTTCCTTCACGAGTGCGCTCGCCCACTCCGGCGAACACCGAGAAACCGCCGTGGTTTTTGGCGACGTTGTGGATAAGTTCCTGGATGATAACCGTCTTGCCTACGCCGGCTCCGCCGAATAGACCAACCTTGCCGCCTTTAATGTAAGGCTCGAGCAGGTCGACGACCTTGATGCCGGTTTCAAATATGACGGTGTCGGTTTGCAATTGTGTGAGGTCGGGAGCCGGACGGTGAATCGGCCAGCGCTCTTCAGTCTTGATCGGACCGGCTTCGTCTACCGGTTCGCCCACTACATTCATGATGCGTCCCAGGGTTCCTTTGCCGACCGGCACGGAAATGGGCTCTTTCAAGTTGGTGGCCACCATGCCGCGGGTCATGCCGTCGGTAGAACTCATCGCTACCGTGCGCACTCTGTTGTCGCCGAGCATCTGCTGCACTTCGCAGATAACCTTGTAGTCGTCTCCAGCAGGGTTTTTGCCGCCGATTTCAAGGGCGTGGTAAATCTCCGGCAAGTGCCCGCTCTTGAACTCAACGTCCACGACCGGACCGATTACCTGAATGACTTTGCCTTGTGTTGCTTCAAGAACTGCGCTCATGTGCACTCCAGATGAGAATTTCCAAATACTTTTATAGACGGGCTTTTTTTGAGAAGCCCGATTCTACCAGCTAAGGATAAAGGCTAAAGGCTCGATAGGACGGCTCGTTTATGATACTTTTCGTATGCGCGACAATAAGTTGAAACTGTGGACTCACGTAAATCAGCGGCTCGACTAAAAAGGCTTCATAAAAGGAACATCACGCGGCGCATATTGCGTGATGTGGGAGCGGTCGCTGTGCTCGTCATAATCGGCACTTTCGGCTTTGTGTTCATCGAGCACTGGCGCATTTTGGACGCTCTTTTCATGACCGTGATTACACTGACCACAGTCGGTTACGGCGAGGTGAGACCGCTCAGCGACGCCGGTAAAGTCTTTGCAATGTTTGTAATCTTTGCCGGTGCTTCCACTGTCGTATACGTGCTCAGCGACATGGTAGAACTGTTTGTGAGTTTTAACTTCGAGCTTAGACGCATGAAAGATCAGATTGCCAAACTCAAGGACCACTATGTCGTTTGTGGCTGGGGGCGCACTGGTCAAGAAGTGACCGAGCACTTCATGGTCAAGAAAATCCCCTTTGTGGTTATAGAGGCCGACCCCGTCCTGGCCCGACGGGCCCGCGATGCGGAACTGCTTGTCATCGAAGGCGATGCTACCTCCGACGAGATTCTCCTGCAGGCACAAATAAAGAAAGCCGCCGGTGTTATCTGCGGACTGCCCGATGACGCGGCCAATACATTTATTGTTTTGTCGGCCAAGGAGCTCAAGCCGGAAATTACCATCGTGTCAAGAGCTGCCAATCCGGGCTCGGAATCAAAGCTGAGACGGGCGGGCGCGAAAATGGTCATTTCGCCTTATGTAATTGCTGGACGAAGAATGGCAACAGCTGTCACTCAGCCGCTTGTAACTGAATTTCTCGACGTTGTAATGCATGCGCCCGAATATGACCTGCGCATCGAGCAGGTCTACCTTAGCGATGATAGCGTCCTGGTCGGCCAGACTTTAAAGGATGCAAATATAAAACAACAGTCTGGAGCAATGATCCTGGCAGTAAATCAAAGTGGTAAGCTGATTACCAATCCGCTGCCGAGCCATGTGTTCTATAGCGGAGACCACCTCATCGCGCTGGGCACTGAGGAGGAGCTGAAGAAGCTCGCGGCGCTTGCGGGATTCCAATAAAGTAATTCGGCTTCCAATAAGAGGATAAGCCGATTTCAAAACGATAGAATCTTTTTTAAAAGATTGAAGGAATGGACGACATAATGAGCAACGAAGCCCCTACACAACCCGAAGAAGCGATGATCACTCTCGAAGGAGAGGATGGGCAGTCGTATACGTGTCAGATTCTTGACATATTCGATTTTGAAGAGCAGGAATATGCTCTGCTTCTAAAGATGGGCGGCGATAAAGATGCGGCCAAAGCTGCCGACGATGAAGAAGATGGATCGCTAGTAATCATGCGTCTCATTCAACGTGACGATCAATCGATCTTCCAAACCATTGAAAGCGATGAAGAATTCGACAAAGTTGTAGCGCATGTCGAAGAACTGGCTCGCATGAGTGAAGAAGGCGAAGGCGAAGAGTAAACTTTCGTCCGCTGATGGCATTTTCTATTTATCGAATTTAGGCAAAAGCAGCATCGGTTTTACTGATTCGGGCTTGGGCAGTGATTGGCGCCGAATGTCCTCGATCAGGGCATCGGCAAGTACATCGTAGCCGGCGCTGCGGTCGAATTTGCGCGTATTGCTTTCATCCATGGTCCACATGCCGTCCTCGCCCCGACCGGTCACATGGAATGTCGTGTAACGACCGCCCAGATGCACCGTATAGAGAACAGCGTCTTTCTCGAATTTGCCCCAGGAATCAATGACCAGGCGCTCCAAAATAATCGAACCGGCAGCCTCGGAGCCATCCGGAGTAGGAATGCGCATATTGCCCTTGACGAAAGCTTTGATAATCGCTTGGCGAACCTTACTGGGATCTTTTATTGATGTGACCGTGAGCGGTCCCTGGTCCACGAAAAAACCGGCGTCGGTTTCACAGACACTGGGAGTGATGAGCTTTCCTTGATGGAGGTAGAAGCGAAATAATCCCATGCCTGGTTTCCTAATATATACGGGCCGCCCTTTAGTTCAGTTTAGCGCAGGTACCCGAGCCTGGGCGAGACGATGAAAGCAGCGCTATTTGGCAATCGGCTTCATGGTCGGAAATGCCACGACGTCGCGAATGGAGGCGCTGTCCGTGAGCAGCATCACAAGCCGGTCTATGCCTATGCCGATGCCCATGGTGGGAGGCATGCCATATTCCATAGCGCTGATGAAGTCGAGGTCCAGTGGCATCGCTTCTTCGTTGCCGGCTGCTTTTTTGGCTGCTTGCTCTTCCAGCCTCTGGCGCTGGTCAAGCGGATCGGTCAATTCGCTGTATCCGTTGGCCAATTCGCGTCCATAGACAAACAGCTCAAAGCGCTCTACCTCGCCCTCATTTTTACGATGCGGCTTGGTGAGAGGTGAAATTTCCACCGGGTAGTCAATGATATAAGTCGGCTGTATAAGCGATGCTTCGGCTTTTTCCTCAAAAATGGCATTGATGACATGACCGCGTGAATCGCAACCTTTGAGGTCGACTCCCAGCTTGATGGCTGCTTCTTTCACCTCTGCCAGAGTTTTCATTGATTCGACATCGACGCCTGTATTTTCCTTCACGGCATCAACCATGCGCAGGCGTCTGAATGGGCGCTTGAAGTCTATTTCCACACCCTGATATGTAACTTTCGAATCACCACAGACCTTGTTGGCTGTTTCCACAATCAATTCTTCTGCCAGGTCCATGAGCTGGTTGTAGTCTCCGTATGCCCAATAAAGCTCCAACATCGTGAACTCAGGATTGTGCCTGGTGCTGATGCCTTCATTGCGGAAAATGCGACCGATTTCGTAAACTCGCTCAAACCCGCCTACAATCAATCTCTTCAAGTGCAGCTCAGTGGCGATGCGTAAATAAAGATCGATATCGAGAGTATTGTGATGAGTGATAAACGGGCGTGCGTCTGCGCCTCCGGCTTCCACTTGCAAAACCGGAGTTTCGATTTCCAGGCAGTCGCGGGAGTCGAGAAACTCGCGGATGGTGCGCACGGCAATGCTGCGCTTTTTAAAAGTCTCGCGCACGGACGGGTTCATGATCATGTCGACATAGCGGTGGCGATAGCGAGCTTCTACATCGGTGAAACCATCCCAGCCGTCGGGCAGGGGCAAAAGTGATTTACCGAGAATTTCATAGCCAGTTACTTTGACTGACAATTCGCCTTGCTTGGTGCGGCGGACAGTCCCTTCAGCCCCGAGAAAATCGCCCTTATCCAGGAGTCGCAAGCGCTTCAGTTCTTCTTCTGCCAGGTTTTGCTTGTGGCAGAAAAGCTGAATCTTGCCGGAGTCATCATATAGATCGACAAACATCCAGGTATTGCGCTCATTGAGCACGCGACCGCAAACACGCACGACGTCTTCGGTCTCGGTGTCGGCCGGCAGATCTTTGTATTTCTCATGCAATTGCTCGGCCTTGTCGGTGCGCGTGAAACTGTAAGGATAAGGATTTATTCCTTGTTCCTTCATAGTTTCCAGCTTGCGCAATCTTTCTTGCCTAAGCCTTGAATCGTCTTGTTCGGACGTCATTTTTACGAGGCTCCCTTGAGTCATAATGAGAAAACCTGATGGAAAAGTAGGGACAGACAGTCAATCGTAAAGCATTTGCCGCTTCAATAGTGCCAGTTTTGCGCGCAGTTTTACGTTCTGGGCTAGTGATAGTGTCAATTGAGGCTTCCTTGATCAAAGATAGTAGACCTGGCATGAAAGCTTCACGAAAGTACTTAAAGTGCTCAGATTAAAACTGTGTCAACTTAAAATAGCGTCAGTAGGATGTGTCCGCGTTTAGACATGTCGTTTGCAGCTGAGTTTCACAACCGAATTCGATGTGATCTTGGCGCTGTCCGCCAGCATTTCAATGAGGAGAAAACGATGTTTGAAGAAATCGGAAAAGCATTAACTGGTCGTTGGGGAATTGCCGCAGCTATTTTGCTCTTCATGCCAGGCAGCCGCAAGTTTGCGCGCGCCGCCGCCAAAGAAGTGATTAGAGCAGGCCTGACCGTAGGCGACCATGCAAAAGATTTACTGGCCGAAGTTAAAGAAGAAGCCGGCGACGTAGTTGCTGAAGTGAAAGCTGAAAGAGGCGACAACGGCAAGGCAAAGAAAGAAGTTTCGACTGGAAAGCATCACGAATAGTACTGCTGATTCGTGACCGACAGATACCAGCCCGCTTGCGGGCTGGTACTTAACTTTATCGTCAACACTGAATGAGAGAAGGCATGAAAAAAGCGACCTCGCGCGGACCCGGTGTTCGGCATCATCTCCCCCATAGAACCAGGCTGCGTGTCCCGAAGCAACATCGCCAGGACAAAACATTTTCTGAACTGGAGAGCCGTTTGAAAAAAGTGCGCGGCGTCAAGGATGTAGAAATCAACCCAAAGACAGGCAGTGTTCTCATTCATCACCACGCTAAAGAGAATGTTCTGGATGAGCTTGGCCTGGCAGTGCAGGAAATAGCTGCCGAATTGTTCGAAGCGATATTTGAGATTGAAGAAGCTGAGGTGCCCGGGCTGAGCATACTGTCCAAAATGGTTAAGTCTCATTTGAGCAAGATGGACACATCGGTAGCGAGCGCAACCGGCAATGTCATCGATCTCAAAACAGTTGTGCCGGTCAGCCTGGCTCTGGCAGCAGTCTTTAAGGGTATTCGGGATAAAGCCTGGATAGGCGAAGTGCCTGCTTTCGTACTTTTTTATTATGCCTACGACTCCTACATGAAATTCCACGGACCGAGCGTGCAGCCGGTCTCCAATGTTGAGCGCGCTGAAACGCCTGACGGACGGCTGTTCAACCCGGTCCAATCAAAGTTGCAAGGCAAACACAATCAAGGACTCGAATAATCACCGGCCGCAATTCTCTTGGGAGCCCTTTCTATTGCAGAATCTGACCGTGCTATCGAAAACAATTGATTTCCGCGTGGTGCATTCCCTGCCCGGGCGTTTGAGAATTGCTGTCGACGACCTCAAAGAAAATGGCGACGAAGTTGGTGCTTGCCTTCTCAGTCTGGGCGGCCAGCCCGGTATCATCTCGGTGCGCACAAACATTTGGGCCGGCAGCGCCACAATCGAATACGACCGGGATGTTTTATCCAGCGATCAATTGCACAGGCAACTGCAAACCCTGCGACTTGGCTGTGCTGAGCCGCTGCCCAATGCCGCTCGACCGGCCAAAATAATTAGAGCCGTTCTGGCCTGGATCGAAGAACGGTTGCCTTCGATTGCCCAATTTGCCGTTTCAACCTGTGCCTTTTTGAGTGCAGCATTCAAACTTTCACCAGCAGTATCGATCCCGCTACTGGCTGCTTCTGTAGTGCCGATCGTCACTCGTGCTCTGCGCACTTTGATGAATGAACGCAAGCTTGGTGTAGATGGTCTTGATGCTACGGCAGCACTGGTGATGCTGGCCAATGGACGGCTGGTTGAGGCTGGTTTTATGACAGGCCTGATTGCTTTAGGGGAGCTGATTCGCGACATGACGGCCAGGCGCTGTGAAGTGATCGTCAAGGATCTTTTGGGCATGAAGGGTCGAACGGCCTGGCTCTTGAAAGGCAAAAAGCGCATACAGATTCCCGCCTCTGAAGTGAGAGTTGGTGACGTCATCGTCGTCTATGCCGGAGACATGGTGCCGGTTGATGGCACTGTTGTGCGCGGATTTGCCGCCGTCGATCAATCAAAACTGACAGGAGAATTCATTCCGGTCGAGGTGTCCCCTGCCGATACGGTGCATGCGTCGACGACAGTGACGGATGGAAAAATCTATATCAAATGCTCGGCTACCGGCTCTGAAACGAGAGCGGCCCTGGTATTGGATTTGGTTGCCGCTGCCCCTATCGGTGATACCAGAATCCAGAGTTATGCTGCCGGCGTCGCCGATAAAATGGTGGTGCCGATCTTTGCCAGTGCGGCAATTTGCTTTGCAGTCAACCGCAATTTCGTGCAGCTCATGACTATGCTTATTTTCGACTTCAGCACCGGCATCAGAATTGCCGCACCAACTGCGGTGCTGTCGTCGATGCACAAAGCCGGCAAAAAAGGCATATTGATCAAAAACGGAGCCGCTCTGGAAAAGCTGGCGTCGGTGACAGCTATCGTGTTTGATAAAACCGGCACTCTCACCTCAGGCGAGCCGAAAATAACCGGAGTTGTCTGCCTGAAACAATATCAGCAAGAAGAAATAATCGCCCTGGCAGCGGCTGCAGAAGAGCGCATCAATCATCCGGCCTCGCGGGCAATTGTCAGGCATGCACTGCATATGGGAGTAAAAATTCCCCAACGAGGAGGCGCTCATCCATTAAGAGGAATGGGTGTGAAGGCTGAAGTGGACGGGAAAATGGTTTTGGTCGGCAATCGTCGATTGATGGAGCAAGAAGGAATTCCAATCGGCAAAGATCGCCTCCATGAGCAGGAAGTGTCCCAGACCGGAGCCTCGGTAGCCTGGGTGGCAGTGGATGGAGAAGCGGCCGGTTTGATTGCTTATTCGGACGAACTCCGCCCTAAAACAGGCGACGCCATTAAACAGCTGAGAAAACTAAACGTCCATAAGATTGTTATGGCTACCGGAGATGGAGAATTAGCGGCCAGGACAATCGCCAATCAATGCGGCATCGATGAGGTAATGGCCAGAGCATTCCCGGAACATAAAGCTGAGCTGGTCAAGCTTCTAAAGTCCCAGGGGCACGTGGTTGCGGTGGTCGGTGACGGCATCAACGATTCGCCGGCATTGGCGCATGCAGATGTGGCCATATCTCTTCATGGTGGCACCGAGTCGGCGCGGGATACAGCCAATGTCGTGCTCACAGATGGCGATATCCGCCGGCTTCCGGAAGCGATAGAAATTGCCCGCCGCTCTATTCGACTGGTTCAACAAAATTTGTCACTGGCTGTAGTTCCCAATACGATCGGTCTGGGGCTGGCCGCTTGCGGATTGATCGGACCGACTGCGGCAACTCTGCTGAATAACGGCTCAGCAATTATTGCCGCCGGCTATAGCCTGACACCGCTGTTAGAGCCGGCCTGGGTGCCGGACGAACCCGGTCAATGATCTGATTATTTAGAGAGCAAAAGCGACCACTTCCACCAGTGCCCCGAGGATGGGTACAGGCTTGAGAAGCTGCTTCGCGAACCAGACTACTAAGTTTCTGAAAACCTTGTGGTACCAACGCTCTTTTTTCTTAGATTGCATGTTGATCACCCTGAATAACGTGTGTACTGAACGCATATTGAATCAGTTCGATTAAGAGCGGGTTAAGGTCGGAAAAATCAGGCATCGCCTTCTATTTATTCGGCGGCCGGCTCATTCAATTTTTTGCCAGTTTTGGACAGTTCTGTGCAAGCTTGACTGCGACTTTTCTTCCCACGGGCCAGTGCAGTATTTCCAAGTGTTGCCAGATTTGCTGAGCGGGTGCCAAGGGGGATATACAGGAGGTTTCCTTAAGAATTTCTACGCATTCAAGCTGGGGCTGAATTAAGCGAAAGCCGCACTCTGACTAGGATATGCCTGCATGTTATACTAATGGCTGTATTGTTTCGGGATGGTTGTGCGCGTTTATCAAACGTCGTCAAAACGCGCATGAGACGTGGGATCGAAACAAGGGAATCCGAAATAGGCGACGATATCAGGGAGTAATTGCAGGTGGCAGAACCGACGAATCCTTCAGGCGGCGGATCCGGGGAAAGAATCGTTCCCATTGAAGTGCGCGACGAAATGCGCAAGTCTTTTATCGACTATGCGATGTCGGTAATCGTCAGCCGAGCCATTCCTGATGTGCGCGACGGTCTGAAGCCGGTGCACAGACGCATTATCTTTGGTATGTATGAAAGCGGACTGGAGCCCACTGAGCGCTACCAGAAATCCGCCAAGACAGTCGGATATGTGATGGGTAATTACCACCCGCACGGCGACTCGGCAATTTATGAATCTTTGGTCCGCATGGCTCAGCCTGGATCCAGCCGTTACGTGCTCGTTGATGGTCACGGCAATTTCGGCGATCTCGACAATCCCGCTGCGGCAATGCGTTATACCGAAGCCAGACTGGCTCCCATTGCTATGGAGATGCTGGCTGATATCGGCGCAGAAACTGTCGACAATAGACAAAACTTTGACGACACCAGAAGTGAGCCGATTGTCTTGCCTTCCAAGGTGCCGATGCTGCTTCTCAACGGCTCAACAGGCATCGCCGTTGGCATGGCTACCAATATTCCGCCCCACAATCTGACCGAAGTTTTGGACGGCACAATCGCCAAAATAGACAATCCAGACCTGACCTCCAAAGAATTGATGCAATGGATCAAGGGACCGGATTTCCCGTCCGGCGGTGTGATTATGGGCACCGAAGGCATCGAGGAAGCTTTTGAAACAGGCAGGGGATCGATTCCCGTCCGCGGTGAAGCGACTATCGAGCAAATTCCCGGCTCGGGCGGCAGGCAGCAGCGCATGGGAATCATCGTTACTTCACTGCCTTATACGGTCGGTCCTGAGGCTTTTGCAAAGCGCGTCGCCGATCTTGTCCGTGACGAAAAACTGACTGGCATCAGTGACGTTTGCGATGAAACCAACCGTCACGGCATTCGCGTTGTCATTGAGCTGAAGCGTGATGCCCACCCAGATGTTGTTCTCAACAACCTCTATAAGTTCACTCAGTTGCAGCAGTCTTTCCCTGTCAACACACTGGCTCTGGTGAGAAACAAAAAGGCCGGTGCCGCCGACCAGTTCAAGCCAATGACTCTGCCTCTGGCCAATATTCTTCAAGAGTTCGTCGATCACAGAATCGAAGTTGTCACTCGCCGCACTGAATACCTGCTCAAGAAGGCTCAAAGCAGAGCCCATATCTTGGAAGGCTATCTCAAGGCCCTGGAAAACCTGGACAAAGTCATTAAGACGATCCGGGAATCGCAGTCGACTGAAGAAGCGCGTCAGGGCTTGATGAAGGCCTTCAAGCTGGATGAAGAACAAGCCAATGCCATCCTGGAAATGCAATTGCGCAGACTGACAGGATTGGAACGCGGCAAGATTCAAGGTGAATACGATGAAATTCAAAAGAAAATTGCCGAATACAAAGAAATTCTAGGCAGCCGCCAGAGAGTTCTCGACATCATCAAAGCAGAGTTGATGGAAATCAGAACCAAGTTTGGTGGTGCTAAAGATCCACGCCGTTCCCGCATCGAAGGTTCCGGCGCCCTGGAGCTTTCTAACAAAGACTTGATTCCCAACGAGCCGATGGCGGTGTTCATCACACAGCAAAACTACGTCAAGCGCATTCCGCTTGATTCATTTAAACGTCAGAAGCGCAATACGCGCGGCGTCACCGGCATGAAGACGAGAGAAGAGGACGATCTCCTGCACTTCTTCACGGCCAACATGCATGATCGCCTGCTTGTATTCACATCCGGAGGACAGGTCTACTCTCTTGAAGTCATGGATCTTCCGGAAGGTGGAAGAACAGCTCGAGGATTGGCGCTCGTCAACTTGCTGCCGATTGGCCAGGACGAAACGGTGACGGCCGTTATCCCGGTCTCTGAATTCCGTGAAGACTCCTATTTAGTCATGGTCACTCGTCTGGCTTACATTAAGAAAGTGCAGATGTCCGACTTTGCTAACATCCGTCGCTCCGGCATCATCGCCATCACTCTGGGCGATGGCGACCAATTGGGCTGGGTTCGCCCCTCCAATGGCAAGTCCGATGTGATCATCGGCACCGGTGACGGTATGTGCATCCGCTATTCCGAAGAAGAATTGCGCCCCATGGGCCGCACCGCCCGCGGTGTGCGTGCTATAACGCTTAGAGACGGCGACAAGATCGTCGGCTTCGACGTCACGGAAGCCGCTGATGCTAATTACGTCCTGGTCATCACCAATGACGGCTTCGGCAAGCGCGTAAAACTCGACGAATTCAGGCAGCAGGGCAGAGGCGGTATCGGCCTGATCGCCACCAAGTTCAAGAATGCGCAGTCTCGGTTGGCAGCGCTTCGAGTCACTAGCGATGGAGAGCAAATCGTCATCGCCACTGCCAACGGGATTGTGGTCAGACAAGCAGTTGACGAGATTAGCTCGCAAGGACGTATGGCCACAGGTGTTCGCATTCAGCAGCTGGGCGAAGACGATTCAGTCGTATCAGTCAGTCCGATTGTCGAGCCGATTGGCATCGAGACCGAAAACGGCGAAGCGACCTAGGCTTAACTCAGCGAATGCAGTCGTCGAAAGATAGACCCGCCTGGCGGCATTTTGACATGCACCAGTTAAGTGAAAGTTGTTGAGCCAGGGGCAAATTCTCCGGCGAACAGCGACCCCTGAAAACTTTGCTCAATAGCGACTCCAATTCATGCTGGTGACTCCTCAATTGGCTGGGCAGTGACAATGTCCACTGGGAGCCGCCCGACTGGGTGAGGATTTCTTCGAAATAATGCGGCTGCTGCCCTTTGGAGGCAGTCGGCATTGAGTGAGCTAGTGTAGTCGCGGTCATTAGGTTACCTGTGCAGAGATGTGGCGCAATTTCTTCAATCAAACGCTTGGCTGTCGCGTTGGTTAGATGTAAATCATCCTGCGTTATCATAACTTTACACTCTTGACAAGCGCAAGGCCTATAGGTGCATCTTCTTGGCAATTTTGGGGAAATTCATGCGGTTTTACCCACTGAAAATGATGGTTTCCTAGTAATGACACTCTGGGTAACCCGAATTTTGTAATATATCTCCCGAAAACTTACGCAGGCTCAAGGCTCAGGCGCTTTACAATTCAGCCTTTTGGTACGGGCTGCCTGCCTATGGGTACATCTATTACGGAACCACCTATTAACGTGAGCTGCCCAGCTCAAATTCGTAGTTTTTGGAGGTGCCGTAGATGGCAAAGACGAAGCGAGCGGAATCTGGAGACTCCGGTGTAAGTAGTGCGCATGAGTCTCAAGGCAAGAACAGAACCACGCCCGTCTTTATTACCTCCGACTTTGATGCGCTGCATGTTCGGCGGGTAGTAGCCAGCAACCCCAATACGCCGCGTCAAGTATTGGAGCGTCTGGCCAAAGAAGAATCAGCCGTGATCAGGCGTCATGTTGCTCTCAATCCAAAGACGCCGGTGGAGACTCTTCGCCAGCTTTCCCAAGATAATGAAACCGATGTCCGTCTGGCTGTGGCGGAAAATGTGCATACTCCCCAGGAAATTCTTACGCTTCTGTCGGCAGACGAAGATATGGATGTTCGCTATGGAGTGGCCGAAAACCCGCACATGCCCGAAAACATCCTGATCGAGCTCAGTCAGGATGACAATCCCTATATTCGTTGCCGGGCTTTGAAGACACTGCAAATGCTGGCACCCGATGTGCAGACCCGCCTGAAGTTGATCCTGCAACATCAGCAAGATCGGCTCCGCTAGTTGGTCCAATTAAAGAGAAAGGGCGACGCCTGGCGTCGCCCTTTCAAATTTCTTGATTGGACTTTCTATCTGGAGGGCTCTTCTTCGCGCAATACGTAGCCTTCGCCGCGTACTGTTTGAATCAGGCGCTTGGTGTTGCCATCTTCGAGTTTGGAGCGCAAATAGCGGATGTACACTTCAATGACGTTGGATTCGCCGATGAAGTCGTATCCCCAAACCTTGTCGAAAATGAACTCTCTAGAGAGAACTTGCTCGGGATATTGCATGAAGAGTCTGAGCAGGTCGAACTCTTTGGCTCTGAGATCGAGTTGCTTTTCACCGCGCTTGACGATGCGGTTGAGCTGATCCATCCAGAGATCTGAATATGTGAGGATGCCCTCCTGGGGCTTCCGTCTCATTACTGCTCTGATACGAGCAAGCAATTCTTCAGTTGCAAACGGCTTGGTCAGGTAGTCGTCAGCGCCTGAGTCGAGACCTTGAACACGGTCTCCTACGCCGTCTTTTGCCGTGAGCATGATGACCGGTACTTTCGACATTGCTCTAAGTCTCTTGCAAACTTCAATGCCATCGAGACCGGGAAGCATCACGTCGAGCAGTACCAGGTCTGGTTGATCCTTTTTGAAGAGGTCAATGCCCTGATTGCCTTCGTGGGCCACGGAGACTTGATAACCCTCGTAGCCGAGCTCGAGTTCAATCAATCGAGCGATGTTGACATCATCTTCAATGATGAGGATTTTCAACGAACTTACCTCGCTGCCTACTGCCACCGTTTCTTAACCTCCGTTCAATCTGCCTTATTCTAATCTATTTGTCTGGCGGTTGTGAATCGTAATAAGCCTGACAGAGCAACCGATTTGCGGTTCAGACCAGAAAATTGCGAGTTATCTGACACAAGTCCTTGGACCGCCTCGCACTTAATTGCTTAACGAATCTAGCAGGTGTTTAATGTTCAGGAAAGGGGTTAGTTATCAGTATGTGGAAATTTGTAATCTACGGATACTGATACGGGTTTTCAAGTGGAGTCGTTTGGTAACCTGCAGTCAAGACCAAACAATTCCACACCCCAAAATTACATTCCCCGATTTCGCCTTTAAACGCTCTCTATGGATACCGAATTGTCCGGTCAAAACTTGAAAGCTGACAGTCGGTCCGATAATCTCAGTGATTCGCTCTCAGGCGCCCAGCCAGGCGGCTCTGAGGAGCTCTTTCCCATCGATTCACAAAGTTTGGCGAAACTTGCTCAGGGCAGCTCCGTTTTGATAGCCACCCTTCTGGCGATACCGGATGCAGTGGCATTGATACCGGGCGCCACTTCTCCTCTGGGCTGGCTCTTGCGTTTGATTGGAGTCTGGATCTCGGCGGCTGTACTTTGGTTTGTCGGGTTTCTCGGCATTTTGCACGCGGTCAGGCTGCTGGTCAAGGGTGTGTCAGTCGGACCATATGGCATCAAGCTCTGGCGCCTGGCCAAACCAATTGCCTGGGACAAACTGGAAGCCATAGCCATTGAGCCGCAGGTAGTATTCTCCAAGCTGCTCTCTTTGGAAACGACTGCCCGCAAGCTGACGATTTACTCCAAATTTATGTCGGACCAGAAGATCTTCAAAAAAATCTTGGTACCGCAACCGGTGCCGTCCTTTTTCTTCAAGCCGGAAGTATTCGAGAAAATGGTGCGCGCTGCCATTTTCAGAAAGTTTGATCTGGAGCCGGCTTCCATAAACGCCATTTTTGTTTTTCCGCAGAATCAAACACCATTGAAAACGACTTACAAAGCCTTAAGGTGGCAGCAGATTCTGGTCACTATTTTGATTGCCTTCGGAATGGTGGGACTGCTCGGGCGTAAAGCGGCCGTCAATTATGTATACAATTCCGGCAATCGGGCCCTTGCCGGCAACGATTTGCTGGAGGCTGAGCGACTCTACAGGCTGGCTACGGAAATTGATCCGTTTTTCTACGCCCCTTTCAACAATCTTGCCAATGTCGAATTCAGACGCGGCGACTCGGCACAAGCTCTCAAACACTGGGAGAAAGCTTTGCGTCTGAAACCGGATTTTGTCGAGCCGATGATTTCCATCTCTTATCTGCATCTTCAGAAAGGCGAAAATGCCAAAGCCAGGGAATTGATCAATTCGGCGTTGGTCTTGGCTCCGCTTAACTCACACGCGCTGGTCAACCGGGCTGACTATTTCTTGCGCATGGGTAATCTTAAGGCCGCCATGAATGATGCAAGCAGTGTCTTTTCTAAAGAGGAGAAAGAAAAGCGTCCAATTTACACCGCTCAATGCATTTATGTTGAAGCTCTGACGCGATCCGGAAAAGCGAAAGAAGGTCTAAAAAGGCTGGACGCTTTCGGCAAGAATTTCAATGAAAGAGAATTCAATAGAACACTCTGGTTGCTTGCCAAAGCCGATGCTCTATTGAGCCTTTCTGATTTAAAAGCAGCCCGCAGTACCGCACTCGAGGCGCAAAGACGCGCAGGAGACAGCCGGGATGTATTGATTGAATCGGCGCGCATAAGCCTAGCCAGAAAAAATGCCGGCGAGGCAGAAGGTTATATTGAGCGCCTTTCTAAATTGGCACCTGATGATGCCTGGACCAATTTGCTTGAGGCCAAATTGGCTCTTTTGAACGCTGACCGGAAAAGCGCCGAGACCTTTGTCGAGAAAGCCATGCAATTAGCGCCTGACGATGCCCTCTTGTTTGCCGAGGCCGGTTGGCTCTTTCACGATATGGAAGAGGATGCACGGGCGCGCGAATCGGCTCGCAAAGCGCTGGAATTGGAGCCGCTTACCGACTCGGCACTCAAGCTTTTGGAGTCGATTAGCGGTTGAGATACTTGCGCTTCATCTGGTCAGGCATTTTTTTTCCGCCCAGGCCGAACGTCCATAAATACTGAAGATTGGCAATCTGCATGTCGTCATTAAATTCTCGCCAGAGTGCGGATTTTTTGTCATCGTGCAGCATGTAATTTTCAAAAGTGATCATTTCCAATTCCAAGAATGCTTTGTGCCACTCCGTGACTTGCTGGAGGAAAAGATTGATTTCCATAAGGCACTCCAGTTCTTTCGCCTCGCTCCAGGTGGCAGTCAATTTCGTTTCCAGAACCTGGGGATTCATTGAGAATAGTGTTTGGACAAATGATCCTCGCCTGGCCAGAAGAAGGTTGCTGTCGGTCAGTGCAAATGTGAAGCCGCGCTCTTGCCAGAACTTCTTCAATTGAAATTGCCTTGCCTCATCGAAAGAAGGCAATTTTAAAAGTGTTCCGACTGAGAATTTGTCCTTATCCATTTTGCCGGTCGGCAGTTGCTCTGATTCGTCTGGCGATCTTCTTTTGCCGTGCGGCACTGACAATACCTTCTATGTCCAATTCTATTAACCTACAAAGTTTCCCAATTAAAAGCTAGTACTTTTTCACGGGTTCACGGGTTCACGGGTTCACGGGTTCGCGGGTTCACGGGGATTTCTATAGATTGGAAAGCGCAATCAACTTTTCTGTGCCAACACAAATGCCCGCCCGTTTGCACGCGCACGCACGCCTATTTTGCCGCGTGATGGCCCCGGGGCACATCACGCATAGGTGTGCTTTGCGGCACCATGGGCAGTGCTTCAAGCATATCGTCCTAATATCTCAATTATACATACAATTGTATGTATGTCAACCGTTCAATCCCTCTGTAAAGCATCACTAGTGCGGGATGCCGAAGACAAAGTAAATGAGGCACATCAGACTGAGAATAATTGATCCGGAATTGATTTCTTTGTAGCGCCCGCTGCCGATTTTGATCACTGTGTATAAAACCAGCCCGGCCGTCAGTCCATTGGCAATATTGTAAGAGAAAATCATCATGGCAATGGTGGCGAAGGCCGGTGTTGCTTCGGTCAAGTCGTCCATATCGATTTTTGTGATCGAAGAAAGCATCAGCAATCCGACCGCCATCAAAGCGGGCGCATAGGCGAAAGTGAGTTTTTGCAAAGGGGCAAGAAGGGGAATGAGAAAAAGACAGCATGCAAATAGAATGCCGCAAAAAATTGCCGCCAGTCCAGTGCGAGCACCTTCTCGAACCCCGGCGGCTGATTCTATGAAGGCTCCGCTTGTTGATGAGCCGACGACGGAGCTGAAAATACAGGAAATCGCATCGACAACCATCGGCTTTTCTACTTCGATGAAATTGCCGTCCTTGTCGAGCATATTGCCGGCCGCCCCCACTCCCACCAGCGTTCCTAGAGTGTCAAGAAAGCCCATAAGAAATAAGGTGAGCAGAATAGGCAAATGTTTCAGGGTTAAAACGCCAAGAATGTCGAGCTTGAAAGCAATCGGTGAAAGATCATAGGGAGGCACAAAAGGCATGCCGAAAATCGCGGTTGGGGCTTCGCCAAATCCGCAGGCGACGCCAATTGCAGCTGTTAAGGCCATGCCAATTACGATCGCCCCTCTGATGCCACGGTAAATCAGGCAAACAATGAGAAGAAAGCCAAAAATAGCCAGCAATACTTGCGGGTCGTGCAGGTTGCCCAGTTTCAAAGGAACATCAGGGGCCCGCAAAATTCCTGTGCCGGGAATGATCAGGATCGATGCCGGCATTCCTTTTGCAGCACTGGTGACTATTCCGGTTTCGTACATGCCGATCAACGTGAGAAACAAGCCGATGCCGCAGGCGAAACTGTGCTTCATGCTGGAGGAAATGGAGTTGGCCAGCCAGGGGCGAATTTTGGCCAGAGAGAGGATGAGAAAGGCGATGCCGCTGACGAAAACTGCGCCCAATCTGGTTTCCCACCCCAGGGCCATGGATGCCAGCCCAAAGGCAATGAAGGCGTTTTCTCCCATGTAAGGGGCGACTGCCAGAGGGCGATTGGCATAGAGTCCCATCAAGAAACAGCCGAAAACAGCAGTCACGATTGTTGCCACCGTGGATGGTTCAATGGGGAAGCCGGCAAAAGAGAGGATGGCCGGATTGACCACGATGATATAAGCCATGGTCATAAAGGTGGTGGCACCGCCCAGGATTTCAGTGCGCAAAGAGGATCCGCGCTCGCTTATGGCAAAGTAGCGGTCCAGAGCTTGCGATATTTGCTCGGTCAGGCCGGATGCCATTTATGTAAGCAGGTTCTTGGCGTTTGCCCAGGCGATTTCAGCGCGGATTCCTTCACGCAAACTGGTCCTTTGCTGGAAGCCGGTGGCGCTGATCAGCTTGCTTACGGAGCAGGTGGTGGTGGTGGTCAATTTGTTTACTTGTTCGGATGTGACCGGTGCCTTTTCTTTCATGAGCAGCTCTGCCGCTCTGACGCCGAATCTGAGCAGAGGCTCGGGCATGGAAGAAACTTTCTTGGGCATGCCCAGTGCATCGGTAATCGTGTCAACCAATTCCTTGACTGAGGACGGCTTGGGGTTGGAGACGTTGTAGCAGTGATAGCCTTCCGGCAGTTTCATGGTCAGCATAATTGCTTCGGCCAGGTCTCTGGAGTAGATGATGCTTTTTTCAGTGCCACCGCCGCCGATTTGCACGAAACGGCCTGCTTTGATTTCTTTGATCATAGAAAGCAGATTGCCGCGGTCTCCTTCTCCATACACCAGAGAAGGGCGCAGAGTAATGAGTCTGGGAATATTGCGGAACATCTCTAGAAACTTTTCACTGGTCACCTTTGATACCGCATATGGTGTCTTGGCCTGGAGCGGACCATTCTCTTCGATATTGGTAAATGGACCGACCCCATAAATCGCTGAGGTGCTCAAGAAAATGAAAGTGTTGACTCCATTGGAGGCGGCCGCTTCGGCAAGACTCTGGGTGGCGCGCACATTCATCACTTCATATTCTTGATAGGGCGCATCAGGCCTGTGCACCAGCCCGGCGCAGTGAATAATGGTATGGCAATCTTTGGTGAGCATGCGCATTTCGCGTTCGCCGGTGCGCGTGAAGTCGGCCTCTCTGAGCAAGACCTGAGTGACATCACAAACTTCACCAAGAATCGCTCTTGCTTCTTGAGGATTGCGAGCCTGGGCTCGGATGTCCCATTCAGGAGAGGCGGATAGGTTCTGCACGACGGTCCTGCCAATCATGCCCGAAGCGCCCGTTACGAGGACTATTTTGCGTTGACCAGTGAAACCCATGTCGATAAGTTGCCTGAATAAATGAGGTTGCCCGTAGAAATCTCGCCTGTTATTTCTGAGTTTTCAATATGTCTTATGCATTTCGATTAATGCTTAATGCACTCGCCTTGGCACAAGCCCGCGCACGAGATTTACAAGTATAAACAGCAAAGCCCGGGCCCAAATTGCAGCATACACGAAGGCATTAAAGATTGGCGAGTGATTAGCCGCCAGGTGCTTCCTATAGAAGACTTCCATGCCTTTGTGAAGGTTTATTGTAGCGCCCACCGGACGCAGTCTGCTTGATGCTCCATGGACGTGATAAATGACGGCAGCCGGCAGATAGAAGACTGTCCAGCCAGCCTGTTTGATGCGCCAACACCAGTCGATATCCTCGCCGAACATGAATATGTCCTCATCGAGCAGTCCGATTTTGTCTATCGCTTGACGACGAACCATCATGCATGAACCGGACAAAGCATCTACTTCAACTGTCTTATCCGGGTCTTGAAAAGTGAGGTTGTACTCGGAAAGAGTCTTGCTCTTAGGGAAAATGCGGCTCAAATAAGTAACTCTAAAAAAGGCTGCCTTCACCGACGGAAAGGAGCGTCTGCAGGCAAGTTGCAGTGTGCCGTCCGTATTGAGCACCTTGGGCCCGACCGCCCCGCATAGCGGATTCTCAGTCAAATAGTCGGCTAGTTTGCCAATGGCGCCGTCTTTGACTTCGGTGTCCGGGTTGAGCAGCAAAACAAATTGGCCCAGACTTTCAGGAATCGCTTGGTTGCAGGCTTTTGAGAATCCAAGGTTGTCCTTGTTTTCAATCAGTTTGACGTGTGGGTAGCCGCTCTTGAGCATCTCCACCGACTGGTCGCCCGAATTGTTGTCCACCACCCAGATCTCGAAATCATCAAAGCTGGGCTCGAGCTTGATTGAATCCAGGCAGCGCGCCAGAAGCGCGGGTGTTTTCCAGTTAACAATGACGACGGAGACGCGCGGATTTCGCATTTGGTCATTATAGTACGCGTCTTTAGATTGGGCTTGCCAGGCTAGTTTTGGCATTTATTTCGTTTAACGCAAAAGAAAAAGCGCATGCCGGTCTCAAAGAGTGGGTGTGGGGCGATATTTGCCGAAGGCCTTGCGCAAAGTATTGCTGATTTCGCCGACAGTGGCATAACATTCCACGGCATCACAAATGTAAGGCAGAAGATTGTCCTGCTTATTGTCCGCTTCAGTTTTGGCCGCGTGGCTGAGTTTGTCCAGAGCCTCTTCCACCCGCTTGCCATCGCGGTTTTTCTTCAATTCTGCCAGCGATCGCTTTTGCTCTTCTTCCAGCTTGGGGTCGACTTTGTGCAATTTGTCCTGCTCATTTTTTTCGTCGATGAATTTATTGACACCAACCACCGTGCGCCGACCGCTCTCGACATCCTTGTGAAATTCGTAGGCCGAATCCTGAATCTCTTTCTGGATGAAACCGCTTTCAACAGCGCGCATGGCGCCACCCATACTTTCTATTTTGTCGAGATATTCGCGCACTTCCTTTTCCAACTTAGTCGTCAATTCCTCAACGTAATAGGAGCCGGCAAACGGATCGACAACGGAGGAAAGTCCGGTTTCAAAGGCGATGATCTGCTGCGTGCGCAGTGCCGTCAATGCTGAAGCTTCGGTCGGCAAAGAAAGGGCCTCATCTTTGGAATTGGTGTGCAAAGACTGAGCGCCGCCTAATACGGCGGCCATCGCTTCGATAGTGGTGCGGACGATATTGTTGTCCGGTTGCTGTGATGTAAGGCTGGATCCGGCTGTTTGCACGTGGAAGCGCAGCATCAGCGACTTGGGATTTTTCGCGCCGAAGCGGTTTTTCATGATATGAGCCCAGAGGCGGCGGGCGGCTCTAAATTTGGCTACTTCTTCAAAGAGATCCATCTGGGCGACAAAGAAGAAGCTCAGCTGCGGCGCGAAAAGATCGACATCCAGTCCACGAGAGCGGGCTTGCTCTACATAAGCAATTCCATTAGCAAAAGTGAAGGCTAGCTCTTGAACGGCGGTGGCGCCTGCTTCCCTGATGTGATAACCGCTTATCGAGATGGTGTTCCACTTGGGCATCTCCTGGGCGCAAAACTCGAAGATGTCGGTAATCAGTCGCATCGACTGTATGGGCGGGTAGATGTAGGTATTGCGCGCTTCGTACTCTTTCAAGATGTCGTTTTGAATAGTTCCTTGCAGGAGCCTGGAATCAACGCCTTGCTTCTTGCCTACGGCCCGGTACATAGCCAGCAAGATGGCACTTGTGGCGTTTATGGTCATGGAGGTGGAGACTTTGCCCAGATCGATCTGGTCGAAAAGAATCTCCATGTCCGCCAGACTGTCTATGGCTACGCCCGTCTTGCCTACTTCTCCTAAGGCCAGCGGATCGTCTGAGTCATAGCCCATTTGGGTGGGCAAATCGAAAGCGGTGGACAAACCGGTTTGGCCGTTGGACAAAAGATAACGAAATCTTTTGTTTGTCTCGCGCGCATTGCCAAAACCCGCATACTGCCTCATCGTCCAACCGCGACTTCGGTACATGTCCGGATAGATGCCCCGGGTGAAGGGATACTCACCCGGCTGTCCTAGCGCGGTGTCGGCGTCGAATCCAGCTAAATCTTCGGGCCCGTAGACGTGTTTTTCGCTTGTCATCACTCTTAGTCGTTAATTCGTAAAACCTAAATACCGCATCTATTCTAAACTTCGCAGCAATTTTAGCCTGCTCCCATATAATTAGTATCCGTTTTTTCTATATAGACTCTCAAACATAAATAGGAGGGCTGCTTCACGTGAAGTACTACGAGAACATCCTGGAGACTGTGGGGGCGACGCCGCTTGTGAAGCTGAATAAGCTTGCGAAGGGCTTGAAACCGCTCATTCTCGCGAAAGTGGAGTGTTTCAATCCTGGTGGATCCGTGAAGGACAGACCGGCCCTCAAAATGATCGAGGAGGCCGAGAAGGCTGGATTACTGAAGCCGGGCGGCACCATCATCGAGCCTACTTCCGGCAATACCGGCACCGGACTGGCTCAAATTGCCGCCGTTAAAGGCTATCGCTGCATTTTGATTTGCCCTGACAAAGTGGCGCAGGAAAAGATCAACCTTCTTAAAGCTTACGGCGCCGAAGTGGTAATGGTTCCAACCTCCGTATCGGCCAGCTCTCACGAGAGCTATTACTCAGTTGCCAACAGAATGACCGCCGAGATTCCCGGTGCGTTTCAACCCAATCAATTTGCCAACCCCAACAATCCGGGCGCTCATATCATCACCACCGGTCCTGAAATCTGGGAGCAAACCGGCGGCAAAGTGACGCACTTCGTGGCCGGCGTGGGCACCGGAGGCACCATATCCGGTATCGGCAGATATTTGAAAGAAAAGAATCCCGACATCAAAATCATTGGCGTCGATCCGGAAGGCTCCATCTATTCGGGCGACATGGCCCAGCCATACAAAGTCGAGGGCATCGGCGAAGACTTCCTGCCGCGCAATGCCGATTTGAAATTAATTGATGAATTCGTCCGCGTAAGCGACAAGGATTCATTTGTCACCGCACGCCGTCTGGCCCAGGAAGAAGGTCTATTGGTGGGCGGCTCCTCCGGCACCGCAACAGCTGCGGCCCTTAGAATCGCAGAAAAACTGACAGAGAAGGATGTTGTGGTTGTGCTTCTGCCGGACGGCGGACGCGGTTATCTGAGCAAAGTGTTCTCGGATGAATGGATGATGGAAAACGGCTTCTTGCCGGCTCCCGGACATACCTATTTCTGCAGCGATTTGATCGAGCGCAAACGCAAGCGCGGCAAATTGCCGGACATGATTGTGGTCAGTCCCGGCGAAAACGTTCAACATGCAATTGAGCTTATGGAATTGCACCAGGTCGACCAGATTCCGGTCGTCACTGAAGACGGGCAAAACGTTGGTCATATAAATGATCTGGTTGCCATGCAGGTCGTTTATGAGCGCAAGGACCCCGCCAAGGTGACCGTCAACTCGATTATGGGCAGACCATTCCCGCAGCTTGATGTGCGCACTGAAATCGACCAACTCTATAAAATGTTCCGCCTCGGCAATGCCATGGTTGTTCTCACCAAAGAAGGCAAGGCCGTAGGCGTAGTCACTAAATTCGACATCATGACGCACCTGCGTGAGGCTCTCGGCCACGACGAAGTCGAGAAAGAACTGGCAAAACACAAGAAAGAAGAAACCAAATTGGGGGCGAAAAAGTAGAAATGGCCGGACAAGACAAAATGAAATTTTCCACTCGGGCTATCCATGCCGGACAAGATCCGGAGCCGAGTTCAGGCGCCGTCAACGTGCCGGTATTTTTCACATCTACCTACGTGCACGAAGAGCTGGATCAATATAAAGCCAAAGGTTATTGGTACGGACGCAGCAACAACCCGACCAGAACCGCACTGGAAACCTGTCTGGCTTCTCTGGAAAATGGCAAATTCGGACTCTGTTTCGCCTCCGGCATGGCTGCTACATCGGCAACCATGAACCTGCTTCAGTCAGGCGACCATGTTGTTTGCGAGGAAGATGTTTATGGCGGCACCTATCGTTTGTTCGAGAAAGTGCTCACCCGCTATGGTTTGACCTTCACATATGTGGACGGTTCTAAGCCGGAAAATATTGAAAAGGCGATCAAACCGAATACAAAAATGCTCTGGTTTGAAACCCCGACCAATCCACTTTTGCGCCTGGTCGATCTGAAAGCGCTTACAGAAATCGCTAAAAAGCACTCAACCAAAGAGCGCAAACTCTGGACTGTTATCGACAATACGTTTGCCAGCCCTTATCTGCAAAATCCATTAGATTACGGCGTAGACGTCGTCGTTCATTCCACCACCAAATATATAGGCGGCCACAGTGATGTCGTCGGTGGTGCGGTGATAACCAATGACGAACAGATCTATGATCAAGTGAAATTCCACCAGAATGCCATCGGCGGCACCCCCGGTCCGATGGATTGCTACCTGACCATGCGCGGTCTGAAGACACTGGCAGTAAGAATGCAAGCTCACGAAAAGAATGCAGCCGAAGTGGCAAAATTCCTCGAAAGTCATCCGGCTGTTGAGCGCGTTCTTTATCCCGGTTTGAAATCGCACCCTCAGCATGATCTGGCCAAAAAGCAAATGCGCGGATTTGGCGGCATGGTCACATTCGTCGTCAAAGGCGGATTGGACAATGCTAAGAAAGTCATGGGCGCAACAAAATTGTTCGTTCTGGCCGAAAGTCTGGGCGGTGTCGAGTCTCTTATGACTCACCCGGCTGTGATGACGC
>CAZHEZ010000017.1:0-67998 GCA_964531315.1 uncultured Candidatus Obscuribacterales bacterium | reverse complement strand
ACACGGGCAGCAGCGACACTGCGACGCCAAGGCCCGTACTGGCAGCAGATGGCATCAATCTTAACCCGGAGCAGCCCAAGTGTGACCTGGGCCTTTACCAGAGCAACGAGTTCTCGGTGGAGGGGTTTGGAGTGGCTTCGCTCGGGCAATACACCATAGAACATTGGTCGGGGCAGCGCATCCGCAAAAACGCCGAATACGGTGCCGGCCTGGGACTGGATTATTTTTTCTGCCAGCCTTTCCAGGTACCGCACCTCCGGATATGGCGGAATCCCCAATTCTTCGATGGCCCATCTCTCGGCTATGAGAGTCGAGCCTTCCTTGTTGGTGATATCGATGCCCTGCCTGATCGAAGACGGCAGTGCCTCTTCGTCTTTTGGATCGACCGCAATTCGCAATACAGGAGTATTGCCTGAATAGAGAGCCGAAGACAGGTAATTGTCCCAGCGACCGAAAAAATTCAAGACAGGCAAGAGCAAGAAGAGCAATATCGCCACAGTCTTTTGCCATGAGTCCGGCTTGAAAAGTGAAATCACAGCGGATGGTTTTGAGCGCAGGAAGAGCAAATAGACAAGCAGCATCATTGAAAAATTCCAGGGCCAGACCACAGCATTCCAGCCTTGCTGCAAAATCAGCCAGAGCGTGACTGCATGAAATGAGATGGCCAGGTAGGCTCCCACTTTGCGAGTGCGCGCAAAGACGAGAAGAAGGGCAAGCAGCGCTTCTGCCACAGCTACCGGCAGACCAATTGCCAATCCAAGTTGGAACGGCATGTCTGGGATGATTTTGCTCATCATTGTCGGCACTACGGTCTGGCAAAAACTGATGTTCAGTTTTTGCAGGCCGGCAAAGAGATAGGTGCCGATAATGCAAATTCTCAGCGCGTTGAGAATGCTTGAAACAGAAGACTCGCCTCTTTCTATGGATGGAGCCTCAGCGCTTGCACCGGCGTTTTGAGAAGGTAAGGAAGCAATGAGAAAAAGCATGACCGAGAACAAGTACAGCCACGGCTGCAGTCGCGTTTGATCGAGCACAATGGTCATTAATGCCGTAGCGGCAAATATGAATGACAACAGCTTCTTGCGCGCATGAAAGTTGAAAACTATCAAAGCGGTTACCATCAGCCCGTAAAGAAGCGGTTCAGATGGATTGGCTATGGAAAGGTTGTCGTTAAGGGGTAGGCGCGGATATGTTCGCTGCTCAAATACCCAACCTCTTTGCGCCACTATTAGCGAAGCGACCAGTGCCGCGCTGACCAGGCTCGAGCAAAGAGTCAGATTGTCTAAGTCGGAGTCGTGCTCTTCATGGTCCTGCACAGGATCACCGTATTTTTCGTTGTTGTAAGTACCGACTCTTATGCAAATGCCGCATGAGGAAAGTTTAGCCGAGTAAATTTCAGGTACACGGCGGGATCATTAGTCTGCGTTCGGGAACATCTGCCGATTTTGATCGACAATACAATCAAATTTATAGGCAAGTCTTGATTTGTCCCAGCCTATATAATGACCGCTAGAATTGCCGCATTAAGATGAGCAAAGCGCCTGCATTTGAGAGAGAGAAGAGCGTGGAATCCGGAAGCGGCGCGCCCATTGGTGGAAAACATGGTCGGGCGACTAAGGGTGAAATCGCCGCCTGGGCTGCCTATGACATCGCCAATGCTACATATGGCACGGTCGTCGCTACAGCCGTGTATAACGCCTATTTTGTGGATGTCATTTGCGGGCAGCCGGCTGGTGGCAAAGAACTTGGCACTTTTCTTCTGTCGGTCATAATCATTCCGGTGTCAGCGATTGCAATTGTGCTGACGGCGCCGGTTTTGGGCACCATCGTCGATGCGATGGCGGCCAAGAAAAAGATGCTTTTCGTGACCACGACGCTTTGCATTATTTGCACGGCAATGCTCAGCATGATCCCGCCAGGTCAAATTTGGGCTGCTGTAATTGCCTTGACTCTGGCCAATTTTTTCTTTGGCACCGGCGAAGATCTGATCGCTTCCTTCCTTCCTGAATTGTCTACTCAGGAAAATATGGGCAGAATTTCTTCGATTGGATGGGGCGCCGGGTACGTAGGAAGCCTGATCGCGCTGGGGCTCTGCTACATATATTTCACCTGGGCGAAAGCTCACGGTCAAACTCAAACTGAGTATGTCCCTTTCGCAATGCTGATTTGCGCGATTTTGTTTTTTGTTTTCTCCCTGCCTACTTTCATTTTCCTCAAAGAAAGAGCGACTCCGCAGCCGGATGCGGTGGGCGAAAATTATTTCAAAGTTGGCTTCAAACGCCTCAAACACACGATCAATCATGCGCGCCATTACCGTGACCTTTTCAATTTCTTGCTCACTTTATGCGTTTATAGCTGCGGCAGTACCGCTGTAATCCACCTGGCGTCCGTGTATGCGCAGCAAGTGTTGCATTTCACTGCCTCGGATTCGGTGGTGATGATTCTGGTGGTCAGTCTGACTGCAGCCATTGGTGCCGGTTTGTTCGGCATGGTGCAAGATCGCATCGGCGCTATTAAGACTCTGGGCATTACTCTAAGCATCTGGACAGTGGCGATACTGATTGCCTGCCTGGCTACCGAAAAAGTTCATCTCTGGATTGCTGCCAATTTTGTCGGCATCGCCATGGGCGCCACTGGTTCGGCAGGGCGCGCCCTGGTCGGGCAATTCTCCCCGGAAGGGCGTTCTGGCGAATTTCTCGGGCTCTGGGGCATGGCCCACAAGCTGGCTACCTGCATAGGCGCAGTTACATTCGGAGCGGTCGTCCAATTGACCGGGGCCAACTACCGAGTGGCACTTTTGTCTTGCGGAGTATTCTTTATCGCTGGATTGCTGCTTTTGTGGCGTGTCGACGAGAAGAGAGGCCGGCTGGCAGCAAGAGTAGACGCAGACATTCCTGTCTAGCGCAAAGGTCTGATCGCAAAGGCTATCTCTAGGCTTCTTCGGTAAACTTGTCGTAGAGCTTAGCGACCAAGTGCGAGCCTGCCACTACTCCGAACTTTACGAGCATTGATTTGTTCGTCAGTAGTATCGCCGGTGATAGCAAGTCTGCAGCCCAGGTGACCTTCGATGGGCCATGTTTGGTGTTGATGAGTACATCCGTCGCCGTGTTTGTCACCCATGCGCCTGCCATTGCGCCAGCGCTCTTGAACACCAGATTAGTGTTGCCTGCTCTTAAGGCATCATTAGCGGCCAATACTTTTGTTACTTGGCCCGTAAACGCCGAGCCCGCCGCATCAAATCTGGCTGCTTCGGTGACCAGTCCCTCAGCTTTTATAAGCGGCGATGCCTGCAAATTGACGGGCAGGCGACCAAGCTTTGTGCTTGCCACCGGCGGCCAGTTGTTGACCAGGGTTTCTCTCAAAGAAGCTAAATTCAAATACCTTTCTGCCAATACTTGATCTGCTGCCGTTAGTTTGTCCAACTCCCAGGGGTGCGGCATGAGTATCTTGCCTTTGCCGGACAGCTTCGGAATTGGGGAGCCCTGAAAAAGCTCGGTGGGATAATTCTTGTACATTCCTTCCACGGCTGATTCCGCGTTCTGAATGGGCGTTTTGAGACTGTCGAGCAGACCGTCTCTGGCCATCTGGAAGCCCTGCCTGGTGCCATTGGATACAAGTTCTGTGTTGGCTATCTTGTTTTCTATTTCTAAACTTCTTTTGGCGTGGTCTCTATTGATGAAGAAAGCCGCTGAGCCAATTCGTCCGACTGAATCAAAAAACGAGTTTGCCTTTTCGGACGTTTCGCTTGTATATGGAGTGTCCAGGCTCGTCTTCTTTATGTTAGTGCTTTCAATGATAGAAGGCTGAATCGGTGTAGGCTGCGTATATTGCAAGGACGGCAAGTTGCTGACCGGCCTGGGCACCCTGTCTTTGACGCTGGGATATTGTTGTGGCGGCTGGAAGTCCCCTTGTTGATTGGGCTGCACATACCGGCCGTCGTCGCCCAATGTGGATGTGGGCATGCCTTGAAGTCTGTTTCTGATTGCGTCTCTAAAGCCATTGCCGGTGCCGTCTTGAAATAAAGGCCCGGTGGTCTGAGCCAGTAATACCCGATCGTTGCCCGGGTTGGCTGTTCTTACTACCGGAGTCTGGTCAAACAGTATGGCCGCGCCGTCCAGCGCTACGTCGTGAGCGTTCAGCCGGCCGCTGTTGGCTAGTGAGCTTTGCTCACCGTTGTCGAATTGACCCATATTGAAGATTTCCGGGTGGATACTTGTGGACTTTCAATATAAAAGTAAGAGGCGTGCCTAGAAAAGCGTAGGACTACGGGGTGCCGGACAATTTTTTACTGGATTTGATTAACTGTTGAAGAAGCGGATTAAAAATTGGCGGTGGTGGATAATAGAAGGCGTCGGGTAAGAGCGCCAGTGGAGAAGATTATGCGGTTCGATCGATTTGCTTATCTTTTGTTTGCGGTTGCAGCGGTTGGAGGTCTTCAAACACTAACTTTGGCGACATTTGCCGACCAGGGCGTGTCCACTGCTCCGGTTCCAGGAGGAGCTCAAACGCCTCCTGGCTCTGAAGTTAAGGTACAGATTGAATCAATGGTGACGGAAGGTCCGCTCTATGAAGAGCGCGGCATGCTGCTCAAGCGAATTAATGCGGCCAAGGCTCAAGGCATTGGCATTGCCGGATATTTGAGTGCATTCAAATATGTAGAGGAGATGGCCAAGACAAACGCGCCTCCTGAAAAAATCAAAGAGCGAATCGCAGCGGTCAATAAAGGCCTGGACGATCAGAGCAAACGCGCAGTCGATTTGAAGAACCGGCCACCTGCTACCACATATGACGGCGGCCCCAGTGCCGGTACCAGTCATGACGAAAGGCAGGGCGGAAGCCCCAGTGCAGGCGATATTGCTTCGCAACTAAAAGGGCAAAACCCGGACAGCTTGATTGACAAGCTAAAAGCAAAATACGGCGATAAGATTCCGGAAGGAACCGACATCGACGCGCTCAAGAAAAAGTTCATGGGCGATGAACGCGGCAAAGAGATCTTGAAGAATCTGGGCCACTAACGCGGTATGTCCAGCTCCGCACCATATATGGTGCAAAGCCCGTTGGGGGCGAAAAGATTCATGAAAGGAAATTCGGCCACTGTGACGAGACAGTGAGGAAACTTTCTTCGTAAATCGGCCTCTACGAATCGCCTTGGTCTACAATTATTTTAGGGGTAGTAATCCGGACGTTGTCAGACGGCCGTATCGCTTTCCCTAATTTAGGAATCCCAAACGCCACTAGGTATCCAAATGACGGACAAAGCAGCACGTTCCAAGCCCAAACGCAAAAGCCTGGTTTTAATGGAGCGTGACATCTGGGCTCTTGTGCAGCTTTATTTGCATCGCACAATCAGCTCCAGCCAGTTAGCGCGGCTGTGCTTTCCTGACATCAGCTATGAAACCGCCCGTAAGCGCTTGAGAAGGCTGCAGCAAGCCGGCTTTACCGGTTCGTCTTCGAGCGGGCGCATGGAAGGGCGCGGAAGACCGGAGTTAATTTACTTTTTGACCACTCAAGGTGCCAAGTCTCTTGAGCAGCATCGGGGAATTTCCTGGGAAACAATCCCGACAGGACCGCCGCATACTTATCACAAAGAGCATTTCCTGCGCCTTGTCGACGTCAGATTGGCAATGTTGGATGCCGAGCAGCGCGGCTTGATTCACAATCTGGAGTTCACGACCGGTCGCGAATTTTGGCGCGAATTGTCCGGTGACCTGACGAGCGTCGACGAACAAGCCGATGCCACCATCGCTTTCAGTTATCCGCACATGGACCCGATCAAAGTTTTGCTGGAAATCGACACCGGTAATTTCCGCCAGACCCGGCATTGGGAGCCGAAAATTAAAGCATTTTTGAAAACAGGTTTTCCAATTTGGGTAGTGACCGGCAGCGCCCCGCGCATCGTCACTCTTAGAAAGTGGACGCAGCCCCTGCTTGACGAAGCCGGTGTCGGACCGGGTAAATGCGTCTTCAGCGTCTACCAGGAAATAGTCGACCGCGGCATTTTCGGCGCCGGCTGGCAACGAACCGATGGTACTTATACCGACCTGCGCCCAAAAACACCAGAAGGCCAGCGTATTCCGCCCGGTTAGATTTTCGGCGCCGTCAAAAGCTCTTCGGCGAAATGACAATGTGAGTAGTGCTCGCTTTCGATCGAACGCAATTCGGGCACATCGGTTTTGCATTTGTCTTTCACGATCGGGCAGCGAGTATGGAAAGTGCAGCCGCTGGGCGGATTGGCCGGGCTGGGCAGATCGCCTGTAAGAATTATTCTTTTCGATCTGTCCACTTTCGGATCGGGAATGGGAGCAGCGCTTATCAATGCTTTCGAGTATGGATGCAGCGGCATTTCATAGACTCGATTGCAATTGCCGATTTCGGCAATTTGACCGAGATACATGACGGCGATGCGATCGCTGATATAGCGAACCACATCCAGGTTGTGCGCGATAAACAAATAGGTGAGTTTGAACTCGCGTTTTAAATCGATAAGAAGATTCAGGATCTGAGCCTGGACGCTGACGTCGAGCGCAGAGACTGGTTCGTCCAGAACAATTACTCTGGGATTGAGAGCCAGGGCCCGGGCGATGCCGATGCGTTGTCTTTGCCCGCCGGAAAATTCGTGCGGATAACGCTCTTGCATGCGGGGCGAAAGTCCCACCAGATCAAGCAGTTCAGTGACGCGCTTGAGCAGTTCCGGCCCTTTCAAAACCTTATGCACTTCCAAAGGCTCGGCAATGATTTGTTTTACCGTCATGCGCGGATCGAGGCTGGCATAGGGATTTTGAAAAACGATTTGCAATTGGCGGCGCAGCTTTTTCATGGTGTCCGCATCACAATTCAGGACATCTTGCCCGGAAAAGAAAACGCTGCCTTCCGTCGCCGGAAGAAGTCTGAGCATGACGCGACCGAGGGTGGATTTTCCGCAACCCGATTCGCCAACCAAACCCAGGGTTTCGCCTTCAATTATGCTCAAATCGACGCCGTCAAGCGCTTTTACTGCGCCGACGCGTTTGTTGAAAAAACCTTTTCTGATGGGAAAATGTTTTTTCAGTCCTTTGATCTCGACTATCACTTTTCCTTTTTCACTTTGGGCGCCAGGTGAATTTGATGCTTCATTTTCGGCATCGTTTTCAGCCCTGTGCGGTTGTGAATTATCGAGAGTCAATGAAACTGCTCCAAAAAAAACGTGCTGGTGATGGACCAGCACGCTTGATTATAAGTGACCGCAGGCAAAAGCTATGGACGTCGGGAGGAGAGATTTCCAAGCTTTTCCACCAGCTGGATGGCAAACTTAAGCGGATTACCTTGAAGGCGGGTGGGATCTTCGGCGATCCAGCCGTATTTCTTGGCATTCTGTGGTGCGCAGTAGCCTCTGTGCGCGCCGACTCCTTGCATCTGCGGGCAGGCAGTTCTGGAGATAGCGATCGTTTGAAGGCGATTCTTTTGGGCTCCGTCCATCTTGTTCAGCCATTCATATTCGCGGTGGCTGTATGCAGAGGAAGCGTTTGATTCTTGTCTTAATTCTTGTCTGATCTCTTGTTCGACGCTTTCGAAATAACGAGCAAGCGCGTTGGTTTCGTAGCGACCCCACATCTCACCTTTGATTCTGTAAGGTCTTGGCTCATACAAGAAGATGTACCAGAAAACGGTATACAGAACTAACAACTCGGCAGCGATGATTAGATAGGCGAACATATCCGAACTCCCGGCTGAAACAGCCTCGAGCAATGGGTTTCCGATTTATGCGCTTGGCACCTTTTATTGCGCTTGGCGCTGTATTTCTTTTGCGCGTTATCGCGCTTTAACCGGCACTTGATTGCGCACTAAGTTGCGCGCTTGGAAGCACGCTTTGGTGCGCGGTTGAACGCAGTTGAAGTACGCTTTCGGCAGAAACTTTAGTCACGCTTAACGTGTGTAAACATAATAACGAAACATTACAAAAAAGCTATGGGTTTTTAATGTATCAGATATTGTCAAGTGGTTAAATCTCGAAGGTCGTCAGACGGCACAATGACGGCATTACAGGCATATTGATAACCGCCCCTGCCGCTAGGGTTATCCACTAATACCTTACGACTTAGAGATCTCACACTCGGCGCCTTCGGCAGCCTTGCTGTAATTGATAAGGCGTATTCAGGAAGGTTCGAAAAATCAGAAGGATCGGGTCAAGATGCAAATCAATCGAGTTGCTGTGGTGGGCGCCGGAACTATGGGTTCATCTATCTCGGTTGCCTTCATTGGCAGAGGCATTCCCGTACTTCTCAAGGATGTTGATCAAGATCAAGTCGACAAGGGACTGGCCAACATAGATCGTCTCCTCAAGTCGCGAGTCGACAAGGGCATGTCCAAGAAGGAAGCCGATGCGCAGCGCGCACTTGTGGAGCCGACCACCGAATACTCGCGTTTTTCCGATGTCGACTTTGTCATTGAAGCGGTCGCCGAAAACATCGACATTAAGAGGAAAGTCTTTGAGAGCCTTGATGAGTATTGCAATGTAGATGCGATTTTCGCCAGCAATACCTCCAGCCTCTCCATTACTCAGATAGGCTCATTCACTCGCCGCGCCGATAAAGTCGTCGGCATGCATTTTTTCAATCCGGCCCATCTGATGAAATTGGTTGAGGTTATCCCCGGTCTTGAGACTTCTCAAGACACTGTCCTGACTGCCATTACCCTCGGACAGTCGCTCGGCAAGTTGGCCGTGCGCGTCGAGGAATGTGCGTCATTTCTGGTCAACAGATTGCTCGGTCGTTATATGAACGAGGCTCTCTGGTGTTTGCTTGAAGGCGCTGCAGACATTGAGTCAATTGATAAAGCTGCCTGCGATGTAGCTATGCCCATTGGTCCTCTGGCGCTTCGAGATATGAATGGAGCCGACATCGGCTTAGCCGTGGCGAAATTCAATTTCCAGGAATATGGCGAGCGCTTTGCGCCTTGCCCTATTCTCGAGCAAATGGTCGACAAGAATTTGCTTGGCCAAAAGACCATGGGTGGCTTTTACGCCTATGACAAAGAAACGCGCAAGCGCACGGGCGCCAATCCGGCTATGACTGAAACACTCAAAACTGTGCGCAATGGCGAAGCGAAGAAGGGCAAAGGGAAAGGGCTCGAGTTTCAGCCGGAGCGTTTGTTCTTGCCCATGATCAACGAAGCATTTCTCTGCCTGCAAGAACGTATCTGTGCTCCTGAAGACCTCGATCCGGCTCTTTGTGCTGGACTGGGAATGCGCACCGGACCTCTGGCCATGGCTACTCAGATTGGACTGCAGAAGTGCTTAGATATGATTGACGAGCACTTCGATGCGTATGGCGAGCGATTCCGCCCGGCACCTTTGCTGAAAAGATATGTCTGGGGCAAGAGAACTTCGATTTCTTGAGTCTGGTTGCGGGCTTTTCTGGTTTCACTATGCTGCTTCTTTCGCGCAGCGCTCCGGTGGTGTCGGGTTTAGAAAGCAGTAAAACGTCGGGTGTGGCCCTTTCTAGGCTCTCATTTATAAGAAGCTGATATAAGAGAACATATAAGAAGTAGATCTCCGTTTTCCAGGCCTAAATTCTGGATGCGGAAATACGATTTGTCCGGAACATAAGTATTGCCCTGGCGTCCTTAAACCCATGCAGGGATGCAGCAATCATCTGTGTGGGAGCGTTTTTATGCTGAGAAAGGTCGAATTCGAACAAAGAGCAATGAGCCTGGCGCTGTCTTTGTTCTTGTTAAGCGGCACTGCTGCACCGGCCTTTGCTGCCACAGCCCAGATGGGAGATGAAGCCCGCCTGGAAAGGATTGAAAATGCGCTTCTGGACAGGACTCAAAAAGGCATGTCCGAAACTGAGCGCCTTTCTAAGCTAGAGACCAGAGTCTTCGGTGCAGCCAGGACCGGTTCTGTGTCCGAGAGGCTTGCCAGTCTCGATGCGGCTGTCAGCAATGCCCGCAATGCTTACAGCCTTTTGGCGCCGCCAATAGCGCCCAGAATGGATACCAGCGAATGGAGCAAAGTCGAGGAACCAAAACCTCAAGCGCTTTCCAATTACGACAATCCAGATTCGGCCACCCCCAACGATGCCGCCACTGCGATGTTGAAACGAGCAACCGAGAAGTATTCCAGCGGTGACACCGCTGAAGCAGAGCGCATGTTCAAGAAGGTGCTCACTCTCGATTCTCGCAATGCCGATGCTCACTACAATTTGGGTGCTATTGCCGAAGCTCGCGGTGACACCGCCGTAGCGCTGAACGAATACCGCACCGCCAGCCAAATCAATCCAAACGATCAAGATTTGAAAGATGCTGTCGTTCAAATTGAACGCAAACAAGCATCGGACAGGGCGGCTCAAGCTGAGCAACAAAGACAAAAAGACGATCAACAAAGAGAAGCCTCTCGCCGCGACAATTTGAAATCTCTAGTTGCACAAGCATCAACCGCCTACAAAAACGGTCAGTTCGACACTGCCGTTAACCAATTGGAAACAGTCGTAAAACAAGCTCCCAATGATCCCGATGTTCGCTTTGCATTGGCGCAAGCCTACAAAGCCAAAGGCGATTTGACCAAAGCTCGCTTAAACTTGAACCAGGCATTGGCAGCTCAACCCAACAACAAACTTTATCGTGATGCATTGTCCGACCTCGATCAACGCCTCGCTAATAACAGCGGCTCAAGCAGCGGTTCGAGCGGTGGCAGCAATCGCGGCAGCAATCGTGGCAGCCGTTATGACAGCGCCCAATCGGACGACGGTCCCGGATATGCACCGCCACCGCGCAAGAAATCACCAAGCGACTATTACGCGACGGCAGGCAGCAACGATTCCAACTCCGGCTACGGCAATACAGCCTCCGCCGGCGAAGGCGATATTCAACCATTCGCTCCGTCGCCCGGATTTTCCGGCGGCACCAGCTCGTCCAGAAGATTCGACGGTGGTGGAATCAGCGGAATCTTCGGTGGTGGTGGCGGCGGCGCCAGCCGTCTTGTCAAACGCGCTGCCATAGGCTCACTTACAGGTGCAGCCATGGGCGCCATGTGGAGCCACAGCGTACATGGCGGTATGAAATCCGGCATGCTCAGGGGTGCTCTTATGGGCGGCATGATGGGAATCTTGACTGGTGGACTCTAATCTCGAGACTTAGTGAAAACAGGAAATCCGGCCATGAATTCGATTCTAAAACTACTTCCCGCACTGCTTCTCATAGCAAATATCTTTGCGACAACTGAGCCTGTGATGTCCAAGACTTTAGAAGGAAGAGTTGAGCAGGAAGATGCAAACACCCGTGTCCAACGCCCGGTCGGCAATCTCGGCAACAATCTTCAAGGACAGACTCAATCGACACGTGTGCAAAGAAGCGCGCCGGTAGCGGCTCCATCATTCAGCGGCAGTCTTGTAGACACCAACTCTTTCCGCCAGCCCCTTTCCGGCATGGCACAACAAGATGACCCCAAGCTGGGCTTATTGAAACCCAATGATTTTGCCAATTTGCCCAACAAGTTCGACGTCGGCGCCGAGCGTGGCTCGAAAGAAATAATGCTGGCCTGGGAGCGCTGGCACAAACAATTGTCGGAAGCAATTTACACTCGCTGGAGCGAAACTGCCGATACACCCGGACGCGCCACCATTCACCTGACGGTGACGAGAAATCTCCAAGTCATTCCTGAAGTGGTCTCTTCCTCCGGTTCTAGACGTTTCGACAGAGGCTTAATGGAAGCAATCAACAGTCTTAACGGCAATCCTGGCCTGACCTTCCCTCGCCTGTCACAACGAGACAAAGTCGAATTCGAAACCGACTATGTCGCAGACACCAATGTGCAATCAGGCTTTAGCTGGGTTAAGGGTGACTACGAAAAAGTGCGCGAGAACTACTAGAGTTGTGCCACTGCTCAGCAAATTCTTGTGGGGACAGCGCTTGCACTCCTGCTCGGGAGTTCCCTTCGCCGGCTTTGATCCAGCTTTCCAATTCATCAAATTCACTTGCTGTGAGAATGTTTTTGACTTTGAGTGAATCAAGCACCAGCGCATCGATCTCACGCTCTGTTTCTGCAATAAGCTGAGCATACTGTCTGATTGCGGCGCAATGCTCTTCGTATGCTGGCTCGAGTGCGCCGGCTGCAGGTGCAGTTTCCATCACAGGCTGCAAAAGTTGATGTACGTGGAAGTCTCTCTGTTTTGAAATGCTTTCGGTCGCCTGGACGCAGGTTTGCGCCAACTGCTTGAGAGACTCTAATTCGCTTGGAGAAAACTCTACGAAGGGCAGTCGTTTTACATCGCCGACTTGAAAGTTGATCGTCGGATTAATCAGATGCGCCATTTTCGCGGCGAAGCTTGAGTTCAAAAACGCCAGCAGTGCATATCTGTCGATCTTGGTTGGGAAAAGTGCCGAGGCAGCGACGTCGAAAATGCATCCGGCTGGTAAGAGGCGCACAGCGAAATTAGCATTGTTGACGAAGGAGAAGGACAAGCCTTCCTGGAAATAGTACTTCTCGTTTTTGACGACCCAATGCACTTTCCCTTTCAGATAGGGATATGCCTTCGTCACTGCTTCTTTGATTTCGCGCCCGTCGTCCTGCCATTTAACGACGTTTAAAACCGGACTGTACCAGCGTTGCGAGCCTGCACCTTTGACATAGGGAAACCAGATTGTGCCAATCTCTTCTACGGGGACATCCCATACATAGCGAACGAATCGCTCATTGTCGGTTGTGGCAAGTCCTTGCCTTACTTCTGCAAATTTCCCAAGCGGAGGCAGCTTTTCAAAAAGTGTCACGGCTGCGCCCGGGCAGGAATAGTTGAACTGGCAGTTTGGAAAACGCTTGAACGATGTGATTGTGCGCTTGAAGGATAGTGGGTGTGAATCGGAGTTTTCTAAAACAGTTTTGAGCGCGCTTGCCTTGTCTTCCTCTTTTCGTAAATTGATGAACAGGCAATCGGCATTTTGGGAATCTTGCTTGCGCTCGATGACCATGATTACACTGTCTATTTTTTCGCCGCTCTGCAGAGGGAAAACCCCTGTGCCTGCCTCAATTGCCAGGATTGGGTGGAAGTCTTCAATCAGTTTTTCACGAAACTCTTTTGAGCTGGGCAGGTAAAGAATCGATGATTGGGTTATCAATCCCAGGCGACCATCTTTTTTCAGCAATTCCAAACAACGGCGCGTAAAGGCGACCGAAATGTCATGGCTGTCGTCCGGATAATGCTTGCGCAGCTGCAGTTTCAAGTCGCGGCTGAGCAGCTTTCTGCCGATGTATGGCGGGTTTGTAAGCACCGCCGTGTAGCGACGAGAAAGTGGATGTCCTCCAATCAGATCGAAATTTCTATCTAAAGTTCCTAGAAGGTTTTCTTGCGAACCGTTCTTTTCCAGGAGTTGAATGCCAAGAAAAGGAACGCACATCGGTTCGCTCAAGCGCAAGCAGCGAACTGTAAGTGCCAGAGTCGTAATCCAGATTCCATGTGGGTCCAGGTCGACTCCGCTCAACGCTCCCTGGGAAAGAAGGTGAACAGCTTCAGTCTCGGACATACCTCCGGCGCGTAGTAATTTGAGTAGGCTATCGAATGCCGGCAGGAGAAAGTTTCCTGCTCCGCAAGCAGGATCGATGACATTGATATCGGCAGCGCCACTTTTCGCAAGCGCCTGGGCAATGAGTGTGTCGACCACCCATTGCGGCGTATAGAGTTGGGTGAAAGAAATTAGCGACTGGGCGTCAATCTCTTTGTTGGAAGATTGAACCTGTTTGAGTGCCTCCTTGCGCCTTAGTTGCGAGCACAGCTGGTAGGCGTTTCCAATTACGCATTCATTGCTAAATAACTGGAAATTCTCAGTGGCTTTGAGGAATTGTCTGAAGGCTTTAAGTTGTTTTGAGGTGAGCGAATGCGGGGCGGGCATGACATTGCGGACCGATGTCGGGGCCAGTGCCTTTGCCTTTTCATACAAGATTTGAACCAGCTCGGAAATTTGACCGTTATCGAGAAAAGCTAGATCTCCTGAATTCGATCTCAGGTTTTTCAAACATCCATTTCGCTCCAGGACATTGAGCGAAACGATGCAGACGATGGTGGAAAGAAATGCCGCATCCAATTGCGCGGGTGCTCCTGCAGCGCCGTCAATACTGGACGCCTTGATCAGGCGTTTGAGTTCCAGCAATTGTTTGTGCTCGGACGATTTCAATTGATTTGGCCCGCTATCTTGCCGTTACCAGCGTTTGAAACTCCAGCTTGCGTCCGAGCTGCGCGCTTTGCCTGGCGTGTTCGATGATGCTGATCGTTCGTAATGCGTCTTCCGGATTGACTGGCGGCTCACTGCTTTTCAAGATCGCATCGCGCACTGCAGCATAAAAGAATTCATAGCTGCCTGTTTCACTAACCAGGGTTTCGGTCACAACTTTTCCGTCGCGTTCGACTGCCAACTTCCCTGATAGAGTTGAATCCTCGACGCCCCAATTCTTGTCGCCGGGCTTTGCACCTTGTCTGAGCGCATCTTCTTGAGGATCCAGCCCATACTTTTCATAGCCGCCGTTCATGGCGAGAACGCGAAAGCGGGGACCGGGGATGGCAGAGGTGATGTTTGCATAAAGGTGCGCTCTCACACCGCCCTCAAATTCCAGTGCAATGAATGCATCGTCGTCAGCGATCACACCGGCTCGGCGCTTGTCTAATTCGCAGTAGATAGATGAAGGTGTGCCGAACAAAGCACAGACCTGGTCGATTAAGTGACTGCCCAGATCGAAGAGCAGACCGCCGCCCTCGTCTGTGCCGGTGCTTTCTCGCCACTTCTTCCCAACCATTCTGGGGCGAAATCTCTCAAAGCGCGATTCGAAACGCGTCACTTCGGTAAGCGTTTTTTCCTTGAGCAGCTTTTGAATGGTGAGAAAGTCATTGTCCCAGCGCCGGTTTTGAAAAACAGTGAGTAATTTTTTCTGTTTTTTTGCAGTGTCAATCAATTCTCTGCATTCCCGGCTGTTGATTGCAAAAGGTTTGTCAACGACCACGGACTTGCCTGCCTCCAGGGCCGCTTTTGCCTGCGATGCGTGCCATTTATTGGGTGAGGCAATCACAACCAGATCAAACTTATCTCGATGCGATTTAAGGGCGTCATCGAATGAATCGACTACTGTTGCAGCGGGAAATGCTTCGTGCGCTTTTTTCTGACGCTCCGGATTGCTGGTTGTGATCGTCGTGACTTCCAGTCCCACTGTGGCTTTTAGAAAAGGTGCGTGAAAGATCTCCCCGGCTGTACCATAGCCAATGAGCGCTACCCTGAGTGGATTGTTTGACATATCAATTTCCTTTCTCGTTTGTTTTGGCAGGGTCTGCCGGCACGGGGCTGACTTCCGGGACGGTTGTGTAAGGCGACATTTGGGCGGGTTTCTCTTCTGAACTGCCGGTGGGTGGATTTGCTGGAATGGATGTATTCGAAATATCGTTCGAGGTTGAACTAGATGGAGCGGCCGTCGCCGGTGCTGATCCTGATCCTGATCGTTCTGTTGTGATTGCAGGTGTAACGGTAGAACTGGTAGTTGCAGTGGCAGCACTGGCTGCCGTGGAGGACGAAGTCGAAGGGGTGGGCGTTGTGCGACTCGCAGTTGCTGAGATTGTGCCGGAATTGCCCTTGCTGATTTTGCACTGAAGTGCGGTGATCAACTCGTTGATTCCATGTAATTTATTTGCCGGTGCCTTCAGCGCTTTTGCCTTTTTCAGTGCAATAAGGGCGCGTTTGTATTCATGTTCCTTGGTAAGAATCACTCCCAGGTTGTACCAGGGTGACCAGCGCCCTGGCGACATCTTGGCCGCGATTTCGGTTGTTGATTCGGCGCGTTCCAGATTGCCTGTTCTGTGCAAAGCAACAGCTAAGTTCTCGTAATAAGTGTAGTCATAGCCGTAGCGCTGAATCGCTTGCTGAAACATTGGAATGGCGCCTTTGCAATTGCCTGTTCTGGCCAGGCGAACGCCCTGGTTGCTCAATCTATTTGCTTCCAGCCAGTCTAGATAGTTTCCTTTTTTAGGAAAGTATTTTGACTCGTTGTATTCATTTTCCTGCTCCTGGTTGGAGACCGTTTGAGCCTTATTGTCAGCGGCAAAAGCTGCGCCGCCATTTAATAAAAGCAGGATCGCCAAGACTAGAGGGAGGTTGCGGTTCAATGAAGCATTCCTCCCTCTCTCTAAGCTATTGCCGATTTTTGCTTATGATGCCGAATCCGACTTAGACTTTGGCTTTCTTTTTCATGTCGAAAGTGATTTCGTGCTTGGCCATGCGATCGAAAGCTTCCTTCATTCTCTCTTTGTCTGCGCACAGACCCATGCGGAACCAGCCTTCACCTTGCGGTCCGTATGCGGTGCCGGGCGGGACCACGATGCCGGCTTTGTCCAGCATGATTTCAGCAAATTCAGCAGATGTCATTCCTTCCGGAGTTCTCAGCCACATGTAGAACGTGGCTTTGATCGGATTGACCTTCCAGCCGAGTTTGCCTAATTCTTTTATTGCCAGGTCGCGGCGCTCGATGTAGAGCTTGTTGCAGGCGTCAATGTGATCCATCGGGCCTTCCAGTGCAGCGATGCCGGCTATCTGGATAGCTCGGAAGATGTCGGTGTCGACGTTCGACTTGATTGAACCAACGGCTTTGACTGCAACCGGATTGCCGATGGCAAAGCCAATTCTCCAGCCAGTCATGTTGAATGATTTCGACAGGGTGTGCAACTCGATCGCCACGTCTTTTGCGCCTTCGACTTGCAAAATCGAGGGTGCTACATAACCTTCGAAGGTCATTTCGGGATATGACAAATCGTGGCAAATCAAAAGGTCGTGCTTCTTGGCGAAAGCAACCAGCTTTTTGAAAAATTCCAGATCGGCGACGCCGGCGGTTGGGTTGTTGGGATAGTTGAGCATAATCAGCTTGGCGCGCTTCAACACATCTTGAGGAATCGCGTCCAGGTCGGGCAGGAAATTGTTTTCTGCCTTAAGCGGCATGAAATAAGGCTCGCCGCCAGCCAGGATAGTCGATGTTTTGTAGACCGGATAAGCGGGATCCGGAATGATGTTGATGTCGCCCTCGTCGATGAAGGCCATGATCGTGTTGTGCAGACCTTCCTTCGAACCGATCAAGGAAGTCACTTCTGTGTCGGGATCGACCGTCTCGCCGAAGCGCTTCTTGATCCAATTGGCGGCAGCGGTTTTGTATTCCTTGGTGCCGCCGAAAGGTGGGTATTTGTGATTGGCTGGATTGTCGATGGCTTTGTGCATGGCATCGACGATATGTTTCGGGGTGGGTTGATCGGGATCGCCGATGCCCAGGTTGATTACGTCAACCCCACGAGCAACAGCAGCCTGGCGTTTCTTATCGATTTCCGCAAATATATACGGAGGGATCGACTTCATTCTCTTTGATACTTCCATGGCAAGAACCCCGATAGTTTGTTCACTGGCGGAAACCAACCGCAAGGCTGTAGAACTCCACAGGTGCTCGCGCCGGCGCTTCCATCACAAGTCCACTATTTTAAGTGATGAAGAACCCGATTTGGTGATGCTTTCACGTGTTTGAAGCGGGTTTTTGGCGCTCTCTCGGGGCGAAGTCTGAAAAGGCTGTACTGGTGCTGATTTATAGCATTAAGGCTGGAGCCTGCTTAAGTAGAATTACATTAAGATTGGCTCCGTGTTGTCATTTAGGCCTTCAGATCTAGTTATCTTTTACTGGGTTCCCACCGATCAAGTTATGAACGCGCCTACGACAACCTTGACTGAAGGACAGATCCAAGACAGCTCAACTCCTGCCTGGAGACGGGCGAATTCATTAGCGCTGGTTGCGACTTTTGTGCTTTGCGCCTTTGTTTTCTTCAATGGGCTGGGAAGCTTTCCATTGCTCAACCCGGATGAAGCGCTGTATGCAGAACCGGCTCGGGAAATGCTGAAAAACGGCGACTGGCTGACCACACATCTCAATTACATTGTCCGCTATACCAAACCACCCCTGGTGATTTGGGCGCAAGCGCTGTCATTCATGATGTTGGGCGTCAACGAATTTGCCGCTCGTTCGTTTGGTGCTGCCTGCGGTGTCTTCCTTGTCGTTTTGACACAGGCGTTTGTTGCTCGTTACGTGAGCTTGAGAGCCAGTCTCGTGGCAGCAGGTTCACTAATGACCGCACCGCTATTTTTTGGAACAGCCCGAGACTCCATTACTGATGTTCCGCTTTCGCTCTTTCTCGGCGGCGCACTGATGGCATTTTTCAGCGCCTTTCACGAGAAAAACAACAGGTTCCTTGCCACCATCGGTTACATTTTGATCGCCCTTGCCGTGATGACCAAAGGTCCTGTGGCTATTGTCTTGCCGGTGGCAATTCTGGGTGCGTTTTATCTCACCACCGGTGGACTAAAACAGGCATGGCAACGCTTTTTCCCTCTGGTGGGTGCGGTAATTGTTGCAGTTCTTGCCTTGCCCTGGTTTGTCGCCGAAATCGTTGCCACAAAAGGTGAGTACTTCCAGGAGTTTTTCATTCGCGAAAATTTCCAGCGATTTACAGCCGAAGTTGATTCGCACAAAGCCCCGGTCTGGTATCACGTAGCAGCCGTGATGGGCGGTTTTTTTCCCTATTCGCTCTTTCTGCCGTACGCGCTGGTTGATGTATTCTTTGAAATCAAGCAAAAGCTGAAAGAGCCGTTTGCTTCCTGCAAATCGCTTCTGGAAAGGCTGCGCATCGTTCCTTCCGCGCTCAGCGAATTGGACTTGTTCCAATCAATTCAATATTTTGCCGTGCTCTGGCTGCTAATAACAGTGGCCTTCTTCAGCGCCAGCGTCTCCAAGCTGATGCCATATACTTTGCCCGCCTTCCCGGCTGCTGCAATTTTGTTTGCCCTTCAAGTAGAAAGGGCAATCGCAAAGCCGAAGTGCTTGCGTCTGGTCGTAATGATGACTGTAATTGCTGCTATTTTTACTGCGGTTCCGATGACGCTTCCTTTGATTATTGCCAAAGTGCGCCACATCCCTGTCGACGCCGTGGCTCTTATGCAAACGTCATTTACAGCCGCCGCCGCGGCAATGATTTCGGCGATGGTTGCTGCTTTCCTCAATCGTCGCAAGACTGCCGTAGCTATCTTAATTTCAACGCAAGTTGCGCTTGCTGCTTTTCTGGCGCCGCCTTTGACTGTATCGCTGTCCAAGCTCTGGGAAGGTCCTATCCCCGAGATGGCGCGCACAGTGGGCAAACTGAAAGAACCTGCCTTTGTTTTTGACATGCGAAAACCGAGCGTTCCCTTCTACGCAGACAGACAAATGTCTCAAGCTTGGACATGGGCGCAACTAACAGCGGAATTGGGCAGATTGAAGCGAGCCTACATCATTACGCGAGCCCGCAACAAAGAGCCTTTCCTTGAAATGCTTGGCTACACTGTCCTCCAGGAGGAAGGTGAATACTTGCTTTTGCGCTTTGACAATCCTTTCGAACTGAAAGAGCCCTACACCCCCAGCCCCGGCATCTACAGAATGCAGCGCTAATATCACCGTTCGTAGGCGGTGCGTCGCACGCGCCTTTTTTCGTTTTTTGCGGCGTGCAACGCCGCGGCGCTCTGCATACCATCTACGAATCGCCGGACGGGACCGGTGCCGTCTACCAATTAGCCTTGAGCACCCATGAATCTCTATAAGTATCGATTGCCTCATCCCAATAGGAACGCTCCCCTACCACCGTCGGTTTGAACCCCTGATCACGCAAATAATCAAATACTTTCTGTTGCGCTGCATTTAGTTGCGGTTTTTCATCGGATTGATCCGAATACCAATTGGCGATGCGCATTATATCGACGCTGTATTGTCCTTTTGCTGCGGCCGCATGAAGTTTAGCCGGAATGTCTTTTATCGTCGAGTCTGCCTCGGCCATCTGCCTATTTAGCTCCTCATTTTGAAACTTTCGATCCTCGGTCTGCTTCAGACATTCTGCCTGTTTAGCCAGTCCATGGAGTTCGGTGGGCAGATTTGCACTGGCCGGCTTAATAGCCGCGCACCTATATGCGGCAAAAGGATCGTATTCATGATTCGCCGCGGGCGAATGAATGTTTATTTCTTCGCCCACCATAACTGCCGGTCTAAAGTCATTATTTGTATCAAAATCGAGTCCCATGGGATCTCCTCGCCATCTGGCATCGGCGGTAACAACAGCAATCTACGTCGTGGCTGTTTCACCAACGTTTAATGCCGCAGAGCCAAGCCGAGCCGTGGGCAAGCGTCAGAAATATAGACAGAGTTTTACTCTTAGGCGCCTCCAGTCTAAACAGCCGACCCCGCGGCATATCCGGAGGCCCATGCCCACTGGAAGTTGTATCCGCCCAGCTGACCGGTGACATCAACGACTTCGCCGATGAAGTACAAGCCCGGCACTTTTTTCACTTCCATCGTTTGCGACGACAGCGCGTTTGTATCCACTCCGCCTCGTGTGACTTCAGCCTTCTTGTAGCCGACCGTGCCTTGCGGCGCAATTTGCCAGGACTGCAATCTTGCCGTCAGGCTGCGCAACTTCGCTTCAGAAAGTTCGGAAATATTGCCTTTGATGTTCTCCATGGTGCAAAAAATCTCCGCTAATCGCCGCGGGATGATCTCGGCCAAAATGTTTTTCACTTCTTTATTGGAACCATCCGCAAAGCGATCGTTGAAATAGGAGACAAGGTCCATATCCGGTGCAACATTTATGGAAATGGAGTTGCCCTTTTTCCAGTACAAAGACGCTTGCAGGCTTGCCGGACCGGACAATCCGGTGTGAGTGAAGAGGATGTTTTCGCGGAAGGCCGCTTTGTTGACGGAAACAATTGAGTCAACGGAAACGCCCGTCAGCTCTTTGAATTTAGAGAGATCGCCTGAGCTGAAATTGAAACCATCGAGAGCAGGCACCGTCTCAAGTACATTCACATTGAATTGCTTGGCGATGTCGTATCCAAAGCCGGTGGCCCCGATTTGCGGAATGGACAGGCCGCCCGTCGCAATCACCAGCGACTGGCACGATAAGGTTTCATTGTTCGTATGAATTAGAAACCCGTCTTCTTTGATCACTTGTTTGACGATGCGTCCTTTGAAAAACGTGACGCCTGCTTGCTCCGACTCGCCGACCAACATGTCGACAATCTGGCTGGCAGAGCCATCACAGAAAAGCTGGCCCAGCTTCTTCTCGTGGTAGGCGATGCCATGGTTTTCCACCATCTCGATAAAATCGCCCGGACTATATCTCGATAGCGCCGACTTGGCAAAGTGTGGGTTTGCCGAAACGTAATTGTCGGGACCGGCATGAATATTGGTGAAGTTGCAGCGCCCTCCGCCTGAGATGAGAATTTTTCTGCCAATTACGGTGGCGTGATCGACAAGCGCTACTTTGCGCCCCCGGCGCCCGGCATGGATGGCGCACATCATGCCCGCTCCACCGGCGCCAATTACAACCACATCGAACTTAAGCATCCAAAATCTCTTTATGATCCCGAGCGATTATACTCTTCAGTTCCTACGCTCTACTGGCAGGTCCTGAGAGGAATCGTTGTATGCCCGCACCCGTCGCTGAATCCAGGCGAAATATCCTTCGCATTTCGTCCCTGGCAAGTCTTGTCTTCTTTGCATTCTCGGCAGCACCGGTAAATGCGGTTCCTTTTGTGCATACTAGCGGCACGAAATCAGAAGCGATGGACGTGAATTCTGCAGAAGATTTGCCTGAATTCAACGGAAGATTTGTGTGTTTCACAAAGGCCCCACCGGCCGATATCGTTTTCAAAAACGGCGCCATTTGCACTATGGACACCGCCAGGCGCTGGTGTCAGGCAGTAGCGATAAAAGGGTCGCGCTTGATGTATGTGGGCGGTGATGCCCAGGCCGCCCGATTGATCGGAGAAAAGACCAAAGTAGTTGACCTGAATGGACGCATGGTTTTGCCCGGCTTTCATGACACCCATGTTCATCTGGCCGAAGGTGGAGTAGAGCTTGAGCAGCTCAGTTTGGAAGGCTCAAGCAATATTGAACAGGCCATGCAAAAACTGAAAGAGTATGTTGACAAAAATGGTGACAAAAAATGGATCCTGGGTGGAAACTGGGCTCTGACGCTGTTTCCCAATGCCAATCCAAAGAAGGAAACTCTTGATGCCATAGTAAAAGACAAACCAGTCTTTTTGATCTCGAATGACGGGCATTCCGCCTGGGCTAATTCCAAAGCGATTGAATTGTCCGGCGTGACGGCAAAAACGCCTGATCCACCATTGGGAAGAATTGAGCGGGACCCTGCCACTGGAGAGCCAAGCGGTGCCTTTCGCGAGGCGGCAATGGATTTGATACGCAAGAAGTCGCCGGCTGTGACTGATGCTCAAATGTTGGCTGGAGCAATCAATGCAGTGAAGTATGCAAATTCGTTTGGCATCACTGCGGTCACCGAGGCGAACGCAGGAGAGGACATCCTCAAGGCCTACAAGAAGCTGGCCAGCCAAGGAACACTAAATCTGAAGGTGAGGGCGGCTTTGGAAACTGATCCTCAAGGCGATGAAAAACAGGTGGATAAAGCGATTCGCCTGCGCAAAAAATACAGCGGAGGGCGGCTGAAGGTTGCTGCCGCTAAGTTTTTTGCCGATGGTGTTGTGGAAACGCATACGGCGGCGATGCTTTCACCGTATCTGGACAAGAAAGACGAGATTGGAATCAGCAATTGGACAGACGAGAAATTTGCACAGATTGCCACCCTCTTCGACAAAGAAGGCTTCCAGGTACACATTCACGCCATTGGTGACAAAGCCGTCCGACAAGCCTTGAATTCACTTGAGGCCACGCGCAAGGCCAATGGAGATCTCGATCATCGACCTCATATTGCTCATCTTCAATTGGTGGACAAGGCGGATATGCCGCGTTTTCGCAAATTGGGTGTGACGGCAACCTTCCAGCCGTTGTGGGCTTACCGAGATGTTTTTGTTAAAGACCTTACTGTTCCTGTATTAGGCGAAGAACGCACCAATAGCATGTATCCGATTAACAGTCTGCTCAGGCAGGGTTGCGTACTTTCTGCAGGCAGCGATTGGACGGTCAGCTCTCTCAATCCTCTTGATGCGATTGAAGTTGCAGTGACACGCAGGGGGTTATTCGACAAGCCGGAGGACAACAAAGATGAGCCGCTCAATTTGGATGAGCGTGTCAATTTGATGGACATTCTTTCCGCCTACACCTGCGGCGGGGCGTATGTCGATCATTCCGACCACGACACAGGGTCTCTGGAACCTGGAAAAGCTGCCGATTTGATCGTGCTCGACTGCAATTTGTTTGACATACCGAACACCGACATTCACAAGGCCAAAGTTATGAAGACGATGCTCGATGGCAAGATTGTTTACGACCGCGAGGGCGATGCTGTCAATCAGGAAGCTGAGAGAAAATAAGAAAAAGAGCAGCGTTTGCAACTCGCCGCTCTTAATCCATCATGCGTTAAAGTCGTGGTTAAGCTCTTTTGTCTCTATTGCAGTCCTTCCGGATGCTCGACATTGCTGTTAGCGTTGTATGCGCAGTCGGCTGGCTTGCCTACGATCGGCACAGAACCGATAAACGGCATGCCAGACATGTTCAACCATGGATTGATCGTAAACTTCGCCCTGATTTGGTACTCGTAAATATTGTTTTGCGTGTCGGCTGGAGCGCCTAATCCGGAATTCGCCGTCCCATAGGTGGTTCCACCTGAAGACAGGCTGGTGGTGGCGATATACATGTCAACGCCTGAAGCATTGTAACCGCCCAATGGCTGGATATTTGCGAACTTTCCGAAGCCCGAGTTTTGCATTTTGGTGGCTTCTTGCTGCATTCCAGCCAGTGCGTCCTGCCAGGTTGTCGATGACCCGGCGATGCTGGCTGATTGCCGCGCAATCATTAGAACGGTTGCCGAGCTGGTGGCAAAACCGATCAAATTGATAAGCGGAAAAAGGATGACTAGAAAAAAGATGAAAAGAACTGGCGCAAATTCGGCAATTGCCGCGCTGCCATTGGTGCGACGAATTCTTAGCTGTGTGCGAACACGGTGACCCATAGCCACTCAACCCCCCAGTCGAATCGGGCAAGGAAACCCATCTATATTATTCCCTGTAAGATTAAGCTCACGGTCCCCCGTCCGGGTGATGGAACACGGGAAAAATCACAGGAAAAATCTATGAATAACTGCCAAGACAAGCTTTCAGCGATTGTTGGAACAAAGGTTGTACGAGCAAGTAGCAGCCTGCATCAGTTCGCAATTGAACTTTCAGGAGATCACTGCCTGATTCTCGATGCCACAGCCGCGGACTCCGAACCAGCAATCGAGCCTTCCCTGTCCGATGCCGGCCAGTTTCCCTCCACCGGTGACGCCGTGTGCGCGGTCGACTGGAGCTGGATTGCCGGCGGCGAATTGACTGCCGTCACCGCCAAAAGCGACCAGGTCAAACTGACCTTTTCTCCGCAAGGACCTGTGACAGTCTCGGTTGGGACCTGGCAAGGTAAGCCCTTCCTGTCATTCATGCCTTACAAACCGCCGGCCAAATAAGCTCAGCCGGAACAATTACATTTGCAAAACGCCTGATTTAATCTGCCTGAAAAACGCAAAAACCAAGCCAGGCGTGCCTTTTTGCACCAAAATTGCGTAGTTACCGCACTTTTTGTCTTCCAGATGTGGGAATAACCGGTGCCTGATGGGATTTTCACCAATCGACCCATTGATTGGATAGGTCTAATATTCAGGCATCAAAAGGGAAACCCCCAGTGCAGAACGGAGATTCGACCATGAATCCGACCACGATGAATACCAAAGAGCAAGTTGCTGAATCCAGAACGCAAAGCGAACGCAGTCCTCGCCAAACGCAATCAGCAGTCAATGCCAACGCAAGTCAAAACGCCACTCCCGTTTGCAAGAATGGAGTATGCATGGTCACCTGGAAGCCGACAAAGCCACAAGCAGCTTAATTGACCCGGCACTGAAAGAAATAGTCGCGTTATCTACGCTTCAACAACCGCTCGTTTACGCTTAGTCGCAACGGGCGTTTCTGTTTGCTGAGCCTTTGCCTTCAATCTTTTCTCAAGTTGGGCAATCGAAAACGGATAAGGACACCATCCGGCTCCGCCAACTGGACAAGTCGCAAGCGCTGCACTCGATACTTTTGCTCGACGTGCTTTCGTGCGCTTTGGAGCGGTTTTTGTGGTCGGTATTTTCATGCCGCCTCCTTCTGAGTCTATATTTGGTATACCACCAAATGTAGATTTGGCGCGCACCTCACTTTAATTGATCGGTGAATTTCTTGGTCTCTCTGTGTGAGAAATGCCCTGAAAGGTAGACTATTGCAATGTTTGCGAGTTCCATACTAAAGAAAAGATTTTATCTTTCTCGACGATCTTTTCTTGCAGTCGGCATCAAAAGCAAATCCGAATAGCGTTCTATTTATGGAAATTTTTTTTGCATAAAAAGCAATCTGTCACTGATCAGGCAAACATCCGCTTTCTGCGTGGAGCATTCGGTTTGCAAGAATAATTCGGACCAATCCAAGGGTCTCAATACTGCTAATGTGTATGTGCGTATCGAGCAGAAAAATCGAAATGGTAATGTTCGAAAATTCAATGCGGGGCGGAATTGTCAATGCAAAGTGAAGGCGGAGAAACAGGCGCAGCTGGCGCTAAAGCCGATGTGGGAAAAGCAAATATATCCGGGTCCGGCGGCAGTATTCAGATCGCGCACGCCGATGGACGAGTCGAATTGGCAGACTCCACGGTAATCGAGGCGAGCCCAATCTACAATCACGATCTTGCGCCCATTCCGGTAGCGCGAAGAAATTGGTCCACCTATAACTACGCAGCCCTCTGGGTGAGCATGTCGGCATGTATTCCCACCTACATGCTTTCATCGAGTTTGATCGCCAATGGCATGAATTGGTGGCAGGCCATTATCACGATCATGCTCGGAAACATCATTGTATTGGCTCCCATATTGCTCAATTCGCATCCTGGTACCAAATACGGTATCCCTTTTCCTGTTTTTGCGCGCGCCGCCTACGGCACAATCGGCTCCAATCTACCGGCTCTGATGCGCGCTGTCGTTGCCTGCGGCTGGTTTGGTATTCAGGCCTGGATCGGCGGACAAGCCCTGCATGTGTTTTTCAAATCTGTATTTCCCGGCTGGGAAACTGTCCTGGGTGGACCGATTGGTGGGCATCTTCCCGGCGAGTGGATCGGATTTGCCATATTCTGGGGGCTCAATATTCTGATTATCTACAAAGGAATGGATCTGCTCAAAAAGGTCGAGGGACTGGCAGCTCCATTTGTCATGCTCATGTGTTTTTCGATGTGCGTTTGGGCTGTAACATCCGCCCATGGCTTTGGCGGCATGCTCGGCGACGGTGGCAAATTCCCGACCCTGTCGGCGTTTTTGCCAGTGTTCATTCCCAATTTGACCGCCATGATCGGTTTTTGGGCAACACTCTCGCTCAATATGCCCGACTTCACCCGCTTTGGTAAAAGCCAGAAGGAGCAAACGATTGGTCAGGTCGTGGCACTGCCCACAGCCATGACCGTTTTTGCCTCAATGGGAATCGTCATTACTTCATGCGCTCTGGTCATCTATCCGAATGTGAGCGGGCAAGAACTTTGGGATCCGGTCAAGCTTATAGGGCATTTCTCCAACCCTCTCATTGTTGCAGTGGCAATGTTCACCGTCGCCGTAGCGACGCTTGCCGTCAACATCGCGGCCAACGTCGTCTCGCCGGCTAACGACTTTGCCAATGCCTTTCCTCGCTGGATCAGCTTCCGCACAGGCGGCCTGATTACAGGTATTTTTGGCATTCTCATGTGCCCCTGGCTTTTGATCGCCGACCCCAGTGGCTACATATATAAGTGGTTGATCGGTTACTCGGGCGGGTTGGGCGCCATAGCCGGAGTGCTCATCTGCGATTACTGGATCGTTCGCAAGCGAAATCTCAACCTCGAGGATCTATATCTACTTAAAGGCGAATACAGCTACAAAGGCGGCTGGAACTGGAAGGCTGTCGTAGCCACTCTGGTGGGCTGCTTCTTTGCCTGGATAGGCGTCCTGGTCGCCGTCATGAAGCCCTTATATGACTATGGTTGGTTCGTCGGCTTCGCTATGGCAGCGGTCAGCTATCTGTCCATGATGAAGCCGGCGGTGGCGCCAAAGAGCGGCGAATAACCGATCAATAAACAGTCTCAACAGTCGGCAAACTGTTAGTCGTCATGTATTAAGCTGTCTGCAAAGTTGTAACTTAGAGTTGTTAGGCAAGGCTCAGTACGACTTATTTGGAGGTGGAGCGATTCAATTCGCTTCTGATTCAGCATGAGAGAAATTCGTCGCAGTAAGAAATTAGTAGATAGAAAAAACTGGTTGGGAGCCATCTTTCTCTGGTTCGTCAACGAGGTTGTCTTGCGCTTCAAATTCAGGCGCATTGAAGTTTATGGCAGAGAGAACGTTCCAGAGAACGAACCGTTCATTCTCGTCAGCAATCATTCGTCCCGCTTCGACGGACTTATGGTGCTGCGCGCGCTGAAGAGAAAAGCAAACTATATGGTTTCACCAAATGAATTGAAGGGCTATCAGGGCGTCACACTGCCCTGGGTGGGCGCATTTCCAGCCGACCCCAGGACTGACTTAATTGGTTTTGCAGAAGCCGGATTTCGCAAAAACGAAGGACTGGTTGTCTTTCCGGAAGGAACAGTGTTCTACGACGGAGCCCTGCATCCATTTAAGCTGGGCGCCGCTCGAATCGCTCTGGCTGCACAGCGCGACGGTATTGCTATCAAAGTAATCCCGGCTGCCATGGACTATGAGTGGAATCAACCAGCCACTGCAAAAATCATTTTCGGCGAGCCGGTAGATCTTTCCAGCTATTTAGAGCGATACGAGAGCGATCAAGCGTCGGTGTTGAGAAACCTCAGTGACAGTCTCTATCGGGAAGTAGCGGCACTGAGATCGGAAGTCTCCGGATACCCTAACACATGCGTTGTCGGTCGAGAAAAACCGAACCGCTGCTGGGCGCAGGAATTCGAGAAAGTGGCATAAGGTGGTGAAAGTGGGCGATGCATGGCATCGCCCTTACGATTTGGACCGTGTCGCCTCAGCCACCGGCTGTGTCGCTACTAAAAGTTCGCCGGCCAGCCAGAGTTTGACTAGATTGTCGAGAATGTTCTCAACGCGAACCGCACCCTTCAAAATTGGATAATCTCTCGATTCGACGACCGGCAGTTTTTTCAAGCCGTGCTCGCGCATGCAGGCCAGAGCCAATCCTGTGGACTCGCCTTCCGAAATGAAAATCGGCTCGGGCACCATGATGTCGCGGACGCAAACGCGCAGGCTGCGATCTTGAACGGCCAGTTCGATGGCCCGGAAAAGATCGGAGCGGGAAACAATTCCAACGAGCAAATCTTGATCATTTACTACGCAAATGAAATCCAATCTATGTATATTGATCAATTCAATTGCCGTTTCCACCGGATCAGTTGGCTTCAAAGGCGGATGGTTCATAGGTTCGATCAAGCAGGAAAGTGGAATCGTTTCAAGAATTTCTTTGGCTTCCGGCAGGCTCTTCCAGATGTTTGTTCGTCGTTTCATTGCCTGTGCCACTGCGTCACGCAAGGGAGCCAGGCAGGAGGAAATTTGGGTGAAGACGTTGCGACCGAGAACTGTTACTTCCACATTGGAGCGCGCTCTTATAGAGGCGCTGCGGGCGCCGCTGTCGAGCAGTGCACCTTCACCGAAGAAATCGCCTGGTCCCAAGATGGCGAGAATTTCCTCGCCGTCATGGGCGATATTTCCTTTGACGACTTCCACCTGTCCTTGTTGAATGACGTAAAACTCCGTGGCCGGATCACCTTCGTGGAAAATGTAGTCGCCGGTCGGATGATAGGCGCGTCCCACTCTTCTTGAGCGGTCAGCCTTCATGTGCGCAAGGGTGCGCGGGAAGATCAAGTCGAACATCCATTCCATGCCAACTTTCATTTGCTGCGAGAAAGACGGCAGCTTAAACAGGTATACGCCGCGCCAAACAAACCAGGCCGGCAGTCCGCTCACGCGCAAACCCATCATCTCGGCAATAGCATTGCGTCCACCTATGGAGCACATTGCACCCATCATTTTGTAGGAGAACGGTTGAGTGGGCTCGCCCTTCAACCTGCGAATCACATTGAGTGCGACTTGCGTGCCCTGCCTTTCGGCAAATTGGGCAACCGGAGGAGAGAGCTTTCCGTCCATGGCATTGACGACGGCGGCGCAATCGCCGATTGCCCAGGCATTTGGAAATCCGGGCAGGCTCATATCGGCTTCTGTTTTCAATCTGCCGCGCTCTTTAGGCAAATCGATGCGATTGATGACCGGCAAGGTGGTAGTACCGATGGTGCAGACGATGGTCGCCGCTGACAATATGGTGCCATTTTTTAAAATCACACCTTCGGATGTTGCCGCTGCGGCTACGGCATTTAATTGCATAGAAACGCCGGCTTCCTTCATCTTTCTTTCTGCGAAGGTTCTCAGCGAAAGTGACATTTCAGGCAAAATGTGGTCGCCGGAATGAACGACTGTGACTGTAATGTCCTTCTCCGTAATAGTGGAGAAAAACTTGCGGCTCTTTCTTACCAGGTCGTTGATTTCGCCAGCTACTTCTGCGCCAGAGAAGCCGCCGCCCACCACAATAAAAGACAGGTAGTAGCGTTTCATCAGTTCGTCTTCGCAGACTTCTGCTTTTTCCAGCATCTCCATGATGTGAGCTTGCAAAGCCAGCGCGTCGCCGACCGTCTTCAGCGCGAAGGCGTGGTCGTCCATGCCCGGAACAAGCGCAAGATTGGATGTGGTTCCGCAGCTGATGACAACATGCTCGTAGTCCATCGACCGTCTTTTGCCGTCATAGCCTTCGTATTCGACTTTATTCTCGGTGATATCAATGGAAAGCACATCTTCGGTGCGGCACTTCACTCCGCGCAAAAGCTGACGCAGGGGAGCGGCCACATCCTTTGGTTGGACGGCGGCGCTTGCCACTTCGGCAAGCAGTGGGTGGAAAACCATATGGTTTTCACGGTTGAAGAGGACGATTTCGTACTCGCCCGGGGGAAGGTGCTTGGTGAGCGTGCGCGCGCACTTAACCCCAGCGAAGCCTCCGCCCAAGATCAATATTCGTTTACGGCTCTTATCCGACATGCCTGCATCCTCAGTCTGTTGATGTGTCCAGGTCATATGGTCAAGCGGTAGCAGGTCCATATGATGCCAGAAAAGGGTCTCCAGGCGATACGCGATGATTATATATTGAATATCGGGTTATTTCTCATCCCAGAAGCCACCTTCGCCTCTGGTGTAGTTGAGAACCGCCGCCATCTTGGACATATCGCTCAGGATACGCCTTTCTTTGACGCCGGTTGTGTTTTGGCGAATGTCGGCAATCAGATCGTTGTTTTTGATTACACTGTCCACGGAAATCTCGCTCACTGCCAGGTGACCACCCTCAAGCAGTTTGAAATGGCGTCTGGCAATGCCGTCTTTTGGACGCAGGTCGGTCGGCAAAAGCTTGCGATTGCCGGCAACAAACTCAAATCCGGGAGCCAACTGCACTGTTTTCATCTCAGTGCCGGGTGGCTGCACCTGCACACACACGCTCTTGCCGAGCCCGTCGATGTTTTGCACTCTCAAAACACCCTCATTGAATTGCACGACTGCATCGCCATCGGCGTTGATTGAAACTTTGCCATAAGGAATCGTGACAATGGCGAGATTGGACGGGCGCTTAACCGTGACCAGAATGTCGCCTTTATTCAATGTGACGGAGTAAACAGACGGCCTGACATACTCGGCCAGCGGGCGCGCTCTTACCAGAATCCATTCGGATGAACCCTTCAGTTCATCCTCTTTGGGAAACTGGGTATTGGGGATTTGTTGAATCCCTGAAAGCGCCCAGAGAGCTGGTACGCTCAATTGAATGTTGGGGCTGGTAACATCCGTCGGCACGAAAACAGGCACCTTCGGATTGAATGGCGGTGGCAGCATCACCTGCGGTATCATGCCGTAAGGACCACCAAGCGCAGCCAGTTGAGGAGATGATGCGGCCAGTGCAAAACAGCCGATCGCGATCATGGCCATACATATGGTTGATAACGTAATTCTGCCGTCAGTTGGTCGCTTATTAGCCGACATTCGCCCCTCAGAAACAATAAGTCCTACTGAAGTATAGACTTATTGACTTCTGTGGTGCGGCGCTGCCTTGAGCGGCATCCACACAGGCATGACAACAATTAAGCACCTCGAATTTGCGAGGTTCTGGAATCTGGTTTGGTTGCCTTGGGACCTGAAAATAAAGAGGATGCTGAAGCGGAAAAACAGCCGTGAAGAAAAAATACGCTACGGGACTAATTACTTGGATTGTTATTGAAGACTAGTTGCTCCTATTGGTTTTGCCAAGATCAGACAATTGCAATCAAGACGCCGTTGCCAGGCGGCATTTTAGATCTTGCATGAATACTTGGCCGAGCAAAGTATCAATGCGTGCAATTTCGTAAATCACCGAGCATTTGCCCGGAGTCTCCAGTTGATCAAGCCTCAAGACAATGCTCTCATCGCCGAAAGCACTGTTGTTTTCCTGAGAAGCCTGAGCGTGTCTCTCGTGTTTCATTGGAAGCTTCCCCCATCGAAATTTAGTGATGCAAGCCGCCAGCCGCCACGAGGAGAACTGTGGCAGCAATTAAAATTCTTGACATCCCTATGTTAGGTTTCAAATAGTGCAAATGCAAGGGGTAAACATTTAAGCTAAACTTTGGAGAAATGGGCTTGCCATCCCAATTTGCTTTGCAGGAAAAGCTTTTCAGTTTTGTCTTCAAAAGCAGATGAAAAACGATTCAAGGGGGGACTTTCCCCATGCACTGGAAAACGGTAAAACTTCGACAATTTTTTTCATCGGATTTTCGCTGAAAACGAGTGTTGAACGAACGTTCAGCAAATGATCGTTGAAGAATATATGCGACAAAAAATTCAAGAGAATTCCAAAACAATCAAAGGTTCATGACGTGGCGCAAGAAGCAAATGATTTTGAGAAGCTTGGTGTTTTCTACATGGGAAAACCATTCAACTTGGAAGGAGGAAATGAAGAGCCCGGCTACATTCTTTATGAATCGCGCCATCTGACTACCCATGCAGTTGTGGTCGGCATGACCGGCTCCGGCAAAACCGGTCTCTGCATAGACCTGATTGAGGAAGCGGCAATCGATAGTATCCCCGTCCTGGCTATCGATCCCAAAGGCGATATCGCCAATCTCTTGCTCACATTTGAAAACCTGGCGCCATCGGAGTTTAAGCCGTGGGTGAGCGCAGAGGAGGCATCATTAAGCGGCCAATCGGTCGACGAATTCGCAGCCGCACAAGCAAAACTTTGGCTGGACGGAATCAGTGCTTACGGTCAAGACATAGATAGGATCAAACGTCTCAAAAACTGCGCTGATTTTTCCATTTACACGCCATTCAGCACAGCAGGAATTCAACTTTCTGTTTTGAAATCATTTTCTTGCCCACCGTCTGAAATTTTGGAAGATGTTGAAACTCTGCGTGAGCGCGTTAATGTTTCCACTCAAAGCTTGCTCAACCTGGCGGGAATCACTTCTGACCCTCTGCGCGGCAGAGAAAGCATCTTTGTCGGCACGATCATTCAAAACGCCTGGCAGAACGGGCAGGACCTCTCTCTGGTCGATCTGGTCAGATTAATTCAGACGCCGTCGTTCAGTCAGGTCGGTGCTCTCGATCTAGAGTCGTTTTATCCAAAGAATGAGCGCTTCGAATTGGCTATGGCAATCAACAATCTGATCGCCGCCCCTGGATTTGAAACATGGATGCAGGGCGAATCCCTGGACATAGGCAAACTGCTTTATACCGATTCCGGCAAACCCAGAGTTTCCATCATGTCGATTGCGCACCTGGAAGACAACGAGCGCATGTTTTTCGTCTCTTTGTTCCTCAATCAGGTCATCTCATGGATGCGCGGTCAGTCAGGCACTTCCAGTTTGCGCGCTATTCTTTATATGGATGAGATTTTTGGATATTTTCCGCCCGTCGCCAACCCTCCCAGCAAGCAGCCTTTATTGACCTTGCTCAAGCAGGCAAGAGCCTATGGGTTGGGTGTTGTTTTGGCGACGCAGAACCCGGTCGACCTGGACTACAAGGGACTGGCGAACGCAGGAACCTGGTTTGTCGGACGCTTGCAGACAGAGCGCGACAAGATGCGGCTCCTTGATGGTCTTGAAGGAGTGGCCAGCGAGAAGGGCTCCAATTTCGACCGCGGCACACTCGACAAAATGCTGTCCTCATTGAAGAAGCGAACTTTCTTATTGCACAACACCCAGGGCGAAGGTTTGGGCGCTTTCAAAACACGCTTCAGCCTCTCTTATTTGCGCGGCCCGTTGTCCCGCAACCAGATAAAAACTCTGATGGATGCAAAAAAGAATGCCGCAGCCGAAAAGGTCGCCACCACTCTGCACGAAAACGGAGGAGCCAACGGAGCCTCTGCTGCCTCGACTGCTTGTAGTTCAAAACCGACAGCGAAAGCTACAGGACCGTCTTCTACTGCACCTATAATTCCCTCAGATGTAAGCCAATACGTTTTGCCTATCAAAGGGGCTGTCTCAGCCAATAGCAAAGTCATATATGCGCCTTCAATTCTGGCTGTCAGTCAGGTGCGCTTCGTTGACTCTAAATCAAAACTCGATCACTCAGTGTCTCGCTCCTGGTTGTTGCCGGTGCGCGAAGATCCCGTTTTCATCATGATGGACGATGGCACCGAAGAGAAGATCAAAGTCACCGAATTGGAAACGCAACCTGCCTCGCCGGCCGAATTCATCCGTCCACCTGAATGGGTTTTTCAGGCGAAACAATACAAAGTCTGGATGAAGAAATTTCAGGATTGGCTGGCGGGCAAAGAAAAGCATTATCTTCTTACCTGCCCGTCGTTCAAGCTCTCATCGCTTAAAGATGAGTCGGAAAGGGACTTTCGGATTCGCGTGCGCGGAAAAGCTAAAGAACAAAGAGACGCCGAGGTCGACAAACTGAAAGCGAAGTATCAGGAAAAACTGGCGACACTGGAAAACAAAATTCGACTGGCAGAGCAAGCGGTCGAACGAGAACAAGAAGAAGTGAAAGCGCAGGATATGCAGACAGCAATCTCTGTTGGAGCGACAGTCCTGGGCGCATTTCTTGGACGGCGCAGAGTGACGTCCACCACATTAGGAAGAGCGACGACTGCAGCGCGGGCGGCGAACCGCTCTGCCTCAAGCAGACAAGACGTCGAGCGCGCCAGTGAAAATCTCGAGGCGCTTCACCAGCGGATGGACGAAATGCAGCAGCAATTTCAAGCAGAGGCGGCAGCCGTGCAGGCATCGCTGGATAAAGCAGCCGAAGCAATTGAAGTTGTCGACGTAGCGGCCAAGAAAACCAATATCAGTGTGGATGTGTTTGCCTTCGCCTGGGCTCCATATCAGCTGCTCGATGGAAAATATGTTCCGCTCTGGCGCAGCTGAAGTCAGCAAAAGCCAGCCAAAGCACCTTTCAAGCGAACGAGAATCGCCGTGACACTTACTGTTGTAAACTGTTCGGCGAATTGATCGTTAGCCAATCTTTGCATGCTTGCATGAGGGAAGGTTCTTTACCCGGATGTCTTTTAAAGATGTTGTAGGCTCGTACAAAATTCTCTTTTGCTTCTCTATGACTTCCTGCATTAGAGACGTATGCTCCTATACGCACCATATTTTCTGCTGCTTCAATGCTGTCCTCGCCTTGCCATTTGATATCGAGGTCTCTTGCGGTCCTTAAAAATGGAATCGCTTGTTGCTCATGGTTTTCTTTGATCAAATCGTCGGCGATTGTTTGCGAATTGCGAGCTGCGCCAAGATCTATTCCACCGGCCATAGTGGTCAAAAGTTCCTGGGCTTCGGAGAATTCTCCCTGCATTGCCAATGTTTTAGCCAGCGGATAATAAGTGAGTTCAGCGTATCTCGAATTGGCATGCCCGCGCAGCAACTTCTCAGCCAGTCTGTAGCCTCCTCGTGAATAATATAGCTCCGCCGTGCTTAGCCCGATTACAGCTGCATACGCATCTGCGTTCGGCATCAGAAATGCAACCACCGGTCTGGGCAAATTCATTGCGCTGATTGTTGTGATCGCCTTTGTCGGTTCTGAGGCAACGACTAACTTGGCGACGAACATGCCCGCAAGCGGCATCAGAACAATAACGATGCATAACAGTTGTACCAAATGACGCAGAACGCGGCGCATATTGTGGCCGCCGTACTTGCGGCTGGCAGCAAGCGCCGATTTAAACTCCGCCATCGTCTGGAACCTGTCGGCGGGATTCTTTTCCAGGGCGCGCATGACTATTCTCTGCAAGTCGGACGGCATCTTAAGTTGATCGTTTAGCAGTTGGAGATTCTCTTCTTGATGCTTGATGATTGTTTCGGTGTAGGTTTTGCCTATAAAGGGTGCTTTGCCTGTGAGCGCTTCATACATTACACAACCAAGAGAATACACATCCGAGCGGGCATCGCATTTCTTTGCTGCACACTGTTCGGGGCTCATATACAGCGGACTGCCCAGGATCTGTCCCGTTTGTGTCAGACCCTGGTCAGATTCACTGAATGCTTGAATTTTGGCAATCCCGAAATCGACGATGCGCACAGTCGGTGCTTCACCCTTTCGGTGGGCGACAAGAATATTGCTGGGTTTAATGTCTCTGTGCACAATGCCCTTGCTGTGTGCATATGCCAGTGCATCTGCGACCTGGCTGCAGATCTCAATGATGAGGTGGGGGTCGGCATACTCGGTTCTTTCGATGATGCTGCTCAATGGCTCACCGTCAAAGTATTCCATTACCATGTACGGACCGTGTGCATCTGACAGTCCGAAGTCTTTGACGCGAATTATGTTTGGATGATCCAGGCTGGCCAGTACAAGAGCCTCTTGCTTAAAGCGTTGCCAGCGCTGGTCTTGCAAATTTTGGTTGGGAGCAAGAAGCTTGATTGCCACTTCCTTTTTCGTATACAGGTGTTGAGCGAGATAGACGTCTCCCATTCCGCCCTTGCCCAATTTCGACTTGATGCGCAGCGAAGCAGAAATCATTTCGTCTTTCTTGATCAGGGGGCGCCTCGTATGCGCGTCTCTGCTTGTATGTGCCCCCGCTGAATTGGTTTCGCGCAGTATTCTGGTTGCGTCTCCATCGGCAGTTTCGTCGAGTCCAATCAGCGATCGTTCAGGAGCAAATGTATCAGTGCTGCCCAAAATCGAATCGTTGTCGCCAACAACCAATTCAGGTGCCGAGTCCTTAACTGACGGCTTTTCTTCGAAGTCCATTACCCAGCCATCGCGGTCCTGAAATCGCGAGAGAATTTCTCTATAGTTTGATGGCGTTTGTCGGGTGATTTTTCCAGGGCTTTGAGAATCACGGCATCCACATATTGCGGCAGCCGCACACCTGGCGTCACCGTAGATGGTGGCAATGGCTTTTTGGCTAAATGCTTCTGGCGAATTTCAACGCCGTTTAAACCTTCAAAGGGAGCCACTCCTGTCAGCGCTTCGTAAAGGATGCAGCCCAAAGAGTAAATGTCGGAGCGGTCGTCGAGAGCATCACCAGTCATATGCTCTGGGCTGGCGTAGAGAATGCCTTTGGTGGCGTCTCCGAAATAGTCCAATTCAGGTGGATCTTCTTGCTTAACGCCCAGTGACTGTGAGCGCGAAAAATCGATGATGGTGACGATGTCGGCGCTGCCTGTGGGAGTGAGCATGAGATGGTGCGGATAGATGGCGCCGTGGATTTTCATGAGCTGGTGAACAGCCGAAAGACCATCGCAAATTTGCGAAAAAAGCACGCCCATCCGTCTCGGTTCTACTTTCTTGTCTTGTTTCATCAGGTCCAGAAGGCTCATGCCCTCAATGTATTTGAGCGCCATGAATTGCGTTCCTTCCTTGGTGATACCAAAGTCGTGAATGCTGATAATGTGCGGATGCGTAAGCGAACTCAGCAAATAACCTTCATTTTGAAAACGGGTATTGATGCCTCTGTCGTTTTTATGCTCTGCATGCAAAACCTTGAAGGCGACGACACGATTGGCTTGCACGTCGCGCGCTTTGTAAACGGCGCTCAGGCGGCCGACTTTGGGGGTGGAGAGAATAGTGTATTTATCAGCAACTGTCTGCCCGACCGAATAACCGCTTTGCTGTGGTCTGGCGCCGGGCACTGCCGGTGCAGCAAGCATGCCGCCGTCAAAAGGGCAGTATTCGAGGTCCGGCCCATAGACACGCTCGCAGGTGGGGCACTTTTTTTCCTGACTTTGTTCTACTGACAAACCAACCCACCTCAACCCATCGATTTTCCGTCTGCAAAGACAGATCACTAAATGAATTCCCGGAATTAGAAGTTTTAATCTAGTTAGATACAGAAAAATAGGGTTAGAGGGATTCGAACCCTCTTCTCCAGCTTGAGAGGCTGGCGTCCTTCCCGGTAGACGATAACCCCAGATATTTGGGTGGGATGTTGCGGACAGCAAATACAGGTCTCTGTTTGAAGAGACCGTTTTGGCACACGTTGATTTGGATGGGCGGCCAGGATTTGAACCCGGACTCACAGATTCAGAATCTGTTTTCCTTCTTATGTGATGAAAGCAAGTGCCGGAGGCATTTGCTTTCATACGGGCTGATGAAACTTACGCTCTGAGACCAACGCGGGCGTATCTATCAGGAGACGACCTTGTCCTTTTTTGGTTCCCAGGTTGCTTGCTTGGTGGGTTGCACGGCCAGATTGGAAACCGCAGGCAAGTCGTGGATTGTTCTTTGAATTTGCCTTCTGGCTTGGGTTTTCCAACCGAACTTGCTGATGATGTCGGGCAGGCTCGAACCACTCCATTGCCAGTGGTGAAGGGCTACGATCGCTTGTTCGACCGAGAGACTGCCTTCATCGATCATGGACTGGCAGCGCACCGCGATGTGCAGTGTAGCTTCAGAAATTTGTCCGGCATTGAGAAGAATTTCTTCAAATGGTTTGACTTTGCGTCCGTCGCATACGATCGCTCGTCTGAGACCATCGTCGCTCAAGAGACCGGCCAGCTTGAGCAAGTCGACAAGCCCGATCAGATTGGTTGTCTTGAACTGAGCCTTGTTGATTTCGCTCATGCAGTTTTCGACGTTCCAGCCGTGCTGATTGATCAAGTTCAAAGCTTCGGCGGCTTCGTCAGGTGTCATGTTTTCCGATCTGACCATTTCTTGCAGTCCGAGCGCGGCATCCAGAACGGTTTCATTGATAAATCCGGATTGCATAAGGGCCTGGCCGATGAGCATATCGACAGACAGCGCAAATTCCAGAGCCGTGATCAAATCTGTTTCGGAGACGACATCGGCCATAACCAATAGCTCGCCAAGGCGGATATTCGGACGGTCAGGCAATCTGTGTCCGGCGGCGATCATGGCGCCGTCCAGCATGAAATTAGGTTCTTTAGCGCTTCTCAAAATCTCGACAGCCTCATCGCGGTCGACGATTGCATCTCTGACATACTGCTGCATGGTCAGAGCTGCTTGCACTACAGTGCTGGGCAGGAAGTTCTTCAATACAAGGATGCGTCCCAGAGGCAATCCCAAATGTTGGCTGGTATGCAGAGCATCTTCTACTTGTTTGTGAGTTACCAAATTGGCACGGACAAGCAGATCTCCGAGTTTGTTTGTGTTCTCGCTGACGTCGTCCAGACAGCCGAGGTATTCGAGCGAATCGGTCAAGCTGAGTCGGCGTGAGGCGGCCACTTCGACGGCTCTGACGGCTGTCTCCAGTGTGAGCAGCCTGTCTCTTACCAGTGACTGGGCAAGAATTGCCGCTTTGAGCGTGTCATTTCTGATGATGTCCAGCATCACCAGTACTCTACCGATCGGCAATCCGCTGTTTCCAGAAACTTTCATTGCATTGGCGAGATCTTCGACAGTGACGAGCTTTGCTCGTCTCAAAAGTTCGCCTATTAACATTGATTCGCCTGGTTTAATCATAATCTACTCATCCTGAGGGATCTAAGAGACAAATTGCAGCGCCATTTACTAAGTTCCTAACGGCCGTCCGCATGACATTTAGGAATGACACCCGGAAAATTCCGCCAGTGTCCCGAAATATGGGAGCTGACTATGACCGTACTACAATCATGCGTGGCTTCAGGCAAGCACCCGTATAGTTTTGCCTGTAATTCTCTTAGGGCGAGCCTATATTTAGGTGACTTGTTCGAGAGCTTCTTTCATCGCAATCGCGGCAACGTCGGTCGGATCGGCCTCCAGGGCGCGTTTTACGCACTCTTTTGCCCCTTCAAAATCCAGGTCCATGCCTTTTGCAGCCGCTAAATGCAACCAGCCGTTGACGTAGTCGGGATTGATTTCCAGCGCTCTGGCCAGGAGATCTCGAGCCTCTTTGGTATGGTTTTCCTGCAGGTAGAGTACAGACAGATTGCCGTAAGGCCATTCGAAATCAGGAAACTCCTTGATCAGCGCTTTGAAGGTTTCCATGGCGCCGGCGCAATCGCCCAGAGCCATTTGATTGAAGCCTTCGATATTGCGCTGTTCGGCCAGAAGCGGCACCGGGAATCTCGGTAGTTTGGTTTTGAGAAAGCGGCGGGCGGTCTTGGCTATTTCCGATTCGGGCTCGAGCTCCTGTGCGAAAACCAGAGCGTCTCTTGCCTGCTCGGTCCAGCCCATGGACTTATATTTGATTCCCAGCTCGTAATATTCGGTGGCCGAAAGTCCTTCTGGGACTTCTCTTGGCGGTAGTTCCATCAGTCTATTTCCATCTGCTTTCAAGAGCGGCCGGGTCTTTCCCTCTACCGTAATGACAATTGTAATGTCTTAGCTCTTTCTTTGGTTCAGATCTAAGTTGTGTATCTGATTTTAGGCTTGATAGGGTCTGGCTATGGCTTGTTCTTCAGAAGATAACGCAAACTTTTGCAAACCTCCTCCATCTGCTCCTCCTTAAGCCCTGGCGTCAGCGGATAGGACATGATGCCGCGCCCGCGGAAATAGCGAGGCAGGCTGTCGGTGCGGGGAATCACGTGCACATGGAAGTGGGGCACCGCTTCGCCGAGCGAAAATGTGTAGATGCGCTCGGCGCCTGTCAGTTTGCGTATCAATGACATCACTTGCTTGAGAAGCGCGCCGTAGCTGACTGCTTCATCGTCTGTAGCTTCCGTCAGGTCAAGGATATGCCTTCTGACCTCGATGACAAGATAGCCAAAAATATTAGTCTCGCGGGAATGACGCACGACAAAGGTTTCCGTCGAGAGAATAATGTCCCGGTCCGGCTCATCTTCTTGTCTTTTGCAGATCAGGCATTGGGCGTCTGTGGTCATCTCGGCGGCATCCTGAAAGGGGTGAGAGGAGACTCTATAATATGGGGTCGGCGAAAATACATAAAATCATCAGCCAGTAGAAGCGAATTACGAAATATATGCAAATTTGTTTTCAAGATGTCCGCTTGCCCAGAGCCTTTGCCTTGATACTACTGGTGGTGCTGGCCTGGGCGGCATCAGCAAACATGCCTGCTCTTGCCGATGAAATAACCAATTATGCCAGCACCATTCAAGTTCATCAGGACGCCTCAATTGAAGTCCATGAAGATCTGACCGTGAGGTTTACTGCGCCCAGACACGGCATTTACCGATTTATCCCTGTGGTTTACAACCGCAACGGAAACCAGTTTACAATCGATCTCAAACTGCTCGGCATCACCACGACAGGTGGTCAGTATGTGCCGTATAAACAAGAGCGCCAGGGCCGAGACTATTTCCTGAAAATCGGCAGCCCCAACAAAACATTTATTGGTCTGCAGCAGTATCACATTCACTACACAGTTAGACGGGCTGTCAATTTCTTTACAGATGGACCTGAGGTTTACTGGAATGTAACCGGCAACGAATGGACGATGCCTATCCAAAATGTGGTGGCGCAGGTGGTGTTTCCTTCCGTCTCGGACAAGAGCGAGATTCGGGCCAAATCGTTCATCGGAGAGGAAGGACAGTCTCTATCCTCGCCCTATACATTGGAGCTGACCAATGCCACTTTCACCTGTGGAAAACTCGTGCCGGGCGAAGGATTGACGGTTGTGGTGGGACTGCCCCCCGGCTTGATCAAAAAACCTACCGAGTGGCAGGAATTTCTCTACCTGGCTGCCGACTGGTGGCCTTTAGCGGTTTTACCGGCTCTCACATTTTCGGTCTGCTTCACGATGTGGTGGTTTTTAGGACGCGATGCTTTAAGGCATCAGGCTGTCGCTGTCGACTGGGAGCCGCCCAAGGAGCTCACTCCGGCTGAGGTCGGAACTCTCATCGATGAGAAGTGCGACCTCTCCGATATGGTCTCAACAGTCGTTGATCTGGCTGCCAGAGGCTATTTGACAATACGCGAATTCAAAACGGATACGCTTTTCTTTTTTCGCAATAAAGACTACGAATTCACGCGCCTGGTTATTAAGGATGGTGCCCAGCCCACAACTCCTCTAATTGCATTTGAAAGGCGCTTTCTCGATGCCATGTTCAAATCAGGATATGCGACTACCAAGACTGTCAAGCTCTCCGATCTCAAATATAGGTTCTACAGCCAGTTGGGAAAAATAGAAAGCGACATCTATCAATCACTGATCGATAAAGGCATGTTTGTGCAAAGTCCTCAGGACGTGCGGACCAGCTGGATAAGCATTGCCGCAGTGCTGTTTATCGTCTCTTTCATTGCCGGCACTCAGCAGGCATCATTCGGTGTCGGTCTGATCCTTTCTTCCATCATTGTTTTTTGTTTTGCGCGCACCATGCCCGCTCGCACTCGCAAAGGCTGCGAAGCCTACAATCAGTGTCTGGGCTTTCAGCGCTTTGTCAAAATGGCAGAGAAAGAACGAATCCGCAAGCTGGTCACAGATGATCCGACCATATTCGGGCGGCTTTTGCCCTATGCCATGGTGCTGGGCGCCGCCGACCAGTGGGCGGAAGCCTTCAAAGACCTGGTCACGTCGCCCCCTGATTGGTATGTCTCAAATGGCACGGGCTTCCAGACCCATTCATTCGTGCGCGATCTGGGCGACGGCACGCGCACCATGGGTCAGACATTTACGTCTGTGCCTTCATCATCGGCTGGATCGGGCGGCAGCGGTTTTTCGGGCGGCTCTTCCGGAGGCGGATTCGGCGGTGGTGGGGGCGGCAGTTGGTAAGTCGATCTGAATCTTGCAATAAACCTTCAGTCAACCGCAAAAGCCATTTTCGAAGCAAAAAAAATCTGGGCAAACCAGCCGAAACGTCTGATACAAGCGCAAAATCTCAATATTTATCGGCTACTGGACCTTTAAGAACCGGCAGCCAAGCTTGAAAACACACTGTGTCGAACGGATTGCGGACTTTCTTAAAATCCAAAATTGAAGATGTCAGTGTGTCTATGCATTGTTTAGAAAGTCCAGCTAAGATGGAAAAAAGGCTATAGGCCCTCTGGGATAGTGACGTGTCCCCGAAACCTAACATGGACGTTTGCGTTTAGGAGCGCTTGGAAAACATGGTGAATGAAAGAAAGCTGCCCAAGTTGAAGGTTGGTTTGGTCCTGGCGACCTTTGGACTGGCGTTTCTGCCGTCTGCGTTTGCACAAGATGAGGGACCGTCTGTCACATTGATGAAGTATGTGGCCAAAGCCCAAGAGGCAATGCGCTCCGGGCGCAATCAAGAAGCCCGTGACGAGTTTCGCAAAGCGATTGGTTTGGCTCCCAAGACGCCGGAGTATTACATCGGTCTGTCTGATGCCTGTTATGAGATGAAGGAATATGACCAGGTTGCCTTTGCTTTGCAAAAGGTGATCGAGTTGAACCCGGCAATGAAGGACGAATGCGCTGGCGAATATGGCGAAGCGCTCTTCCATCTAGGTCGTTATGACGAAGCCATTCCCATGCTGAAGGCGGGACTGAGATACATTGACTCGCCGGCAGCCAAGGCCAGAAAGAACGCTATTGCCTCTGCTCCCGTCATCCCTTCTGCGCCGTCCACGCCGCCTGAATCGATCCTCAGAGCCAGCGCCGCACCGGTTGAGAAAAAAGATCCTATTCCTCTGGCTACTTCAGACCCGGCTTCTGCAGCCGGTTGGCATTCAATTGCGGCAGAACAGAAAGACGTCGATATCAACAAGGCCAATCAGACCCTGGCCGGTGCTATCCGCTGTGAAGGCGTCTTGATTTGTGAGTACCAGGGCTACGACAAGAGTGAAGACATCAACTTCTTCCATCCGCCCAAAGCAAGGTATCACATCACCAAAATCTTGAAGGGACCACCGCTCAATAAAGACCTGCCGGTTCGCTACGAGTTTAAAGAGCGTTCTTCCACTGCAGGAGCGCCTCCAGGCTGGAAGTTCTCGGACGACAAAATGCCTAAAAAAGGCAGTTCGTGGATTATTTTTCTGGAGTGGTGTACTCCGCGTGACGGCATGTTTGACACTTATGAAGGCTCATTCGGCAGACTGCCGGCAGATGATGAGAACTTGAACAAAGTGTATGCAGAGCTTGAGAAGCACAGCAACCGCTGATTTCTTTGCTGAGCCTTATGAATGTTTTTCAATTGGAGGTTTTTTAAAATGATTTTTCCAGCCCGTCCCCTCACTTTAGGACTCGCGCTGGCGCTCAGCGTCTCATTTCTATCGATCGGCACAGCGGCGCATGCTCAAGGCACCAACAAAAAAGTTGAATGGCACCGTTGTTTGATCTCAATTTACAAGTCCAAGAATATGATTCAGCAAGTATCTGAAGAGTACGCTGCGCTGGTTGCTCTCGACCCCAAGGATGCGCAGATACGCTTTGAATATGGTGCCTATCTGCACAAGATGGGCCGCGTCAAAGAAGCGATCGTTCAATATCGCAAAGCTGCCGATTTCAACCCGACCAACCCGGATTATCAGGGCGCTGTAGGTGATGCTCTGGTGTCTTTGAAGGACTATTCGGGAGCGCTTGCCTACTATCAAAAGGCCGGTCCCAAATTTGCCGGTAAATTCACGACGACATCCGCTTACGTACAGCAGCTCAAGCAAATTAATCAGTACAACGCCGACTTGAAAAAACGGCAAAGCGAAGACGAATAGACAACCCAAAGAGGCAATGCGCTACGCGTCCTCGTGCTGTTTTTGATAAGCGCCGCACTTCGGTTGTGGCGCTTTTCTATTACGACTTAGCGGTGGCGCTTTTTTCAGGATTGGCCTGGTGGCTGAGAATAATCCGATTGCGACCTTGTTTTTTCGCTTCATAGAGCCGCGCATCTGCAGTTTGAATCAGCTCGTATACTGATTCTCCATCTTCCGGATAACTGGCCATTCCGCCCGAGAAGCTGACTTTGAATTCCTGACCGTCGTCACCATTGAAGATCATTTCGCGAAATTCAGCCAGGACGCGATTGATGGCAGCATGCATGGTTTCTTTTGACTCTCGTCTGAAGCCGAGGATGAATTCCTCTCCACCCCAGCGTCCGCGCAAGTCTTCCACACGAAACCTCCGGGCCAGAAGTTGTCCCAGCCCAGCCAGAACCTTATCGCCAGCCAGGTGTCCGTAAGTGTCGTTGACGTTTTTGAATTTGTCCACATCGAGAAGGCAGATCGTAAATACGGTTTTGTTTCTCTGACCATCGGCCAAAAGTTGGGCCAGCTGTTCTGAAAAGGCTCTTCTTAAGAGCAATCCAGTGATCGTGTCTTTATCCGATCTGTCTTTGAGCATGCGGGCGCGATCGAGGCGCACCTTCACTCTTGTAAGAAGCTCTTCGTTGACGACCGGCTTGGGCAGGTAATCGTCGCCGCCCGACCGGAACGCTTCCAATCTATTTTCTACTCCGGTCTGACCGGTCAAAAAGACGATCGGCAAATCTTGCCAGCGCGGAATCTGGCGCAGCATGCGGCAAACTTCAAAGCCGGTGATGCCGGGCATCATTACGTCGAGCAAAAGCAATTCGGGTGGGAAGTCCTGCATCACTTCCAGGATTTTGTTGGGATCGGTAAGGATGCGGACGATGACGCCTTCGTTGCGAAGAATCAGAGCAATGGTGTTGGCAAAAAATTCATCGTCGTCGACAAGGAGAATGCGCGGTCTGCCGCCGGTGCGGATCGCCACCAGGTGTTCCACGGCTTTTTCCAGCGCGTCTGATTCCAGCGGTTTGTCCAGATACAGCGATGCACCGGCGTGTGCTGCTTCCACACGGTCTTTGACCAGTGCATTGCCGGAAATGAATGCCAGAGGCAAAGTTTCGTATCCCGGCAAGTTGCGCAATTCGCGGGCCAGCTTAAAGGACTCGTCAGGCGTATCGGCGTGGACATTTATCAATGCCGCATCCAGAGGCAGGATACAAGCGCGGTCCAGAGCTTCCCTGAAGGTCTTGGCGCGGACGATTTCCACCAGTCTTTGTTTGCCCAGGTCTTCGACAATATCGAGAAAACCGTCATCGGAATCGACAACGAGAATGCGCGCCATGGAAGCCGGAGCTTCTTCAGTATGACCTTCTTCTTCCTTGGCGTTGACCACAGAAGCCACGTCTTGCGCTTCTTTTTCACCGAGAATTTTTGCATCTACCAGTTTGCGATCGACATCAGCCCAAATAGCCATTTGTTCTTTGGCAGGCTTTTCGTGCATCGTGGCGGCGGCATGTTCGATAAAGAGCATGCAGTCAGATACTTGTCTGAATCCGAGCGAACCGCCTGTGCCTTTGATTTTGTGAGCTTGCGAGCGCACTTCGGCAAGCAAGGATGCATCTTCCGGATCTTCTTTTGACTTGGAAATCGCCACCGCCAGATCTTCCAGTTTTGTCGGCAGCATGCGCGCGTACTTGGAGACAAGGGCGAGGAACATCGTCTCGAAATCTTTGAGTTTGCCAGCCTGAGCGTCATCAGGAGAGATCTTGCCTTCCAGCTGAGCGCCGAAAACAAAGGGGATAACAGGTTTGTTGACAGCCAGCACCACACCCAACTCGCGCTCCAGGCGCTCTTTATTGGCATGCAGCTCCGGTTGGCTGGCGGCAATGAAAGTGACGGGCACCTTATTGCCGGTCGCTCTCAGGGCCGTGAGCCAATCAAAACCATTGTCGTCCGGTAAAGGCGCACCAAGAATGACCATATCCAGATTCTCTTTCTGGATGGTCTCCTTTCCTTCTTTGCCGCTTTCAGCTTGAAAAACCTTATGCCCGCGTCCTTCAAGCACAGGCACAATCAGCTTGCAAAAGGACTTATCCTGTTCGACTAGAAGGATGTTTTTTCACATGAATACCGGGCCCTTGCGCGCTTCCCTGAGTCAAAGTATACCCAGCCGGCCGGCATCCTTCGCGAAACGTCGGATAAGCAGACAAAAAGGGACTCAACCGACCTGACTGATGCTGATTGTTAACTGGTTGCGAGCCTGGAATCCACGCACTCGCACTTTGACGGGCTGATAAAATCCCCAGGGCTCGCCGGCATAACCGACCGGGGCGACTACAGTTATGGAAGTGGGCGAAACGCTGACGATCTGGCATTGCAGGGGTCCGACCCAAACTCCTACTTCAGAGGCATTGGCGGAAAAGCCCTCTCCGTAGATGGTGAACTGGCTGCCGGGCGGCACCCAGTTGGCGCTCAGATTGCTCAGGTACGGATAGGGGGCGACTGTGGCAGAAAGGGTGCCTGCTTCCATGCCACCGACTGTTACTTTGACTGTAGAGTTGGCGCTATCGGCGTAATCAGGTACCTGGATAATTAGCTTGTCCGGCGATGCAGACAGGCAGCGCGCTCTGTGGCTGCCGAACATGACGACATTGGCGTCGGGATCGCTGGAGAAATTGCTTCCTAAAATGGTCACTGAGTGTCCGGGGCTGACTTTGGCAGGTTGGAGACTGGTCACCTGCGGTTGATTGGTGGTCAGTTTCCAGCTGAATGTTGAGCCCTGGCGCCCTTCGGCCGTAATCAAAAGTTGGTTGCCGCCCCAGGTCAATTCGCCTGTGACATCGACGCTCTAGCTCGGCTTGCCGGCGAATTCACGCTCTGAAACATAGTGCATCGTGGGCGATGCGATGCGCAGCCAGTTATAGCCTGGCGCTGACTGGCTGCCGTTGAAATAGGTGAGGGTCAGTTGAAGTTTTTCCTGACCCTTCTGCAAATTGATGCTCTCACTCATTCTCTGGATTTGATTGTTTGGTGCCACCAGTGGTTGCGATTGCGCCAGGACAACTTCGTCCGCTCGCGCCGCCGAGCCGGACCCCAAGACGAGAAACGCAAGCGCGGCCAATGTTTTTAACGAAATTATTTTATTCACTCTTTCAGCCTTTTCCAATTTGCCTTTGCACTCTTTTGAAAGTTGCGTACATCCGCCTTGGAGATGCCGCTTATTTCCTCTCCGAATTCGTCGTTGCTCGCTTTTTCGACTGCGAAATAATGATACAGAAGGTAGCGAATCATCGATTGTGCTTCCGGCGGAACGGTCAGATCCAGCTGAGCTCGCTTCAATTCCGCTTCATCGATAAAACCGTTTTTGTTGACGTCCAGTTTGTCGAAGTGGGCAAGAAATATTTCTTCGGCATTGGTCGGACCGAGAATGTCTGTGATATTTCTCAAAAGCTCACCGGCCCGTCTTTCCGTCTCCGGGTTGTGCCCTGCGTGACCGCGTGTGTCGGCCTCAATGGCCAGCGCCTGTTCGATGATTTCTTTAGCCTCTGGCAAGGCATTGTGCCGGGCGTAAAAGCCGGCCAGTTGAGTGCGGGTAAGAAAAGGCAGGGAAAGCAATTCGCGATAGGCGGAGATGAGCTCGGGCAGCACCTCTTCAGGCAGGTGTTTGTTTTTATCGGAAAGACCGTTGCGGACACGATCGAGAGCGGTATTGAAATCGCGAGTGTACTCGTCGTGCGGCAAACTGTCGGCCGCTTGCACAGCCTTTCTGTACTCGGATTCCGCTTCTTGCAGATCCTTTTTCAATTCCAATTCTTTGGCCTTATTGGAATGAATATATGGATTAGGAACGTCTTGCACGCCGGTGGTTCCTCTCAAATGTGGAGATGTAGCTGGAGATTCCACTGATTCAACAAATTGGTCATCTAGCGTCTGCGCGGGTTGGGCCAGTTCATTTCCGTGCAGGCGTCGTCAAAACTGGTGCGCATTCGGCTGCAGTACTGAAGCGCAATCGAGACCTGCTCAAGCTTCATGGCGCCATCGCGCAGAAGTTGAACGCAAATAACCGCTGCTTCAAATGTTTTTTCATCGAGCTTGTTTGCAGCGGCCAAAATCTTAGTGATGTCTCCACCGTGTTTCTTGCGCACCTCGTTGGCAGTTTGGATGTCGTTGTCCAGAAGCACGCCGGATTTAACCAACAGGTCGAGCGCGTCTTTTACCGACACCATCGCCTGTCCTTGCCCTTGTGGAGCGCCTGCCGGTGGAGCGCCCGTTGGTCCGCCCATGGGGGCGCCGGTGCCGCCGTCAGACAATTCCTGCATAGCCTGGGCGACAAACTGTTCGATGTTTTTTCCTTTGCTGTGATATTTCGCCAGCACTCTGGCGGCATCGCGGGCACTGATCCGTTTTTCTTCCACCAGATCGTACATTCTCATGGCCGCATCGAGAGACTGGTTGTTGATCAGACCCGACTCCAGTAAAAGACCATTGAGAGTGGCGTCGTTGCGTTTGGAAATTAAGCCCATATCGAGCGGCATCGGTGCCGGTGCCGGGGGCGCCGGCTGTTGCGGCCAGGCGCCGGGCTGCTGTGCGCCCGGGAATTGCTGGGGCGGCGGATAGCCGGGTGCCGGAGGCATGCCTGGATATTGGCCGCCGGGGACCATGCCCGGTTGCATAGGCTGTGGGTAGCCCGGAGGATAAACAGGCTGAGGGGGTGGATAACCGGGGGCCGGGGGCATGCCCGGATACTGTCCGCTGGCAGGCATACCGGGTTGCATAGGCTGCGGGTAGGCGGGCGGATAACCTGGTGGTTGAGGCGGCATTGGTGGCGGCGGTGGTGCCATTTGCGGCATCGGTTGCGGCATCGGCTGCGGCACCGGGGGCGGTGGCGGTGGTTCTGGTCTGGGCAATGGATCCGGATACACAGACGATTGGGCCGGCATCCCGCTGTTCGTGCTTCTCGATAGACTATCCGATACCCGTTGTTTCCAAATGTCGTCCGGTTTTTTTGCTTCTTGTTCTTGCAGCGCCGCCAGCGATTCTGCCGATGGTCTCAATTCCTCTGGAATTAGACCGCCGGCCCTGGGTGCTGCTCCGCCGCCGGAGGATCCGGAAGACATGATGATCATCTCCAAGACAAAATCCAAATCGGAGGGCGGAAAGCCCTGGCTGAAAAGCATCGCCGAGCCGCCGGCTCCTTCTTCGTAGAGTGTCCAGGCTGGAAAGTCCATGGACTTCTCCCACAAAACCATAAGCAAAAATGTTTTCACCCCATCTCCAAAGGGCAATTCAATTGTGGTGCCGCGCCGGCGTTCGCACTCGTCAAACATCATGCGAACAATTTTCATGTTCGGTTGCTGATTCTCATGAGGAAGCCTCATGTTTTTAGGAGGCTCTTCCTTCTGCTGCTGTTTCGGCTTAAACATGGGAGATTTCCAAGTACCTGTATTTAATTTACTACCCCTATATTGAGGCTTAGTCTCAAAATAATCGCACACAGCCAGATTAATTGGTTGCCTTCAGACATCCCCCTTTCGGGTAATGGACAGCCAATCACTCGATTTTGCCTGCTCAATTTCTCAGGCTCGACAAGCGCAAATACTTCACAGGCGTTTGTTCTTAGCGCCTTGGCGGAAAAATTATGGGCGATGTAACCATTTGCTCGTATTGTCACGGTTATCGGACAGCCGACCACACGCCTGTCAAGGGGTGGTGAAGTGACGGGGCAATCCGCTCCAGCAATCGCGATAGTCGTGCTGCAGAAGGCCGCCCGTCATGGCGAATTCGGTCGGTGTGTAGGGAAGAGAACTTTCAAACATGAAGGCCAGGGTATTGTCCATCTTTTGCGGCTTGAGATCGGCATTGGATGCCTTTTCGAAAGTGGCTGCGTCCGGACCGTGTGCAGACATTTGATTGTGCAAACTGCCGCCGCCGGCGACAAAACCCTCTTCCTTGGCGTCGTAAACACCATAGATCAGACCCATGTATTCGCTCATGCAATTGCGATGGTAATAGGGCGGGCGGAAAGTGTTTTCCGCCACTAACCAGCGTGGCGGAAAGATTACGAAGTCGACATTGGCCGTGCCGGCGATTTCAGAAGGCGAGGTCAAAACCGTAAAAATGGACGGATCTGAATGGTCGAAAGTGACTGTATTTACAGCATTGAACATGCTCAAGTCGTATTTGTACGGGCAGTAATTGCCGTGCCATGCCACCACATCGAGAGGAGAATGATCGAGGGCGGCCGAAAATAGTTTGCCTTGATATTTTGCGATCAACTTGAGCGGGCCTTCGATGTCTTCATAGGCCGCCGACGGTGCCAGGAAGTCTCTTGGATTGGCAAGTCCGTTTGCGCCTATGGGCCCGAGGTCCGGCAGTTTTAATGTCGGCCCGTAGTTCTCCAGTATGTAACCATCGGCGGTGCCATCCGGCAAGTCGACTTTGAATTTTATGCCCCGGGGAATGACAGCGATTTCACCGGGTGCAATCTCGATGGTACCAAATTCGGTGCCAAGTAGGAGACGGCCGCCGCGCGGCACTATCAAAAATTCGCCGTCGGCATTATAAAAAAAACTGTCCGTCATGGACTGGTTGGCTGAGTACAAATGCACTGCCGAACCTCGCACGCTGGCTGAATCGCCGTTGCCGGCTATGGTGATGATTCCTTCCACGAAGTCTTTCTTTTCTTTGAGCGGCGCCAGGGGATTCCATCGCAATTGTTCGGGCGTAATTCCTTTTTGGCAATTGAACGGTCTGCTTTCAATCAAGCCGCAATCATGCGTCTTGAATTTAGAATGCAAAACCGACGGACGAATTCTGTACAACCAACTGCGTTGATTCTCACTGCGCGGTGCGGTAAAAGCCGAGCCGCTGAGCTGTTCTGCATACAGTCCCAGGGGGGCTTTTTGCGGGGAATTCTGTCCGACAGGAAGAGCGCCCGGCTCGGCTTCCGAGCTGTGATGATTGCCGAAGCCGTTCAAATATTTAAAGCCTTTTGAAAGACTGCCGCCTCTTTCCGTTTTCTCGGCAACGTCTTTGGCACGGGCTGCTTTTCCTGTGGTGGACAAATTCAATCTCCAAATTTCCCAATAACGCCATTTTTCCGTCTATTTTGCAAATATGGCTCGTGCTTTGGCATCCATTTTGTCTGCTTCCGGTCCGCGTCCGGCTGCGCGCAGCATTTTTGCGTAATTGTCGTAAATCGGAATCAATTCCTGGCAGGTCGGCCCTTTGATGCGGCTCATGGTTTCAACAGCCTTTTTGTACATCGGTTCGGCATCAGCATATTTTCCTTGCTGCCTGTAGGCATTGGCAAGAGCGCTCATGCTCTGGGCGATTTTGGGCTCGTTGGGACCCATCGATTCTGCTTCCTGAATAGCCAATTTGAATTGTGCTTCGGCATCCAATGGTTTTCCTGCCGACAATGCTTGCTGTCCGGCGATGTTGTAGCGTTCCCATGACGACATAGACCGTCCTCCTGAATTGCGGGCAGAACTTTCCAGGAACTTAATTCCCAGTCGTGAGAAAAGTACTCCCTTCGCTTCTAGAAGGCAAGCTCGGTAAGTCTAGAATTTCTCGCTTTTGGCCGGTTTAATACATGACATGTATCTTCTATCTCTTGATATTTAGGAGCGATACGAGCTTCTCTTATATTTGTTTGCGGCAGAGGTTCTTTTTGCCCAGATTCGCTAGACTTCTTGAAGTATCTTAAGGCGTCTTGGAGTAGGGTTTCAGCAGGTGTCGAGCCAGTGGTTTTAAATGCAAAGCAAAGACGGGCCCTCTTGATTGGCGTTATTGGCTTTATTGCCATCGGCGGTTTTCCTCCCTGGAAAGACACCAGCCCGCCACCTGCCGGTTCGCCCCTGCCGTTTGCGCCTATTTCTTTGCCGCCGGTTGTGGAAGGTCACTCAATTGAGATTGATGTTATCCGCCTGGCCATCATGTGGATTCTCATGTGCGTGGTCACCGGTGCCTCCATTTGGATGGGCAAAGATGCAGACAAATCAGCAGCTGGGGCTGATGGTAAATTCCGGGCGGAAAGGGAGCCCGAGGTGCCGGTCAGAGGCTCCAAGTCATCAGGGGCACAAATTCTGGACTCGCTAACATCTGAAGCCCGGGTGTCAAAATCCACTGAAATTCAAGCGCACAAACTGAAATTCCCCAACGAAAAGGTCGGCGAATTGCTCACGGAGAGTGACGACGATCCTGAGTACTGGACCCTGGTCTGCGATGCCAGAGGACGGGTAGACGTGCCTCAGGGCAAGCGCTTTCAGCTTGAAGTCTCAAAAGAAGGGCAGGCATCGCTCGATTTTCTCTCCAGCATGGGCAATAAGGAAGCGCGTGCCTCCATTGTTTCTCTGGATTTGAGCGAATCTCAATTGAACAAAGAAACGCTCTCTTATTTGAAGTGGCTGCCCGGACTGGAAGAACTGGACCTTTCCGGAACAGAGATAGGCGATGATGACTTAGATGAAATTGTCAAACTCTCGCAATTGAAAAAACTCTGGCTGGATCACACAAAAACGTCAAAAGCAGGGGCTGAGAAGCTTTCCGGCTTGACTAACTTAAAGAAATTGTCGCTGAGCCATTTAGACGCGGACGAATTTGAAATTAATTCCCTGAAGTTGCGCATTCCATCCTGTGAAGTTGTCGTCCGAGAGGGCAAGAGTTAATTGGCGGTGTGCAAGCGCAAAATATGCATTAATTCACAGGCAATTAATCTTGGCGGCGGACAAAAATAACGAACCGGTCGATATGGACGAGCTTGACGCGTCCCCTTCCACCGATAGCGCGCCCGCTCTTAAAGGCAATCAGGCGGCTCTAAAGAATACTGGGCCGTCCGTGTCCAACAAGTCGATGAAAGACGAGATGGAAGACACTCTTGTCGGCACGACCGTGGTCGGTCGTTATGAGATTCAGCAATGTCTGAGCAAGCAGCCGTCCAGCTCTCTATATAAAGCGCGTCACTTGCTGATGGATCGCTCGGTGGCAATCCGGTTGCTTACAGCCACCGACATTCAAAGCGTGAAACGCTTTCAGGTTGAAGCCAAAGTGGCAAGCAGCCTCAATCATCCCAACATCATTACTGTTCTTGATTTCGGTGTTTCCAACGGACGCCCCTATCTGGTCACCGACTATCTGGAAGGAAAGACGCTTGCCGAGCTGCTCAAGGCGCACGGCAAATTGCCGGTTGATAGAGCGCTCGACATTTTTACTCAAGTGTGTGATGCGGTTACATATGCGCACAAGCAAGATATGCTGGTGCGCTGCTTGAAGCCGTCGCAGATTTTCGTCTTCGATACGCCTGAAGTTAGGGACTTCGTAAAGCTCGTTGAATTCGGCATCTCGGAAAAATTGCTGGAAGACGGTGAGGAAGTGAAAAACCTTGCTAACACAGGTGTGGTCAATGGAGACCCGCATTATCTCAGCCCTGAGTCATGCCTGTCTGTGAAGCTCGATGCAAAAAGCGATGTCTTTACAGTTGGCTGTCTGATGTATGAGACGCTGGTCGGCCGCCCACCCAGCGAAGGGAAGTCTGCTCATGAAGTCATGCATCGTCAATTGACAAAGGTACCGCAGGCGGTGCGGGAAGCTTCCGGAGCTCTGGAGATTCCTGAAGCCGTCGAGCGTATTGTAATGCGGGCCATCGAGAAAGATCCAGACCAGAGATATCCGTCTATGGAAGCGATGTGGACCGACATCGAGGTCTGCAAACATGGCGCCAATCAATTGCGCCTCAGCCTGAAGAAAAAGAGTGACAAGCCCAAGACTGATCCTGCCGTAACAAAGAAAAGAGTAATGCGCGTGCTCGGTCTTTCCATTTCACTGTTTCTCGGTGTCGCTTTGGGGATTGCTATAGAACCATTTAAAGAGTCGGTTTTGCCGCCTCCAAAAACGGCCCCCGATCGTGCTTCCTGGCAGGACCTCAACAGGCAGGGCGAAGAGGCCTTCCATCGCGGTGACTATAAAGAAGCCGAGGCTCAATTCGGACAGGCCCTGGCCAGAGCGGGCGGGTTTGAGCCCGATGATGCTCGCCTGGCTGAGACCCTGAATAATCTGGGCAACCTGTATTTCAATCTCGATCTCTATCCTGAGGCGGAAAATGCCATCAAAAGAGCGCTGGCCATACGTGAGAAGGCGGGCGGTCCGGACGGCCTTTTGGTGGCTGACAGCTTGAACGACCTCGGTATGATCTATTTGACCGAAGGCAAGATGAATGATGCCAAACCGCTGATCGAGAGGGCATTGGCAATTCGCGAAAAAGGTCTGAAGGCAGATGATGAGGACATCGCCTCGAGCTTGCAAAATATGGCTTCTCTTTATCACAAAGAAGGCAAACTCAAAGAATCTATGGCGGCACTAAAACGCGCCTTGTACATTCGGAAGCGCGCTCTCGGCCCTGAGCATTTGGATGTTGCTACGACCTACAACAGTCTTGGCGTTCAACATCAAATGTTGGGTGAAAACGGCGAAGCAAAGCAATGCTATGAGCATGCACGCGAGATCATCGACAAGCTGTACGGCGATCAACATCCCTCCATGGCCGATTGCCTGGTGGGCATTGCCACCCTGGAATTTATCGAAGACAAATACAGTCAATCTGAAAATGACTTCAATAAAGCTCTGACAATTCGTGAAGCTGCGCTCGGTGACGAAAGTTTTCGCGTTGCCGAAGTCTTGTCGTGCCTGGCCATCTTGAAAGAACAAACCGGAAAGGTAAAAGAGTCTGAAGATCTTTTGCGCAGAGCCATTGCCATCGACGAGCAAGCTGTCGGCACCAACAATGCAGAAACAATTAGAGTACGCAACAATCTCGTCCGCGTTCTGAAGAAAGCTGGCAAGCGTGACGAAGCTCGCAGAATGGAGCGGCAATTCATGCAGACCAAGAAGTAGCCGCCGCCTTGCAGGCGGCTTTTTATTCGTTGGTTTGTTGGTTTATTCGTTCGTTTATTCGTTTATTCGTTTATTCGCTTGTTTGTTTGACAAACGTTTCGCGCGTGCAACGCGCGGGCTACGATTCTCTAACGGTGAGATTGACTACGATTGCCTGACTGGCCAGGACGAGATTGTCCGGTGTAATCAGTATTTCATTTCCCCATTTGCCGGTTCCGACGCCCAGCATTGGCTCTTCCATCAGTGCTTTGTCGAGATATGTTTTCACTCCCTCTTGCTGCCAGTGGAAGGGCGGAATGGAGCCGATTACATAGCCTGTAAGTGCGATTACTTTCTCCGGTTTTGCAAGAGAAATATCGCGCGAACCGAGTGCTTTTTTGAGCAAACCTGATATTGCGTTTTGATCCCCACCAACCATAACCAGAGAACATTCGCCCTTGGCTGTCTCAAAAATCAAAGTCTTGATCATTTGCCTTTCGCGAAAGCCCAGAGCACGGGCAACGTTGGCGGCACCTTTTTCGGTGGTTTCCGGAAATGTGCGCATCTCGTATTCAATTTTGCGTTCGTCGAGAAAAATGTGCGCCGGTAATTTTTCAGTCATGCCTTGCCCCGTCAGACCATCTCATCAGCCATTAGTTGTATCACTTCTGCGTCTGAAAGGAGATGAGCGGCGCGCCATTTTATGTAATCGGGCATCTTCACAGCGTCAAAGAGTTGCTGAAGAGTGGCCGCATTTTCGAGTGTGTCGACAAGTGCTTTCATGCCGTTTTTCTCTTCGTCCGTTAGGTCGCTGCGCTTTCTAAAAAGTTTTTCCATTTGCTCAACTGCATTGACGGAGATGATGCAGTCTTCCAGGCGCAGCATTCGTTTTGCCACGACCATATGATCTTCGGCGACTGCCGCATCCATCAGGCAGCGCTCCAGGGACAGCGGTGTTTTTTCCTTGATGATTACCTGAGTGCCGCGCGAGAAATTGCGCTCGACAAATTGGAATTTTCCTTCTTTGTAGGAGATGAGAAAATCGACGAGTGCTTCTTTTCCCGCCAACTCGCCGAAGGACACTTCCAGTGGTTTTCCATCTTGAAATAAAACGCTTAGCGAGGGTTGTCCTTCCTGATTTACGCTTAGCTCTCCGGTTTTATTGCTGACGGCAAGCGATTGCAGAAGACCGAATCCGCCCAGTACCCCCAGCTCGCCTTTGATGACTGCTTTGGAGTCTGCTTTCTTGTAATCAGATGGCACCTCTTGCGCGGTCTTGATTGCGCCCATGCCGAATTCTCTTTCGGCAAACATCAATGCAGAAAAAGCGCTGGCTAAAAGCGAGGGCATATTGTCTCCTTCCATTGGATAGGAAGAAATGCCCACGCAGGGTTTCAGTTTTGGATCGAGCCCCTGGGCGGCCATGTACTGAGGAAAAGAGGCGACAATGCGCGAGGCTACTTGTTTTGCGTTGCCCTGATCTGCCCATCCCAAAACCACTGCCATGCAATTGGAAGTGTACCGGACAACATAGTCGGTGTATCTGGATAATTTGTGCATCAATAATTCTTCTGTGCGGACGGAGGCGCTAATTGCCTCTGCCAGCGCTTTTATTTTGCGGTCGCGCTGCCCATGATCCCGTCAACGGATCAAGAAATCGGGCTTCAGTGTTGACTTCTTGATCGCCATGCGTGGAGTTGAGGGCCCGGTCGCTGGTGCGCCTGCCGTCGATTTTTTTAACCTGCAGAGTCGGTATTCTGTCGCTTGTACCTTCTTGAATTTTTTGCTCGATATTGCTGATTCTAAGCAGGCGACGATTGTCCAGCAAAAGCTCTTTAATTGCCGCGCAAAGTTCTTTCAATTCTGCAATTTCATATTCGATGCCCGTCACTGCCAGATCCAAATTGCCGGCTCTGTAACCGAGCATGAGCGCACGCAATTTGTATGAAACTTTCCTGAGTGGCAGCGTCAACCAGAAATAACTGCCCGCCGCCGCTGCCGCAAATGCTAAGAAGACGGCGAGAAAAATCGGCAGTGAGGTAGAGCCCGGGGCAAACAATCTTTGCACAAGATAGTCGCTGCGGAAGCCGGCATGAAAGGTGCCGTACTGCGTAGAGCTGGCGGCATCGAAGAATCGTTCGCCGTTGTAAGTGTAAGTGCGTGAGAGCGGATAAAACTTCTTGATTGCCGGTGGTGGCATGGGATTGTCTTTGTCCATGCGCCCGGCCGGATTGGCAAAAAAAAGCCAAACACATCCCTTTTTTCTTGCCTCATCAAGAAAGTCAAAGCGGTTCCAATCCGCCTTGGGATTTTTCTTGCCGGAAATTTCCCGAACAAATCGGACAGCTTCTTTTGGCAGTATGGAGTCCTGATAGTAGCGGTCCAATGCGATCGGCACAGCCAATACAAAAGCTGCCAGACAGAGCATTCTTAAGGCATACGAGCAGAGTAATTGCTTGACAAAGCCGCTCACTTTGGCGGTTTCAGCTCTCCGACTCGTGGCAGGCTTGGCCATGCTTGGTATTCCAGGTCCGGGTGTGAACGACCAGCAAAAGATCACTATTAAATACTGCTGCTTTAATTTACCCGGCCTGTAAAAAGAGCAAACTTACCCGAAAGGGCTACGGGTACGTGCCTTACACTAAACTATGACTTCGGTTTCGTGTTTTGGGTATTAACCAGTTCGCGGGCACGCTCGGCTGCTTTCACCACTGCCTTAATGAGAGTGACTCGCAGTTTGCCTTCTTCCAATTCCATCAATCCGTCTATTGTGCAGCCGGCAGGAGTAGTGACCATATCCTTGAGCATGGCCGGATGCGCTTTCGATTCCAGAATCATGCGAGCGGAGCCCAGCATTGTCTGAGCTGCCAAAAGTGTGGAAACATCTCTGGGAATTCCCAATTTAACTCCAGCCTCGGCAAGTGATTCGATCACGACATAGAGATATGCCGGTCCGCTTGCAGACAGGGCTGTCACTCCATCCATCAACGACTCGTCAACAAATACAGTCTCACCGACACATTTGAAAATCGCTTCCGCCATCGCTTTGTGTTCTTCGCTGGCACTAGATCCGGTGCACATTCCGGCCATTCCCGCATTCAAGACTGATGGCGTATTGGGCATGGCACGAACAACGGGAATGCCTTTTGAGAGCCGTTCTTCGACAAATCCTGTGGTCACCGATGCTGCCACTGAAATGATCAATTGATCTTTCGTCACCACAGACGCGATTTCCTTCAAAACCAAATCCATGTTCTGCGGCTTAATAGCAAGTAAGACTATATCTTTGCCCTGGACAGCTTTCTTATTGTCGAGCATGACCTCGATATTCAGTCGTTCTTTCACTCTGGAGACAGAATGCTCGTGTCCGACTGTCCCGCAAATATTGGAGGCGCTGATTGCCTCTTTTTTCAGCAAGCCGGAAATCAACGCTTCACCAAGCTTGCCGACGCCAATGACAGCGAGCTTTTTGTTCTTCAACATCAGTGGTTATCCTCGTGACTCATTCTATATCTCGGTGTTTGAATCGGCGTGCATTCTCGCCGCAATAATCGGCGACTATTTGCCCATTGCCGACCAGTTTATATTTATACGTAACAATTCCTTCCACACCTACCGGTCCGCGAGGATGGAGTTTTCCCGTGCTGATGCCGACTTCGGCACCAAATCCATAGCGAAAGCCATCGGCAAATCTGGTCGATGCATTTTGATAAACACCGGCTGAATTTACTTCGGCAAAAAAGCGATCGAATGCTTCTGCGTCTTCTGTGACGATGCATTCGGTGTGGCCGGAACCATAAGTATTGATATGCTCAATGGCTTCACTCAGTGAATCTACGATCTTTATTGAAATCGTCAGGTCGGAGTACTCTGTTGTCCAGTCGGTATTGTCGGCGGTGCGAACGTCCCTGAGGTTATAAAATCCAATTGCGGGTTTTTCCACTCGCACTTCTACATTTTTTTCTTTCAGTGCCTCAATTACCTTCTTGAGAAAAACGTCCGCTATCTTGCGGTTCACCAGCAAGGTTTCAATGGCATTGCAGGCGGCCGGATATTGCGTTTTGCTGTCCACTGCAAGTTTGAGTGCCATATCCAAATTTGCTTTTTCGTCGACGTATAAATGGCAAACTCCATCGGCATGACCGAGCACAGGAATGCGAGTATTTTCCTGAATGTGCCGGACCAATTCATTGGAACCACGCGGAACAACCAGGTCTACCTCTTTGTCGAGTTTGAGCAAATCGGAGACTTCCTCGCGTCCGGACAACAGAGAAAAAGAGCCTTGAGGATATCCAACCGAGTCAAGTGCCTCTTGCAGGCAGGAGAAAATGGCCCGATTGGATTTTTCTGCTTCCTTGCCGCCTTTGATGAGAGCTGCGTTTCCACTTTTCACCATCAGCGACATTATCTGAGGAAGTGCGTCCGGTCGTGATTCGAAAATTACAAGAATCACTCCAATCGGACAGCTGACTCGATAGAGTTTTAAGCCATCGTCCAATTCTCTATTCAGCGTCGACTTGCCCAGAAGGTCCTCCAACTGCGCAATCTGGGCAATGCCGTCAATGACCCCTTGCAGTTTTTCCTTGTCTAGTTTCAAGCGCTTCATATAGGAAGACGGCATCTTTCCTTTTTCGACAAGCGCTTGTGCATTGGCAATATCCAATTTGTTTGCTTCAAGAATCAGCGATTCATTTTTTGCCAGGTGCTCAGCCATGGAAAGGAGCGCTTCGCTGCGCTTTTCTTTTGAGAGGCGGGCCAGCTGGCACGAGGCAAGACGCGCTTGTCTTGCGGCTTCTTGCACCTGCTTCAAAATTGGCATTGAATCAATCTCTGTCATTGCCTGATTCTACGCGGTTTCAAGCAAAGCGATATTATCGCGTGTGACGATCGCGTCATAATTGCGAACTTCAATCTTGGCGTCGATTGCATCGGAATGTTGCCCGGAGATCTGCTTGGTTTCATCGCTCGAATAGTTGGCGATGCCGCGCGCGAATTCCAATCCGGCATCATCGACAATGCCCACCACATCACCCCTCTCGAATTGTCCGCGCACTTGCACGACACCAGCCGGCAATAGACTGGCCTTTCCTTTCTTGAGGGCGGTTTTGGCCCCAGCATTGACCACGAGCGCCGCTTTGACCGTGGTCGCAAAGGCAATCCAGCGCTTCTTTCCGGTCATGGCAGGGTGAGGCAGAAAGAGGGTGCCGATTTCCTCTGCGGAGAAAAGTCTGGGGATGACCTCAGGCACCTTGCCGCCCGCGATTATGACTGCGCAGCCTGACTGGGTGGCGGTTTTAGCTGCTTCCAGTTTTGTCTTCATGCCGCCTCTGCCCATTTTTCCAGGCGCAGCAGGGCTTGATGCCAATTTTTCAATGTCTGCATTTATTGTAGGCACAAGCGGAATCAGCTTTGCGCTGTCGCCTTTTCTGGGGTCGTCGGTGTAAAGCCCGTCCACATCGGTCAAAATGACGAGCAGGTCGGCTTCCACCTTGCTGGCCACAAGGGCTGAAAGCTTGTCGTTGTCCCCAAAATTGACTTTCGTAAACTCGTGGTCTTTGCCGGATTCAATCTCAGCGGTAGACACACAGTCGTTTTCGTTGATGATGGGCAAGACCTTGAGTCGCATCAATTCGCCTATCGTGCTGCGCAGATTGAGATAGCGGTTGCGGTTGGAAAAGTCTTCCTCGGTCAGAAGGATCTGAGCCGTGATGATATCGAGTCCTTGAAAGGCGTCGGAATAAAGAGCCATCAGTCGGCCCTGTCCAACCGCCGCACAGGCCTGTTTCATAGGCAAAAGCTTGGGTTTTTTGTCCAACTGAAGCTTCTGAACGCCCAGTCCGACGGCGCCTGAGGTAACCAGAAGCACCTCTTTGCCCTCTTTCATGAGCCCGGCAATTCCCTCAATGAACGCGTAGAACCGGCTCAATGCGATTCCACCTTCCTCTTTCATGAGCACTGCAGTGCCAAGCTTTATGACAATGCGCCTTGCTCCGGCTAATACCTCTTTGCGGTCCATCTGGCTTGCCTTTCGCGGATTTGCACGCGGATTTTATCTGCTCCTGTGATTTGGTTAGCAGAATTACCATTGATTTTAAACTCATATCAGTTTTCAATTATGTGGATCTCAGGAGGCTGGAAAGTTTTTCTTGCCGAGCGCAAGCCCCGTCGAAGTCTTACAGGAGTAGACAAAGTGGTTGAGCGAGATAGGAATGGCAAATACCCGGCATCCATTCAGTTGGGGTCTTTAGAAAACCCCAATGGCGAAAAGGTCAAGAGAATTACCCGCGAGCAGGTTCGCTCAATGCGGACGCAGGAAATGCAGAAGGTAGGAACCAAAATCACACTGAAGCAAACTGCGGTCAGATGGTGGAAAGAGCTCCTGGCATACTTCTCCTACAAGCCCAAAGACAAGCGCATGCCGCAAAATTGCAACCTTTACGGTCATACGGTAGTCCGTACTCCGGGCGGTTTTGAGCCCAGATGCCGTTTTTGCGACACACCGATTGTCGACGCCGACCAGCTGCGGTCCAAGGTCTAATACATTTTTCGGGCAAAACGCCAAATAGGGCGATGCGCTGCATCACCCACGTCTGGCACTGATTCGATTCACTTACCTAGTTGTTAAAGCTGTCGGCTATAGCCGTCTCTGGCGCGGCAAAAGCCGGATAGAGGCTGACTATTGTGGTCATTACTCTGTCATGGCTAGCCGGGTCGAGGTCTTGCACCGCTTTCAAGAACGACTCAGTCGACGAACGACGTATGCGGCTGACCTGGTTGCCGATGTGGGTCGTCGATCTGGGATTATTCATTGCAGTCGTCTCCTTGATTAGCATCTGATTTACCGGGAGCGGTGTTTCCAATTGACTACGCCACTGTAAGCTCTGGGCGACCAAAGATCAGTCCAAAGTTCACCAGATCAATCCTGGGGTTTTTCCCTGGATTCAATTTCCTGGATATACTATTTCTCTATGACGTTCTTGCGCGCGGCGCTCGCTATTCTGCTTGTTTGCATACTCTCGGCGGGATATTTCCTGTACGGGAAGTGGCAGTCTTTGACCGAGCCACATCCGCTGCGCCAGGCGGTCATTTCGATTGCGATTCCGCGCGGCGCGACATTCGAAGACACTCTGGCACTTTTGGCGCGCGAAGACATTATCACTGACATTCTGCCTCTGCGCGTGTACTTGAAAATGACCGGGCGCACGCCAATCGTGCAGGCCGGCAACTATCAATTTCGCTCGCCTGTTTCTCCCTTCGGTGTGGTCGAAGTTCTGCGCGCCGGAGCCCATTCGGATAAATTGACGATATTGGAAGGTTGGAACCGCTTTGATATCGCCAAAGCGATGAAGACGGTGCCTGCGCTCAGGCTGAAATCCGATACCGATGCGCTGCCTTTGATGAGTGACCTGTCGCTTATTTCCGATATAGATCCATTGGCCAGAAATCTGGAAGGCTATCTATACCCGGACACTTATTTCATCGTCGAGCGAATGACGCCCAAAGAAGTTATTAAAGGGATGGTCGGTCGTTTTCGAAAAGTGTGGAAGGAAAACCTGGCAAAGACAGCAACCGACAAGAAGGTTTCCATTCATGAGGTTGTCACTGTCGCATCTATTATTGAAACCGAAGCCAAGCTGGATTCTGAAAGACCGGTAGTGGCGTCGGTTGTCTACAATCGCATGAGCAAAGGCATGCCGCTTGGCGTTGATTCGACAGTTGTCTATGCAGCCAAGATTGAAGGCAAGTGGCACAACAATGGCAAGGTCTATCAGTCCGACATCGATCGGCGCTCTCCCTACAACACGCGCATTTTCAAGGGCTTGCCGCCTGGTCCTGTTGGCTCTCCGGGGCTTTCTTCCTTGCTGGCTGCCCTCAATCCGGCGCAATCCACTTATCTCTACTATGTGCGTAATCCTTATCAAAATAATGGTGCTCACAATTTTTATTCGAGCGCGGCGGACTTTGAAAACGGTGTGACTATGTTGCGCAATTGGGAGAAGAAACAGGTTTCGGCTACTTCCGCAGCGCAGGCAGCGCCGCCCTCGACGATTAAGACGCCGGCTTCTACGCCAACTGCAGCAGGCGCGGGGGCACACGGCAGTCTAATTCACGGTGCGCAAAGTCAGTCGCCCAGTTATGCGCAAAGTCCGCTGCATGCGCAGGCTCAAAGTCCATCGCAAAAACAAAATCCAGCGCAAAAACAAACTTCGTCGCCAAAACAGAGCAAACAAGCTAAACCTGCAATTGCCCAAAAGAAGAGCCAGTCAACCTCGTCGCATCGTTCTGCACAAACTCGAAAGCGCGGCGCCAGTATAAAACAGGCTTCAAGGCAAAGTACGAGACAGAGTGCAAAACGCAAGCGAAGAAGATAATAAAAATACCAAAGATCGAAACGAGCTTTAATAAATGGAAAGTGCCGTCAGCATCTCGCAGCTCGTAAAAACTTTCGTGCTGAAAAAACGAGAGGGCATCCGCTGGACATCGACCGATGTGAAGGCAGTGGACGGAATCACTCTGGAAATTGAGAAAGGTCAGTCTGTTGCTTTCATCGGGCCAAATGGCGCCGGCAAATCCACGACGATAAAAATGCTGACCGGCATTTTGCACCCGACTTCAGGCACTGCCACTGTGCTGGGATGCCTGCCCTGGAAAGAAAGAACCAAGCTGGCGCGCCGCATTGGCGTGGTATTCGGGCAGCGTTCGCAACTTTGGTATCACTTGCCGCCTGGAGATACATTTGAGCTGCTTTCCAAAATCTACGAGATCAAGAAAGACGTTTTTAAATCGCGCCGAGATATGTTGATCGAAAGATTTCAACTGAGCACGTTTCTCGATACTCCTGTTCGCAAACTTTCGCTCGGACAGAGAATGCGTGCGGAAGTGGCATGCAGCTTATTGCACGGACCGGAAGTGATTTTTCTCGACGAGCCGACAATTGGACTTGATGTAATTGCTCGGCAAGAACTTCGCGATCTGATTAGAGAGTGGAATCAAGAAAATGGTGTCACTGTTTTTCTCACCAGCCATGATGCCGGCGACATTCAACACGTGGCGAAACGTGTCGTTGTCATCAATCACGGCCGCGTTGTGCTGGACGATAGGGTTTCTCGAGTGCGCAGGCAGTATTTGCGCGAAAAGGTGCTCAGTGTCAAATATGCCGACATGCCCGAGCCATTTTCTTTGTCCGGCGTGAAAACCTTGAAAGAATCAGGACATGCTTTCAAATTCGAAGTGGACACGCTTGTCGTCCCCATTGAAAAGGTGATGACTGAAATCATGCGCATCGGCTCTGTGGTCGATATCACAATCGAAGACCCACCCCTGGAGGAAGTTATCGCTCATATCTACTCGACTCCCTCCGCTGCGGTCACTGACGATGAAGCCGATGATGACATCGACAATGACGAGAGTGTTTCATGAGCAAATACTTCTACATCGCCATCACCAGCATCCGGTCAAAACTGGCATATCTGGGCGAGATCGGCAGCAAGACTATCTTTCTCTTTGTGGTTTTGTACATCTTTCTTTGCTTGTGGAAAGTCACCTATGCCGAAACAAACCAAACTTCTCTGGGTGGTTTGTCATTGAAGCAAATGTTGTGGTATCTGGTCGTCACCGAGTCAATCATCATGTCTTTGCCACCCATTGCTACTCTTGTCGATCAAGATGTGCGCACCGGATCGCTGGCCATGCAACTGGTGCGCCCGCTCTCTTATCCGCTCAATATGCTTGCCAACACGACGGGCGAACGTGTTCTTTCTTTCTCGATCAATTTTGCCGTCGGTTCGATCATTGCATTGATATTTGTCGGACCGTTGGATTTTCAAATTCAAAGCATCGCCATGTTTTTGCTGTTGTTGCCGCTTTCTTTTGCGCTTGATTTTTCAATCTACTTCCTGATTGGGCTGGCGGCATTTTGGCTTGAGGATACAACCGGACTTACATTGATTTATTCGCGTATGACCATGATCCTGGGCGGCATGCTCATCCCTCTGGAACTCTTTCCTGACGGCTGGCAGCAAGTTCTCAGGATACTTCCATTCTCGGCAATAGTTTATGCACCGGCGCGAACATTTGTCACAGGAGATGTGCCGCTCTTTCTTTCCCTTCTTGCCCAACAGTTTGCCGCCATTCTGGTTTTCTCATTCGCCATCCGTGTCGTTTACGCAATCGCGCTCAAACGCGTTTTCTCACATGGGGGTTGAGCGATGAACTGGCTGACCTCCTACCTGGAACTGGCGCGTGCTTACTTGCGCATCAACTTCAAATCGCTTTTGGCATATCGCGGCGCCTTCATCTCGCAAATGGTGGCAATGTTCGTCAACGATTTTGTCTGGATTGCATTCTGGTGCCTTTTCTTCACGCGCTTCCCTGTCGTCAAAGGCTGGGGAGTCAAAGATGTGATTACCCTTTGGGCGATTGCCGCATCCGGCTTCGGCGTCGCTCACGTAGTCATGGGAAATGCGCTGACACTTTCAGGAATCATCATGAGGGGCGAACTCGATTCATGGTTGCTCTATCCCAGAGCTGTGCTGCCGCATCTGCTTTTGGGCAGAACCAGCGCTTCCTCCTGGGGTGATGCTTTGTTTGGAGTGGTCGTTTACACGATATTCGTGCGGCCGGATTTACCGCACTTTTGCCTCTTCATGGCATTGATTTTTTCGGTCGCCGTACTCTTTGTCGGCTTCAGCGTTTTCACAGGCAGTCTCGCTTTCTTTATCGGTAATGCCGATTCGGTCTCGACTCAATTGCGCATCGCCATGATTACATTCAGCACATACCCATCGCCGATCTTTCAAGGTTTTGTCAAAATCCTGCTGTTCACCCTACTGCCTGCCATGTTTGTCAGTCATTTGCCTGTCAGTGCGTTGCGGAACATGTCAATTGTCGAGGCACTCTATTCATTCGGCGGTTCACTGGCTGTTCTCTTTGTCGGAGTATCCACTTTCTACATCGGCCTGCGCCGCTACGAATCAGGCAACCTCATGGAAATGCGGGGATGAATTTTGTCGCTGTAGAACCTGCGACACAGGCTATCTCCGGCTCCAATGTTCGTCCATCATCTTTGTTGTAATATATACGCTTCCCTGGCTCTGATGGTTATTTCTTGGCATGACTGCCGCAATTCCTACTTTGAACGATCAAAATTCGGAAGTTCGTTTCGATCTGAAAAAGGGCGAGTCAATTTTGATTGGCAGAACGCCAATGAGAAAAACGGCCAATCAAATTCTCATTCAGGACATCACGGTTTCCAACAAGCATGTCGAATTGTCTGCGCATCCAGAAGGTGTCAGCGCGAAAGACCTGAAGAGCACTAATGGAACGGCAATAGATGGCGAGTGGTTGAGAGCGGGTATTACGTTTCCTGTGCGCAATGGAAGCTTGATGTTGCTCGGTAAAAAGGGCACTGCTTTTCTTCAAATTTTTATTGAACCAAATGGAGATGGTGTTCAGTCGGTCACTGTTTTGAGAACATCTCCGAAGATCGATGAAGAAACAGAGAGCCTGGGCGATGATTCGGCAGTAGTGAGATGGCTCAAGGAAATCCGTGAGACCGAACATTCCATTTGTCAAATTTGTCAGAAAACATATGAAGACAAAAGAATTTTGGTTTGTCCGGCCGATGGTTCTTACTTGAAGAGGAAGGAAGAACCTAAATTCGACGCCATTGCAGCCAAGCACTATAAGCTATTGAACTGGGTCGGAAAGGGTGCGCTCACAGAAGTCTACAAAGTCGAACATTTACGACTGAATCGACCATATGCGTTGAAGGTTTTTCATGCCGGTGTGCACAGAGAAACTGAAACAGCTCATATCATTCAATCTTGCAAAGCCTGGGCAATGCTCGAACATTCATCAATTGCATCAATTGTTGAATGGGGATGGCTAAACAAAAGCGAACTATTTTTGGTGATGGAGTTTTTTCATGCGCCCAATGTTGCACAGATGCTGAAAGAGCGAGGACCGCTTACTACAGCCGAGGTAGTAAAGATTTTCTTGCCTGTCTGTGGTGCTCTCAAATACGCGCACTCTCAGGGTGTTTTTCACAGCAATTTGAAGCTGAGCAAAATTTACGTCTCCAATTTGAAGGCTCACCCAGTTGTCAAAATTTCCGACTTCGGTCTCACCGATAAATTGGTGCGCAGTCTCGGATGGATCAAAGCGACGCTCAGAACGCGGGATCAGTCCGGCGATCCGCTCACCACCAGCCCGGAGTATTGGCAGGGCGAGGAGAGAACCGCAGTCTCAGACATCTACGTGATCGGATGTGCAATGTATCACGCACTGACTGGGGTGCCTGTATTCGAATCGAAACGCACGATGGAGACAATTGCAGCGCACATTTATAAAGCACCGCCGCCATTGCCTGCCAAATCCGATATCCCGCAGGCAATGCGCGACATTATCGATCGCTGCTTGAAGAAACAGCCGGAAGAACGTTTTCAAACGATTGATGAATTGAGCGAGGCGCTTGCGGCTCTCGGTTAGGTTAAAGTATGGAATCCACTTGATAGTTTGTCAATCTAGGGAGTTTTGCAATGGTCACTCCAATTCAAGTTTCAAAAGCAGTATCAACATTTCGGCATTTGCACAGAGAAGGTTGTTTTGTAATACCAAACCCATGGGATGTTGGTTCTGCAAAAGTCCTGGAGCATCTGGGTTTTAAGGCTCTGGCCTCGACATCGGCCGGCCTGGCTTTTACGCGCGGACTGCCTGATAGTGTGACGTCACTTTCACGCGATGATGTTCTTGCTCATCTTCAAGAACTAGTCAGAGCCACTGATCTGCCAATCAACGCGGATTATCAAAATGGGTATGCCGATGCACTCGAAGATGTTGCGGAGAATGTGAAGCGCTGCGTCGCTACCGGAGTTGCTGGTCTGTCCATAGAGGACGCCACTGGTGATGATGCTAAGCCGCTATACGAGCGCAGTATCGCTATCGAGCGTATCAAAGCCGCCAGGGAAGCAATTGACGATACCAAGTCGGCAGTCGTACTTACTGCGCGTTGCGAATCATGGCTGGTCGGAGATCCCGATGCCTTCAAGACAGCGAT